>JBMYTV010000001.1:0-208711 GCA_049604715.1 Patescibacteria group bacterium
GCTTTGGAGCTGCTTTCTTCTTAGCAGTCTTCTTAGCTGGTTTGCGCTTCTTAGCTGCAGCCTTTTTCTTAGGCGCTGCTTTTTTCTTACGCTTTGGAGCTGCTTTCTTCTTAGCAGTCTTCTTAGCTGGTTTGCGCTTCTTAGCAGTTGTTTTCTTCTTTGTAGTCTTTCGCTTTGGAGCAGCCTTACGCTTCTTAGTAGTAGTGCGCTTTTTAGGCTTAGCTGGAGACTTTCGTTTTTTCTTTGCTGGCATGGGTTTCACCTCCTTTCTAACATGAGGATAAGAGATCATCATTTTTCTCGAGAGAAAATAATGATCTCAATGTTTATAAAATTATAAACACCCAAAGTATACAATTTTACAGTCAAAAAGTAAATGCAAAAAAGCAAAATAATAATATTTTTTTGTATTAAAATTGTTTGTGAATTGTTTTTTTGTAACAACAATAGTTTTAGTTTGATGATTGGTAACTATAAGAGTGGGTTGTTGTATAAAAATATCACATATGATATAATTTTATGGCTAAACACTAATAACTTTTATGGCACATACATCATCAACATCAAAAATAGGTGATCTAATAGCTCATTATCGTGAGAAACGGGGCATGACACAAAGCGAGTTTGCAAAAAAGCTAAAGACTAGTCAATCAGCTGTTGCTCGTATGGAAAAGGGTGAGCAAAATTTTAGCACAGAGATGCTTGTGAAGATTGGTTCGGTGTTAAAACACGACATCATCACACTTTCAGGTGATGATCTAAACCTGCGTATTACTGGAGGTCGACCTCTTAAGGGTACAGTTACAATAAACAGGTCAAAAAATTCTGCAGTTGGGCTTTTATGTGCAAGTCTTCTTAACAAAGGCACAACAGTGCTAAAAAAGATGCCACAGATTGCTGAGGTTGAAAGAATTATTGAAGTTCTTGAGAGTATCGGAGTGGATGTTGAGTGGAGAGACAATAACGACATCGTAATAAAACGTCCAGATAAGCTGCACTTGGAAAAGCTTGATATCGAAGCTGCCCGCAAGACAAGAAGTATTATTATGCTTCTCGGACCATTGATGCATGAGTATGATGAGTTTTCACTGCCTCAAGCAGGTGGGTGTAGACTTGGTACACGTACTGTTAGACCTCATTTTTTTGCTCTGGAGAAGTTTGGGGTAAAGATTTCTGTAACTGATAGTGAGTATCAGGTGAAGGTAGGCACGCGAAAGTCAGCTGACATAGTTCTTTATGAGTCCGGCGATACAGTAACTGAGAATGCTATTATGGCCGCTGCTCTTCTTCCTGGCAAAACGACTATTAAATTTGCTTCAGCAAACTACATGGTGCAGGATGTATGTTACTTCCTTGAGCATCTAGGTGCGAGCATCAAGGGTATTGGTACAACCACACTTGAAATTGAAGGGTTGTCTTCTATAAAGAAAAACATTGAATACACACCTAGCCAAGACCCTATCGAGGCTATGTTCTTTTTGGCGGTTGCAATAGTTACTAACTCCCCATTGACGCTCATTGGTTGTCCGATTGATTTTCTAGAGCTCGAGCTATATAAACTGCAGAAAATGGGATTCAAATATGATATTTTACAGGAGTATGTTGCGGACAATGGCCATACCAGATTGGTTGATATCAAGACACACCCCTCAAAGTTGGTTGCTTTAGATGAGAAAATAGAAGCTCGTCCTTTTCCAGGTATAAACATAGACAACTTGCCATTTTTTACACTGATCGCAACGCAAGCAAAAGGGAGAACGCTTATCCATGACTGGGTGTATGAGGACAGGGCAGTATATTATCGAGAGCTGAATAAAATTGGTGCAGATGTTGTACAGGCTGACTTACACCGAGTGTATGTGCAAGGTAAAGTTAATTTCCATCCAGCTAAAGTAGTGTGTCCTCCAGCTCTAAGGCCCGCCGCACTTATCTTGGCGGGTATGCTAGCTGCGCCCGGTGAATCAATTTTGCGTAATGTTTACTCTATTAATAGAGGGTATGAAGATCTGGCTCAAAGACTTAATAAGCTCGGAGCAAAAGTCGAAGTTCTGCACGGTATGTAACAATATGGTATCATGTATGCATTGTCTTATTATTAATGCAAAGCAGACATGAAAGACCTCCAAACAGTATTTAATGAGCTTCAGGAAATGAAGCAAGAACGAAAACGACTTCAATCAGTGTATAAGGATGCACTTCACAACAGCGAAGAATACATTGACGCCGTTGATAAAGCCAAAGAAGCTAGAGAGCATAAAAAAGCAATTGAATTTCATATACAGGCAGAAATGGGTTCTGAATATGACAAACTAGAGAATCTTAAACTTGAGATCAAAGCAACGCAAGAAATGCTATCTGATATTGCGCTAACGCAGTATGTGAATGGTGAGAATATAACTGTTATAGATAGCAAAGACCAAGAGTATGAACCGGTTATGAAAGTTAGTTTTAAGAAAGTGATATAAATTTTAAAACCCCGTTCCTTTGGCGGGGTTTTTTAAAAACTTATTGGAGAACCAACACCTCTGTTGCTGTCAGTGAGAATGACTGCCTTGCGTATGATCCTTCCTTGATCATACCGCCGACAAAATTGTTACCAGACGTTTCTGTCCCAAAGTAATAGTTCTTCTTATTACTTGAGACGTAAACTCCTTTGTAATACTTCCCGTTGAGCATCCCGGCGATATAGCGGGTTGTGCCATTATATACAAACCTTGTAAATCCGAACTTTTTTCCGGCATAGTCAAACGAGCAGAACGTAGCATTCCCAACTTTGATACCGCCGAGGGTGATGGTGTATTTGGTTTTTTCAACCGGTGTGCTGTCCGTAACCACGGTGGTAAGCTCCACTTTGCAGCTAAATGTGTAAGTGGACCCCGGGTTCTTTTTCAAGTGGATCTTATTATCTCGTCCACCTGTGTAGTCGTTGCCTCCGGATGACATATAATATACACGCGGCTTATCGTCGATTTCAACCCCGGTGATATATCGATCGGTTCCACGGATGTTCATCTTAGCGGCAAAGTATGCGGTACTGTCGTATATTAGTATCATCGCCGGATGTGTTGATTCCTCCTGGTCGATTTTAACCTTGACAGTTCCGTCATATAGCTTCTGACCAAAAGCTACATTGCAAAGCAAGACGCATAACAAAAGCGTCATCAGATACATGTTTCTCATGATTCTTCTCCCAGTGTTGGTGAAATGTTTTGGTGCTTATTTATGTTAATGGGCAACATGCTATATTGCCTTATTTTAGCAGAAAAGTCAAGGTTATTTAAGGAGTGGTGTTTTTGAGCTATAGAAGGCGCAAAACTTGCCTTTACCCCTCTGATTGCGGCATACTACATATAAATAAAGGCGGGTATGCTAAAAGCAAAGATTCTACACATAACGCGATACGAAAAATTAAAAGATTGGTATTTCAAGTACGAGCGCCTTCTCTTGCCAGGAACGCTAGTGTTTGGTTTTGTGGTGGATGCAATCACATTTCGAACTATTGATACGACCTCGGCATTTATTTTGTTAGGGGTGCATATTGTATTGGCTGGTAGTGCTATTTTGTATATTAACCTTTATGATGCTGGAAAGATAAGAGGCTTAGGCTGGAAGATGCTTTATGTCCGATATGGTCGCCTGCTCGTACCGTTTGTATTACAACTCAGTTTTGGTGCACTTTTGTCTGCGGCTTTTATTTTTTATTTTTTTGGAGGCAGCTTTGCTGTAAGCTGGCCGTTTTTGATTGTTATTATACTACTCGCTTTTTCAAATGAAATTTTCCGTGATTATTATACACGGCCTGTGGTACAGATTGGTATGTATTACTTTACACTTTTGACAGTGAGTTCTCTTATATTTCCGTATATATTGAAGACGATAAGCGGGTGGGCGTTTGTGCTTGCAAGTGCAGTTAGTATGGTTTTGATTGTTTTATATATAAAGCTACTAAGTTTTCGCATCAAGTCATTTGCTGAGCAGCGTAAGATTTTTATAAATATTTCGATTGCCATTTTGGTGGTGATGAATGTATTTTATTTTTACAATGTAATTCCTCCAGTTCCACTAAGCGTTAGTGAAGATGGTATTTACTTTGATATTGTAAGGAGAGGGCATGGGTATGTGCTGACGCAGGAGAAATATTCTTTTTGGGAAAAGATAATCCCAGGAACTACTGTACACTTAACTAGCAATCAACCGCTTTATTTATTTACTGCAGTTAGAGCGCCAAGTGGGCTTGATGCGACTATAGTGCATCACTGGCAAAGATACAATGAATCTAGTGAGACATGGGAATCACATGACCGCTTGCCATTTTTTATAAGCGGGGGTAGGGCCCTTGGGTATCGTGGATATTCGTTTAAGTCAGTAGTTGAGCCAGGTGAGTGGCGAGTGGATGTAGAGACTGAGAGTGGAAGAATCTTTGGTAGGGTAAATTTTGATGTTGAAAAGGTTACTGCGCCTGTTGAGACCAAGACAGTAGAACGGTAATTTTTTTAATAAATAAAAAAACACCACGATCTGTGGTGTTTTTACTGTGTTGTCTCTACTGATGTGTCTTTGCTTGTTCCCACTGGGGCTCAAACAATAGTCGCTCTGACTCTGCAATTGCCTTACTCTCTATAATGACACAAAGTAACTTTTGTGGATCAGGCGAAACATATAACACTTTATTAGGGCTAATATTTTTTTCCATTGTTAGCGGAAACTTATCAGCAGGCAAGATCCTACTTTTTCTATTATGCTCAATGTCTTTTGATTGATACTCAGTTGCTCTAGGTCCATCTACAACTAGTGAGCGTGTACTAACGTTCTTCTTTTTAGCAGTTGGGTGATATGTTTCTTCCCAAAAATTCTCAAGTAAGTCACCATCAGGATGGCGAAAAAAAGTTGCTAATATTTCAGAGTTTGGCTCAAGCAGGGATAGATATGCCTTTTTTATATCCTCAATAGAATCATACACCTGAATTCCAGGTTTGTTTTGGTTTGTTTCGTATGTGTGTATAAGGTCTGGTAATAACGCATCTATCGTAGTGTTTGTGGTGCGTATATCTTGGATGCGTTTTTCTGAGTATTGCTTCAATGCGTAAGGATGTTTGGCTCGAAACCTGACAACAGCATGTTCACTTAGCTTCTCGATAAGCTCTTTTGTGTGTAGTTCCTCTAGTGTTCGGTATACAGTAGGGCGCTTTAGCTTGGTAGATGTAGCAAGTTGAGTGGCTGAGAGCGACTCATGTTCAAGAAGGGTAGTGTAGATATTAAGCTGATTTTCGCTAAGATCAAGCAAATTAAGTTGTTCTAGAGATAATTGCATATATTATTTGCATTTAAGTCTATAAGAAGTATAGCATTATTTCTAGGTTTTGTCCACAGATATGGTCAAAATTATATAAAAAACGTTATTTTTAAGCAAAATCTGTATTTTTAGCCAAAAAAATGTTCACAAGTAATTTATAATATTGACCATGATACTTGACAAAGTTACGATATGGTGTTATAATGCGATATTGATAATCAAAAAGCCAATAGATCTGAGGAGAGATCGGTTATGCATATGCTATTTTGTAATGTAGCTATCCATCTTTTTTCTCAGGAAAGATGGTTTTTTTATGAAAACATTGGTCGTGAGTGTTTTTGAGGGGAGAGAATGCAGACTGCACATGACAAGTATTGGTCATCACTGACAGCGTGCATTTTTCCTCAAAAACATTCCTGATAAATGTTGGGAATCGTTCTTTGAATATTTAGGGTGAAGCCGGTGGCCTATAGTAACAACCGGTAAGATTTTATTTCGGCAATTAGCCGGAAGGAGCAATCATGAAAAAAGTTTATTTAAACTATGCAATGCGTTGTGCCTTGCACGACGCAACAGTAGTGGCCATTGATCTCATGGAAGAAGTAGGGATCAAAAAACCCATTCCGGTTTTAATGTCAATTCGCGAGTCTAAGCCCATGTGTGGCAGCGACTTAAGAGTTAAATGTCATTTTCAGGGCGGTCCGACGGTGTCGGTATACATGACCGACAACGCCGATGCAGATTTTCAGTCCTTCGGTTTTACTGAAGACTGGCTGACTGCCCACGTTAATGCTAACTGGGGTGATCAGAGATTCTCCTATTCATCAGACGAAGTGAGAGCTTTGTCTAAAGTCTGATTGCAATAAAATCTTCGCCCGACAATCAATAACCGTCGGGCATCTCTCCAAGTTTTTGAGTCTAGTGCTTGAAGACTTAGAGAGGACAAGTTCCTTGATAAATAAAATATTTATTCATTTTCTCGCTTTATGCGGGACGGGTTCATGATCCCGAAAACACCTACTTATCGAAAGGAGGAAATCATGAAAAAGCAAAAAGCAATTTTTGTAGTGTGCATCGACCAGTTCGGTTATGTCGTCGGAAGTCCGATCAAGGGCTTGGCAATGCCGAACGAGAAGACTGATCCTATGGCCTGGGATTGGTCGCCAGAGCTATGGAAGGCTATAAAACAGGCTTTTAATCTCAGCCCCAAGGCTGATATTGGAACAATTAATGGAGATTACAGGCCTTTCTTGACTCTTGAGCAGGCAGAAGCATATTCTGATGAGCAAGATGAGAAAACACGTCGACGTTTAAGTCGATAGGCATGAATACCAGCTTTATCTGGTGTCATTTCTAAGGCAACTTAGGAAAAACCAAGAATACTCACATTCAAGAGAATTTGGGTCACAACCAAACTCGAGTATTCCGCAGTCGATAAATACCTGATAGCGAAAAAGGGACAGGTACGACGGAGAATAATGAGGGCTTAAAAAGTTCTAGGTGCGCCCTAGAGGTCCGAATAGCTGCTACACCTATGTGTAGTCCCGGTCGCCCAGACCATCTGTGAGGCTACGTGTCTACGCCACAGCAGGATCATGGGAATCTTATTGGTAAAATAACTCATTGCTCATGAGTGAGCGACAAGTTGATTTACTAAGAAGCCCTCGACAAGGAGGGAAAAGAAAACGGGTGTAATGAGCCCACAACCTCGATGGAAGGAGAAAATCATGGACAAGGAAAAATTATTAGCAAATGCAGCAGAAGTTTTCAGTAATATTATGAACGAAACTGAAAATTTCTCGTTCAGAGCCCTGTACCAAGACCATCAATATTGCCACAAACTATGGTTCGTGAACAACCCTATCACCTTGAAATGGAAAAGAGTTGTTGTCAGTAAACCTAGTCGAATCTATTATTATCGCCAAATTTTCATCGGTACCGTCTTGGTAGGAGATGAGAATAATGGCATGGATAACGAAGCTCTGGTCGTAACACTGGAACAGCTTGCCGAGCACGGTGAAGATTTTGTCCAAAAACTCGATGGGTTAACAGTTAGCACAAGTTAAGTTGTGCTGATTGTACTACGAGCGTCGGGGTCGGTACCCGCCGTTAATCCGAAATAGCGTCCTTGTGCTGAAGGACTGGAGAAAAGCCGTTGTAAACCAACGTTGATGTGGAGCATTGCCACTGGAATAGCAAAGAAGCTAATTTGTGAAACAGTATGGCAATAATGGCGTAATCCACTGACCAGGACACTGGTCAAACGCTGGCTAATGGCACCATAGTCGGGGCATTTGCCCCAAAGAAAAAAGCACAAGAAAGTGCTTGCAAGAACTAAGGAGAACAGGGATGTTAAACATCATTAAAAATGTTCTCCTTTCTCCCCAAGTTTTTGAGGCTATAGCTTCGAAGACTTAGAGAGGACAAGTTTCTTACAATATTTCTTTCTTTTCTTTTAAACCGAAAGTACCATACCCAGATATTTACTTAGTGGGATTTACCTCAAAAAGAGGTCGGTCGGTCTAAAGGAACACCGTGGAAGTTCCTGAAAAGAAGGAGAAAGAAATGAAAAAGATTAAAGCTTCATACGACGTAAAAAAGTTACAATATCTCCTAGGGAAATGGGATTGGGATTTTCAGGATAGAACACACCATCCTGAGAGAACTTGTAACTGTGGAGGTAGTGGTCATGAGGTATCAGACCGCATTTCTGGTGACCTAAATAAAGGTCACTATGCAAATGCAAGGTTTTGCTGTAGTCACTGCTATCCTGGCTCAAATGCAGCCAAGCTGGAGTGGGATGTTAACAAAAATTTAATCCTCCTTACGTGGGAGGATGGCCCGACCGGTGCGGGTGGTGATGTATTTATCCCGACCGGCGAGGGATGCTCCTCAAAGCCGAGGATTTTTGCCAAAATTTTTGGCCTGAAGAATCCTCAGCCAACGCGTCCGTATGATCTGTAAAAATCTTCGCCCGACAATAAAAAACATTGTCGGGCATCTTTTTAAGTTTTTGAGTTTACAATCTCGAGAATTTAAAGAAATGTAATTTTTGAACTTTTATGTTAATGTAGAAGTTCAAAAACAAAAACACCACAGATCGTGGTGTTTTTTTGTTGTGCGTTATTCATACCTTACTCTTCAGGTGCATCCTTAAAAGTGGCGCCAATAATAGCAAGAAAAGGTTCTCCTTCAAATGAGAATTTTTCTACAGATGCGGTCCCTAGTATTTTGTGGCCGTCCTTGTGATAAAATTTACGAGTGTCTTTATTGCCTTTTGAGTTGATGAGTTCTGAAAAAAGCATTTTGGTTATCTCAGATACATTCATAACAGCAATTTTTCGAAGACTGATACCCTTGAATTCCTCTTGAGTGTGTCCGAGACTTTTTGCAAAATCTTGAGTTGACCAAATGAAGCTCATTGTATATACGCTGACAACAGCACTTAGGTCTTTATATGTTTCTTGCGCATGCTTTATGACTTGTGTGTCCATGGGGTTATGTTTTAATGTGGTTCAATTGAGCTGTGGTGATTTAGCTTAAGACCGCAGCTCTTTCATAATATACTTCCGTAGTAGAAGCTCCTTTGTTTTAGCAATATTATCATCAAATGTGACATTAAGTGTTTTTGCTATTGTTTTTTTACCAGATTCACTTTTTGAATAAATATAGTTATGACCCTTTGAAATATTCAGAATATTTACTATCCATGGAATATGATCGTAGTCTTTCATCACATCATCAATGAGGTTTGATTTCTCGCTGAGCAATTTATCGGCATCCCATAGTTCGAGCTGTCCAATTACAAAGTCATCAGATCCAACTTTGAAAACTTTTGTATCTACTCCCAGGTACTTTTTAAAATCTTGCATAAGTATTGCTTCTTGATCTGAAAAGTACTCAGCTATCCAATCATCATTTAGTCCTGTCAGTTTGCTCAGCTCAGAGTATGCTACCTTGTCTCTATCGGTAGTTAAGGGTGCTTTGAAGTTAAGAGTGTTTGAAACAATCGACGCAAGAAGTAATTTTGCTGAAGGTGAACTTATGTCTTGCGACTTTCCACGTTTTTTAAATTCTTCCCAAACAAGAGTACCACACGCGCCAACCATTTCTACATGCGAGTTTACACCCAGTTTTTCTTCCCAATACTTTTCATGCCCTGCTCTGTGGTCATATACCTCATCTACACGAGTAACATCAACAAAGCTGGGGAATTGGTCTGGGTCAGAGATGTCTACTAGTACAAAACGTTCTGTGCCATCAGGTGTGTATGTGCTTGTATATTCAGCGCCCCACCCTAGTATCTTTGGTGTGACGCTCATTGTAAATTCGCCAGCAACTACAGGCACAGACTCATGTCCTTCTAGTTCTAAAAGCTCAGCATAGGCAACAACACACGCCAAAACGTCGATGTCTGCTCCTTTTGCTCCTGCTGTGATAACTGTTTTCATAAATTCTTTTAGTATTTTTTTGGCCAATCTATAAATGTAGTATACACGAAAATGTCTTTTGTGGGGCTGTGATTTGTAAAAACAAAAATACCCCACTATAAAGTGGAGTAGCTTTGTGGTGGACCTGACTGGAGTCGAACCAGCGACCTCCTCGGTGCAAGCGAGGCGCTCTAGCCAGCTGAGCTACAGGCCCATGTATTACTGTGGCGGTGCTTCAGTAAAGAAGGCTGGGCCAAATAGGCTACCAACTATCCACACAGTAAATGGCTCAAGTAGACCTACCATTTGTAAAATACCAAAGAATGATAGGAGTAAGCCAAGTAATTTATAAAAGAGAAACGAACCTCCCCAGTGATGTAGATGCTTTTCAAAAAAGGGAATTCTACCAAAGTTCTTAAGGTAGAAGAGTGTGAATTTCAGCATAGTAAAGCCTATGCCAACCATGATCACGCCTATAAGAAAATCACCCATGGGGAAGGAGTTAATAGTAGCATGTACATACTAGGTGCACATAGAAATATGCGTGGTGGACGATGTAGGATTCGAACCTACGACCCCCTCGGTGTAAACGAGGTGCTCTAGCCAGCTGAGCTAATCGTCCTTATTGTATGTACGGTGCTAACTATAGCAAAAAAAATACAGCCTGTAAAGGACGTGAAAACAGTATAGCACGAATGCTAATAATATCAAGTTAGGCTGTAATGTACTTTATTTTCCTACACCCATGCTGTTAAGATAATAGCCATAACTACACCGCTAACCAAATAATATATACTATCAATTGCCCATAGTTTCACTGAGCGTTCTCCAAAGAGTGTTGAGTTGAGCATCATAGGTCCTGTAAAACCAAACCACACCATCACAGCTATTAGAATAGCAGGTCCAAAGTTCGTAATAACTGCTGCTTGGAACAAAAGCTTTAATACAAGTGCTGTGATGAGAGCTCCAACAAAGCTAACTACATATGCTGATTTTGCATCAGCTTGTTTTTTCTTCCAGGACTCTTTGTCATCCAAATTAAATCCCATCAGATTTGCCCATTGTTTTCCAAAAAGTGCAGGTGAGTACCACAGCATGCCAAGGATCATGTGCGCGATAGTACTAATTAAGATGGCCAAAAAGTTGATGTCAGAAAAGTAAAACATATTTGTGAATTAATTGTAGTGCTAGTATAGCAAGGAATTTAACGTTTATAATAATCATTAAGTATCTCTACAGTAAGAGCAGAGTGTGTGTCAGTCGATACAGGTGTTTTTTTGTTGGTACTAACAAATCCTTGACCTTCATATACAATGATATCATCTTGTATTACATTATCGACAATAAATACATGACATAAACACTCATCGCCGTGTTTAGCAAGTGTTTTTTGATATGAGCCAAATGGTTCTAATTGGTCCTTTGATATACTAAGGCCGGTTTCTTCTAAGAGCTCACGGATTACAGCATCCTTAATTTTTTCTCCCTGTTCAACACCACCGCCAAATAAGGTGATTTTGCCAGGATTGAATATTCCTGGAGTATCATCACGTTTTTGTAGGATAATATTATTGTCTTTTGTTACTAGGATTGCTCCAGCCCACTGATTCATATATATAGTATAACAAAAACCACCAAATAAAGGTGGGTTGTCTGGTGGGTGATAGAGGATTCGAACCTCTGACCTCTTCAACGTCAATGAAGCGCTCTAGCCAACTGAGCTAATCACCCCGATGTTGATTTGTTGTACGTGAGAAATTTGGACACACATCATGTGTAGTGTGGTAGGCATGCTGGGGCTTGAACCCAGGACCTCCACGTTATAAGCGTGGTGCTCTAACCGGCTGAGCTACATGCCCACGAAACAAATTCAATTGTAGTATACCACGCTACTTGTTGCAAGTATGTGACTACTGTTTCATGTACTTACGTATACTCGCCAAAAGTTCTTCTTGTAATTCAAGTAGTGGTTTGCTTGGGAAGACAATTTTTGCAAATTGTTTATTGCCTTGTGGCTCATACTCACGGGTAAGTTGTAGAGCATTGTGATGTTGTGTGGTGTAGACATATACTTTGGTTGCCTTGATGTCTTCATAAAGAAGCACAACAACACGAGCATCTGGTGTTTCTGCCATTAGCTCTTCAATGAGTCCTTCTGTTTCCCTAGGCTTGGTATGTGTGAGCGTAAAATCCTTACTTGTAAGTTGTGTCCAGGCGATATGATGTTCCGCATCATACTCTAACCTTGCTAGCGCGCGTCCCCAGAGTTTGAGGGTGTTAACTGATTTCGTTCTATATAAATGGTTGATAATTTTCTCTCTGTCAGCTCCTTGGGTAATAAGCTTTGATGCTACATGAAGTGTGTTTGGCGTGAGGTTTGATACACGGAAGCTACGAGTCTTTACAGTCATACCAGTATAGAGACACGTAGCAATACCATCATCAATAAGTCCTGGGTCCATGGTATCCATAATATGATACAACATCTCACTCACTGATGACGCATTAAGATCAATTGCATTGATCTGGCCAAATTGCTCGTTATTGGCAGAATGGTCAATGTTAATAACTGGTGTTTTATAAAAAAAGTCTGGATGCGAAAGATACAGACCGCCAAGAGATTCTAGGTCAGGACTGCCCAAGACAAATACAAGGTCGTATTTATACTGCGAGGTTTCTGTAGAAATGTCTTTTGGTTGCAAAGTGCCGTTTTTTGGTGTGATGTGGATGTGGAGCTCGCCATCTTTTTTCTCATAGCTTAGTTCGCCTGGAGTTGTTTCTTTAGTATTGATCTTGATGGTTAATCTCTGTAGCTCGCCAAGTTCTTTTTTGATAGACGAAGTAGTAGGTAGGAACTTATATGTCTCAGGTAGTTGATACTCAGTAAATGCGATGTCTACCTTTTTATCTAGTTTTTGTAACACTAAGAAAAGCGCAAGACTACCTGCGATAACATCTCCGTCATGATCTTGTTTGCCAGTCACTAGGATGTGCTTGGCATTGTTGATTTGCTCTATAATTGCTTGTGTATCAGATAAAGCCATTTGTGCTTGTTCAATTTCTGGATAGTCGATCATCATATAGTATTTTTAAAAACAAATCAAGTGTTTTTATGCTAATCTTAGCAAATAATTAAGGTATGTAGATTTATAATTGGCGTGGATCCAGGGCAGTAGGGCTAACAGTAGCCAATATTAGTAAAAAAATATTAAACTAATTAAGTTTAATCATGTTTAGTTTTGTCATATAAGTATACTAATTTTACATAAAAATAACTAGATATATAGACAGGAAGAAGCACTACAATTCAAAAAATACTAAACTTAGCTAAAAAATTGACTTTTTGGCCTTTTTCAAGTAGTATAAAGCTAGAAATAATCCTTAAGTATCACACAGAATTTAAAAACATGTGTGATAATTGTTTGTTATGAACATTACTGAGTTAGCACGAAGACTAAAAGTACCAACCCAAGAGCTCAAAGAACGACTTCCAGAGCTTGGTTTTGATATTGGTATGCGTGCTATTAAGGTTGATGACAGGTTAGCACAACAGATTATTGAGAAATGGAAACAAGAGCAAAAAAGACAACGTCTTGAGGATAAGGTTTTGTCTGAAAAGGAAAAAACCCAAGCAAAAGAGGTGGCAGAAGTGACTGAAGGAGCGATCATGCTTCCGCCAGTTATATCTGTACGTGATCTTTCTGCAAAACTCGGTGTGCCAGTTCCATCTCTTATTGCAGAGCTTATGCGAAATGGTGTTATGGCGTCTATCTCTGAGAAGGTAGAGTATGAGATTGCTGCGATTGTAGCAGAGGGCTTGGGTAGACAGGTTGCGCTTGGCGAAGATGTGTCAGTAGAGCAGAAAAAGGCAGAGCAATTGCATAAAGATATTTTAGAAAGCAAAAAAGGTCATGACGAGTCAGAAGAGTATAGACCACCAGTTGTTGTAGTGATGGGTCATGTTGACCACGGTAAGACATCACTTCTTGATGCGATTCGTGAGACACAGGTTGTGTCTGGCGAGTCTGGCGGTATTACTCAGCATATTGGTGCTTATCAGGTAGAGAAAAATGACCGCATCATTACTTTTATCGATACTCCTGGTCATGAGGCTTTTTCACACATGCGTTCTCGAGGTGCTATTGTCGCTGATGTGGCAATTTTGGTTGTTGCAGCAGATGATGGTGTACAGCCGCAGACCATTGAAGCTATTAAAATGATTCAGGATGCAGAACTTCCTATGGTTGTTGCTATCAATAAGATTGATAAGCCAGAAGCTAAGCCTGATGTAGTGAAAACTGGTTTGTCAGAGCTTAACATTACTGTTGAGGATTGGGGTGGTGATGTGCCATCTGTTGATGTATCTGCATTGAAGGGTACAAATATCGCAGACTTGCTTGAGGTTGTTCTCCTTGTATCTGATGTAGAAAAAGATACTCTTCGAACCACATCAGAAGGTGATGCTCAGGGCGTTATTATTGAGTCGCATGTTGATAAAAATACTGGACCAGTAGCAACAGTTCTGGTTCACAGTGGCACACTCAAAGTAGGTGACACATTTCATGTTGGAGATGTGTTTGGCAAGATCAGAGCCATGAAAAACTATCTTGGTGAGAACGTGAAAACTGCCGGTCCTTCAACCCCTGTACAGATTATTGGTTTGAGTGATGTGCCAACTGTTGGTCACTTGCTTACTGGTGGTGTTGATCTGAAGAAATTGAGACGTGAAAGTGGTAAGCGCAAATACAAGAGTGCTGATACTATACTACAGAAGAAATCAGCAGGAGGAGAAAATGATGAGAAAACAAATCCTGTGTACCCAATCATCCTTAAAGCTGATGTTGCGGGTACTCTAGAGGCTATTCAACACTCTTTGTCAGAGCTTGATACAGAAGAGGTGCAGGTAAGTGTTATTTCAAAGGGGTTGGGTAGTATTACTGAAGTTGATATTGTCCGTGCAGCTGAGGCCGGAGCAACAGTATACACATTCCATGCGCCAGTTACTACACAAGCTCGTCAGCTTGCACTTGATCGTGAGGTCAAAATTGAGGAGTGTAGTGTGATTTATAATATTATCGATAAAGTTCTAACAGCTGCCGAATCAATGCTCGAGCCAGAGCGTATTCGTCATGACCAAGGTAAACTCGAAGTGCTTAAGATTTTTGGTAAACGAGAAAAAAATATTATTGTTGGTGGTAAGATTACTGAGGGGAATGCGCAAGAAGACAATAAATTTATTTTGTATAGAAATAACAAAGTGATGGGAGAGGGCAAGGTGGCTGAGATCCGCATTGGTCCAGATAAACGTCGGGAAGTTCACAAAGGTGATGAATGTGGTCTTCAGGTATCAAGTACAACTGATATTTCTGAGGGTGATGTACTTGAGCTTTACTCAGAAGAAACAAAAGAGCGTAAGCTAAAGCGTAAATGACCTCGACACGTCAAAAACAAGTAAATAGTTTACTACAAGAAGAGCTCAGTATGTATTGGGAGCGTGAAGTTGAATTGCCAAAAAATACACTACTTACTGTTGCGCGCGTGGAAGCAACTGGTCCACTTGATAAGGCTTACGTATATGTATCGATATGGCCTGAGGATAAACAAAAAGAGGTAATGGAAGTTCTAAAGAAACAGATTTATTCTACACAAAAGTACATAGACAAAAGGTTGTCTATGCGAAGAGTGCCGCAAATCATCTTGGAGGTTGATGAGCAATCAGCTTCACGCCGTGAGGTTGAGGATGTACTTGACTCCTTGGAGGAATAGTTGGTATAGTTCTGTGTCACACAAAGTCATTTTATAATCTCATTTAAAGCAAAGGGTGTTTATATGGAATTGTTGTTGCCTTTTGGCTTAGCAGCTGCGTTGGGTTATGGGTGTCATCTTCTTCTTAAAAATGAAGTTATTGAGTTGAAGGCTCCTTTTAATAGCCACCCAGGATACCTTTTAATGGTCACTTTATCTGCTGTGCTGGGTTTAGGCATTGGATCACTAATCATAACGTTTTAAATGTCAAAATATCAAGGGTACCGATAACGCGTAACAATTAGTTACGCTTTTTATATGCCTTGACCTAAAGCTATAATACCAGTATAGTACGAGGCTATTTATATATGAGTATAAAAGTAAGGTACAAGCAAATATACAACACACTAAAGCAGGCGCATAACGTGCTGGTTGTGTCGCATCCACGTTGCGGCGATGCGCTTGGGTCAACACTCGCATTTGGGCAACTTTTATCATCAATGCAGAAGAAGTATACACTATATACACATGATGACATCCCGCAGGAATTGCAGTTTTTGCCCTATATACATGAAGTTGTTGTGAAGGATGAAGATATCAAAATGGCAGATTTTGATGTTGTTTTGATAGTGGATGCCAACCGTCATATGACTGGTATAAATGATAAGATTGAGCATGAGATTGATGAAACTAGAACTACTATTATTAATATCGATCACCATGTTACCAATAAAGGTGAGGGTGATATCAACATTATTGATGTAGACGCTTCTTCTACCACTTTTTTGATTTATAATTTTTTTGTAGATAATGGATTACCAATATCACGAGACATAGCAACATGTTTGCTTGTTGGTATTTTGTATGACACTGGTAACTTTTCTAATAGTGCAACCAATGACGCAGCGATTGAGGTGGCGTCTGAGCTTATGAATACAGGTGCTCCACTCACTATGATTACAGATGCATTGATCGTGAACAAAAAAATTGACTCACTCCGAATGTGGGGATCAATTCTTGCGCGTATAGAGCACAATGAGGCTTATGACATTGTGCACACCACCATCACTAGAGATGATTATGAGGAACATGCAATGGAGGCAAGTGCTGGTGAGATAGCAAATTTTCTTAATGGAATTGCTGATGGATCATTTAATATGATTATGAAGGAAAGTGAAGATGGTCTTATAAAAGTGTCACTTCGAACAACTCATGATACAGTAGATGTGGCTAAGTTTGCACAATACTTTGGCGGTGGCGGGCATAAAAAGGCCGCTGGCTTTGCCCTCAAAGGACAATTAGTCTATAATGAGCGCACTAAGAAATATCGTATAGTTTAATACTATTTTTATGACTCAAAATACAGAACAATCTGGTGGTGTAGAAAATCAATTTCTTATACCAACAGTTATAGAAAAGACTCCTCAAGGTGAGAGAGTATATGACATTTATTCAAGACTTCTCAAGGAGAGAATCATTTTTCTTGGTACACCTATTAATGACCAAGTAGCTAATGCTGTTATTGCGCAGATGCTTTTCCTTGATAGCCAGGATAAGAGTGCTGATATCAAGCTTTACATTAATAGCCCAGGCGGATCAGTTTCAGCAGGTCTTGCTATTTATGACACTATGCAGCACGTGTCAGCACCTGTTTCTACTATTTGTGTAGGGTTGGCAGCTTCAATGGCAGCGACTCTTCTAGCAGCTGGCGCAAAAGGCAAGCGCTTTGTTCTGCCAAACTCTGAGATTATGATCCATCAGATTATGGGTGGTACACAAGGGCAGGCAACAGATGTGAAGATTCATGCTGAACGTATGCTCAAGCTAAAAAACAGATTAAATAAGATTTTGGCCAAGCATACAGGTCAGAGCGAATCAAAAGTAGATAAGGACTCAGATCGAGACTACTTTATGTCAGCTGGGGAGGCAGTAAAGTACGGTCTTGTAGATAAGATCATCAAAAGCAAGCTCTAATATTGTTATTTTTTCTAACAAACCACCCTGCTATAAGGGTGGTTTTTGTATACTTGTTTTTCAGCAAGTTTTGTGGTATTGTCAACTCACACAATTATTAATAATTTTACCGATTCAGTACGCTGACAGAGAAAATGCAGTTGAATGATCGATTCTATCCATTGTATGAATTTGACTACTTGGAACACAACAATCACTTTTCAGGCATTATTGGCCACAAAAAAGTTGCCATTTACTCTTATTTGCCATAAAAAATAACATTTTGTGGTGCTTTCAGCGTTCATCGGTATATAGGAGCATAACCGTATGGACATAAATTCAGTACTCGTTGCCTCAGCTGTTGCAATTGTTTTGCCAGTTGCTTTTATATTTGTGTATTTGATTCGTGGCCGACTACTTGGTCAGTCAGTTGAGAATGCGCAGAAAAAGGCAAAAAAGATTTTAGCTGAAGCAAAAGAGAAAGAAAGTGAAGCGCTTATTCGAGCGCAAGAAAAAGCAATTAAAGTTCTTGAGGACGCAAAGCGTGAAGAACATGAGCGTCGTCAGGAGCTGCATAGACTGCAAGCGCGTATTGAAAAGCGCGAAGAAGTCTTTGATAAAAAGTTACTTGATCTTGAGAAAAAGCAATCAAGCTTGCAGGATCGTGATAAGGAGATGGAGCGAAAGATTAAGGAAATTGAGGAAATTCGCGAGCAGCAGCTTGCAAAACTAACAAAAGTTGCAAATCTCTCTCAGGAGGAAGCGCGAAATAAGCTTATTGAACTTGTAGAGCGCCAATCAAAAGAGGATTTGTTTGAACGTATGCGCAAGCTCGATCAAATGTCAGAAGAAGAGCTTGAACAAAAAGCTAAAAGCTTGCTTAGCACTGTTTTGCAGCGATGTTCTTCATCGCACTCTGCAGAAACAACAACAACTGCTGTGACATTGCCAAGTGATGAAATGAAAGGGCGTATTATTGGTAGAGAAGGGCGTAATATTAAGACAATTGAGAATCTAACAGGCGTTGAGATTGTGGTCGATGAAACACCTGGTACTATTTTGGTATCTGGCTTCTCACCAATTCGCCGCCATTTAGCAAAAAGGGCGCTTGATAAACTTATGTCAGATGGGCGCATCCATCCAGGAAGAATCGAAGAAGTCGTTGCTGAAGCAAAGAAGGAGTTGTCTTTGGATATTAAAAAGGCTGGTGAAGACGCAGTCTATGAACTTGGTATTGCTGGTCTTGATCCAAAACTCGTGCATTTGATTGGTCGTTTAAAATACCGAACTTCATATGGTCAAAATGTATTGATGCACTCTATCGAAGTTGCGCGTCTTTCTACCATGCTTGGTGAAGAGCTGGGAGCGAATGTATCAGTTTGTAAAAAGGGTGGCTTGCTTCATGATATTGGTAAGGCAGTTGATCACGAAGTACAAGGATCGCACACTGACCTTGGATATGATATTATGAAACGTTTTGGTTTGCAGGAAGAGATTGCATACATTGCTATTGCTCACCATGAGGACAAACCAGAAACACTCGAAGGAGTTATTGTAAAAGTTGCTGACGCACTTTCAAGCGCGCGTCCTGGTGCACGTAAAGATACTTATGAGCAATACATTCAACGTCTTGAAGAACTTGAAGAAGTCGCTTCTTCATTTGATGGCATTGATAAGACATATGCTATTCAAGCTGGTCGTGAAGTTCGTGTATTTGTACAACCAGAGAAGATCGATGACTACAGCGCAAAGAAACTTGCGCGTCAGATTGCTGATCGCGTTGAGTCAGAATTGAAATATCCAGGTGAGATTAAGATCACTGTTATTCGCGAGAATAGGGTTGTTGAATACGCTCGCTAAGAGGTACACTACACTTATATGAATATTTTATTTATTGGAGATATAGTAGGGAGAGTAGGCCGCAAAGCTGTGACTGAGCTTTTGCCTAATCTTAAAAAAGAGCACAAAATAGACATGACCATTGCTAATGTTGAGAACTTAGCGCACGGTCGAGGTGTAACAGAGGCTACTTTGGATGAAATGGCTAACCTTAGCATAGATTGTTTTACTTCTGGTAACCATATTTGGCGCAATAAGGCAGTGTTCGAGATCCTAGAGAGCAAGAAGCATCCATTAGTTCGTCCGGCTAATTATCCTGATGGAACACCGGGTTGTGGATATCTTTCCTTTAATATTAGCCAAAAAAACATTTATGTGTTAAACTTACAAGGCAGGGTATTTATGCAGGATTTGGTTGATGATCCCTTTGCAACTTTTGACAAGTTATATGCTGACATAGATCCAGGTAAGGAAGATATAGTTATTGTGGACTTTCACGCTGAAGCAACTTCAGAGAAGCAGGCATTTGGATATTATGTCGATGGCAAAGTAACTGCAGTAGTTGGTACGCATACACATATACCTACTGCTGACGAGCGATTGCTAGAAAAGGGAACCGCATATATTACGGATTCGGGTTGCGTTGCAGGTACAAACTCAGTGCTTGGGGTTGAGCAGAAAAGTATTATTACTGCATTGACGACAGGTCTTCCGCAAAAGCACGAGTATCCGGAATCTGGTGAAGTGACCTTCAACTCAGTACTGCTGACAATAGATGACACAGGAAATGCTTCGTCAATTAAACGTATTACTAATCAAGTATTGATTAATAATTAATAATTAAGAAGTATAGCTATCTTAGGGTAGTTATACTAAAGGAAAAGTCATATGAATAAGACTGAATTAATCGAGGCTTTGGCAGGCAAAACAGGTTTGTCAAAGAGCGAGTCAGAAAAAGCACTTAATGCTTTTGTTGAAATCGTAACTGAAACATTGCAGAGTGGTGGCGATGTTACAGTAACTGGTTTTGGTTCATTCATGGCAAAACGTCGTGAAGCTCGCATGGGTGTTAACCCACAGAATCCTACAGAAAAGATTCAAATTCCAGCTGTTACTGTTCCAAAGTTTAAAGCAGGCAAGAGCCTCAAGGACGCTTTGAAATAATAACATTTCCTATTTTACAAAAGATCCGCCCTAGTGGCGGATTTTTTGTACACGATGTGGCTTTACATTTCATCATTTTTTCGCTATTGTAGGGTATGTATATGAGCACCCGTAGCTTCCGCCCAAGGCGGACAGGCAACTGGTTGTTTGTACTATTAAGCACCCGTAGCTCAACTGGATAGAGCGCCTGGCTTCGGACCAGGAGGTTGTGGGTTCGAGTCCTGCCGGGTGTACCAGATTGTTAACCATAATATTATGGATTTCAAAGAGATTATTTCACAAACAGAAAAGCTAGCTGACGAGTTCAAGGCAAAAGAACAACGTGAGTGGGGGGTTGAAGCCATGATGGTTGAGTTAATGAAACAAGTAGGGCAACTATCTCAGCATGTGATGATGCATGAGGAGTACTACTTGGCAAAGCGTGATCAGCAGTCAGAGTACGACACATCAAAGCAACATATTGCTGATGAGCTGTTTGATGTTATATTTATGAGTATCCGTATTGCGCGTCACTATAACATTGATCTGGAAAAGGAGTATGTAGAAGCATTGCAGCGTGCTCATGAGTATGTAAGTAAATAACAGGGTGCATAGCTTCTGCCCAAGGCAGATCCTGCCTAAGGGCGGGACAATGGTTCATATATATACAACTAACTTATTTACAGTGGAATTTTTATTTACAATTTTGGGTGCATAGCTCAATGGTAGAGCAGTAGCCTCTTAAGCTATTGGTTGAAGGTTCGAGTCCTTCTGCACCCACCACAAAAAGCTGTAGTGTATACTACAGCTTTTTGTTATAGTAAATGCATGAATATAAACAAAAGAAGTATATTTTTATTTTTTATAATACTGGCTATTGTATGTGGTGGTATTTATTACCTTGTTTTCACTGGACAAGTAGATTTATCTCCAGTCGCGCATAAGCTAGATGACCCACATGGTATATGCGAGAGGGCATTTCCAAATTTAGTTAATGCCAATGAAGAGCATCATGAGTGTAAGGTGCGTACGCTTCAACGTGATGCTCTATATTTCGCAGATGTGGCAAGATGTTTTGAGGTATGCGATACAGGTTTCTCACCTACAGGATCTACTTGTGGGGTAACATGTTTAGATGGCATTTATATAGTTGACGCAAACGATCAAACATATAGCTTTAAAAATCTTGGTCTTTTAGATGTTATGCATGAAAGTTCATTTGAAATATTCCCATGTGATGGATGCGGTATTTGGGCGCGAGATAAGAACAATTTTTATGATACAGATGGTAATATAGTCGATGGTATTGATCCGCTGAGTGTAAAAATTTATACAGGTGATGGTGGGAGTCCATACAATACTTATATACTTGATGATAAAAGCGTACTTTGCTGGAATGATACTTTTTTTAGGGAAAACGGGACGCGTGTAATTGAAGGTGCTGATCCAGAGACGTTCGAAGTTATGAATAATAGATTTTCGCGTGATAAAAATAATGTATACGAGTCGTGTAAGAAGCTGCCCGAAAATGCAAAGTGGTATTATATGGACTATTATGGATGGGAAATATTATAACTTGACGAATCGTGTCATTCAGCTACTATAGATATATGAAAAACAATAGTTTACTTAGTCAAAAATTTACCCAAAGTCTCATGATGATGAGCATGACTTCGTATTGCCACGGGTAATGGCCTTTTGACTTATGACTACACCCGCTGGCAAGCGGGCTTTTTTAATTCTATTAACCTCTGAAAATATATGTTCGTAACAATTATCAATGACTGCCGGGATGATAACGCAGCAGCACGGCAGGTGACACGTGTTGGGTCGTTGCTCGCAGCGCCTGTTTCTTTTATTGGTGTTGACGCAGGAAAGGGTGCTTCAAACCCAGCAGCAGATGCGGCTGCTGCTGGAAGTCTTATTGATGTAATTGATGCTGCTCTTGATCATAAGAGTGTAGTTCTTGTAAACGTAGCACCGCGGGGTGATCGTGGAAAAAAGTGGCGAAATGGTACACCGTTTGGCTATTTTACCTACAAAAATACATTGGTTGTTGCAACGATTGACGGGCATGTGTTGTCACTTGCTAAAAAACTTGGTCTTGTAGATACTATTAAGCATGTAGATATTCCTGAAGTAGCAGCTAAAATGCACGAAGATGGGTTTATTGAAAAAGATGTAGAGGAGTACTTATCAAAGACACAGTTCCGTAGTTTTGATTTTGCACCGCGGTTAGCCGCATACATTTTGCAAAACAAGGAGATCCCATTTGAAGTTCTGCCAATAGAAGAAATTCCAGATCTTCCTCAGGAAGTGTGGTGGATTGATAACTTTGGCAATTGTAAAACAACTATGCTTATTGACGATTTGCCAGGTAAGCCAGGTGAGATAGTAAGTACTAAGTTTGGTGAAGTGAAAGTTTATGAGAAGCTCAAAGATGTACCTGATCAGGAGACTGCTCTGATTATTGGTAGTTCAGGCCTTGATAGCAATCGGTTTGTAGAATTTGTTATACAAGGAGGCTCTGCGGCCGCCAAGTATGATATCTCTATAGGGGATCAGATTTTGTAAAAAAACCCGCCTTAATGGCGGGTTTTTATTTAAAAGATTACATCTTCAAAAAATATGGGCTCAACAGGTAGTGGAATAGGGTAGTCTGCTTGTGGTTGCTCAAAGAAGATTGAGCTTTTTTCTTCAAGAGACTCAAGATCATTAAGTTTAATACCAGCAGATGAGAGTGTATACAATGTGTCATCAATATACAAGCTGCGCATGATTTGCTGTGAGTATTGGTATTGTCCCATGTCTTTGTGTTCAATAGCACCTCGTCTATCAATAGACTCGCCTGTAATGTCAAATACAAGCACGCCGTTGAAATTATTTGAATATCTTTCTTCAGGTATTATTGGGTTTGAAGTGCCCCACGCATTTATCGGTATAACAAGAAGATTTCTTTCTTTGTCAAAGAGTACTGCTTTGTGATCATACTGAGCTTGTGATGAGCTTTGGTCACCGACAAGATAGTTTGCCTTTTCAATAGGGTTTGAAACATCGCTCACATCAAAGAGAGAAACTTTTACACCTTGTGTACGCACTCTATCAAATTGATCAATGGTTGTGTCTTGTCCAATACCAATAAGGACATTTTCATCGTATGGGTGGAGGTAGTTTGAGAATCCTGGGATCTTAAGCTCACCTAAGATAGTTGGGTTAGTAGGGTCGGCAACGTCAATTACAAACAATGGATCTATTTGTTCAAATGTGACCATGTATGCTCGGTCTTGAATAAAACGAACAGAGAATATACTTTCGCCTGGCGCAATGTCAGTGATACTTCCGATCATATCCAAATCTTCATCCAAGACATATAGATTGTTTGTTGATTCAGTCCTCTCACTACTCCATGATAACCACCTGCTATTATTGGTGGTGGCAATTCTAAAGTTTCCGTCATATTCATCCATTGAAAATTGATTGAGTATAGTACCTGGCACACTTCCTGAGGCAGTTGGTTCTATAGAGTCTTTATCAAGAGTGATTTTGTGGATTATTGTTTGCTCAAGTTCAGGTTTTAGCTCTTCGTATCTTCGTTTCACCTCGGTGAGTGTTTGCTCCTCAATGGTGTCTTGCTCGTCAAATGGTAGAGAAGAGATGTATTGTTGTATGACCTGATTTATTTTATTAATTTTTTCGTTGTTTGACAGTACTTCAGGGTCGGCAGTTTCTATTTTTTGTATCTTTATCTTTATATTTTCTGGAGCGATTGGCTCTACTACAGCGCGGAGCGCTTCGGTCATCAGGTGGTATTCGTTGAAATACTTAACTGATGTTATGTACATTGCCTGTGGCGAGGCATATAGTGTATGGCTTGAGCTCAGCATGAACACTTCACGACTTACTTCTTTGTCAGTGTCTGTAAGTGAAATAGCACTAACAGTGGTCATGCTCGCGTTATCGATTGGTCCGTCAAAGTAGTGAATAGCAGGACAACGCGCAGAGTCTGAGACGCCATCTGTGCATAAAGGTTGGTTGTTTTCTAGAATACGCGGAATAGGTATGTCTACAACAAATGAAGGCCAGAGCTGCGTGACAAAGTACACATAGTCACCGATCATGCGCGACTGAATATATGAACCTTCGAACAATAGCTCACGTACTAGTTTTGGATTTTCTTTGTCACTTAGGTTGTAGATGTTGAAATAGGTGAAACTTGATCGCGGTACAATGCTTATGCTGTCTGCATCAAATTCACGGTGACTATATCCAAAGACAGCGAGTTTATCACCCTGAATATATAACTGTTGAGCTGTGCCTGGTGTTTCAATAGTGCTGACAATGCGAGCATCATCTGGACCGGCGTCTATTATGCGTAGTTGGTTTCCAAGTGTTGTATAAATGTATTCGCCATCGGTTTTAACAAGATCGGCTTCATCTACACCGCTAACTTGTACGTTTGTCTCTGAGTATGACTTGCTGCCGCCCCCTGCATCACCCATTGGCATACCTAAACCAAACTCAACCGGACTATCAATTGCCTGTAGTGTTTCTATTTCTGCCATATTTCTCATAAGCGGCTGAGCGTAGTACGTATCTTGCCTGTCTTCTAAATACTCATTGGCTTTTTCGTAGCTATCAAATGTTAGTAGCGCGCCTTGGTTTGCAACTAAGCTCGCAAAGCTAGGTAGTTTATTATTGTCTTCAGCACTTGGTCTTTGAAGAATGCTAAAGGATGGTGATTGAGATACATAGCTGACTACGAGCATAGCAGCGATACTCACTACACCAAGGCTAATAAGCATGGTTATGAGTATAGAAGAGGTCTTTTTACGTGATGTGTCTTGTGATAAGTCCATAAAATTATTTTAAACTTTCAGGGTTGAGCATATGAGCATGCGCGGTTTTTTTGTCGATAAGGCCTTCCTCAACAAGTCGTTTGAGATCTTGGTCCATTGTTACCATTCCTTCATCAGCACTTGTTTGGATTACAGTTTTTATTTGTGCGATCTTATTTTCGCGAATTAGGTTTGCAATAGCTGGTGTATTGATCATAATTTCACGTGCTGCAACAAGTCCATCGCTTTTGTGTGGGAGTAGTTTTTGAGAAATTACTGCTTTGAGTGACATAGACAGCTGCAATCGTACCTGTGGCTGCTGGTGAGAAGGGAATACATCAATAATACGGTCAATGGTCTGGGCTGCATTCAATGTGTGAAGTGTAGCAAATACTAAGTGACCAGTTTCTGCAAGTGTAATGGTTGTAGCGATTGTCTCAAGGTCACGCATCTCTCCAACTAATATCACATCTGGGTCTTGGCGAAGCACATGCTTGAGGCCGGCTGCAAATGATGTCATATCTGTTCCCAGCTGGCGCTGCATGATAATACTTTTCTGTGGTTTATGGAGAAACTCTATAGGGTCTTCAAGTGTAATAATGGAAACCCCTTTTTCTTGGTTGATTGTCTCTACCATTGAGGCAAGTGTTGTTGATTTACCACTTCCTGTCGGACCAGTGACGATGACAAGGCCTTGTTCTTCATTGATGAGTTTTGTTGCAATTTCTGGCATTTGGATGTCTTGCATGCTTGGTATTTCTTGTGGAATGACGCGTGCAACAAGTCCATAATGATTTTGTGCCATGTGGAGGTTTACTCGAAAGCGCGTTCCATCTGATATGCCATATGAAATATCAAGGTCTTTCTTCTCCATGAAGACGCTCATCTGATCAGGGGTGAGTAATTTTTTGAAAATAGTTTGCATGTGTGCGTCCGTAACCTCGGGCGCACCTTCAATTGGCACAAGGTCATCAGTAATACGCAAAATTGGTGGTTGTCCCACAAGTAGATGTAGGTCAGATGCCTTTTTTTCGTGCGCAAGTGTAAATAGTTTTTCAATATCAATAGTCATATACATACGTTAAAAATCTACCTATATTGTATCATACGGCAGTGTTCTATTCTATAAAACGATGCAGAGGCAAAAAAGTAACACTACACCTCAGGTAGGTACTCAATTGTAGGGAGGTCGTTACTTGAATCGTCGTTTTGAATAGACCATTCATCAAATAGTTTTGTGTCGATTTCTCTGATAAATTCGGAAGGGTTTGTAAAGGTTAACCCTGATGCATGTGAATACAGTGTAATAGGGTAGAGTAAATAAAGCTCATCTTTTGCTCGCGTGCTTGCTACATAAAAAAGTCTACGCTCTTCTTCAAATTCAGCTCTGTTGTTCATCGATTTGGTGTGTGGGAATTGACCACTAGCCAGATGCAAAACAAATACATGGTCCCATTCTAGTCCCTTTGCTTGGTGGATAGTAGAGAGCACAAGCTCTTCTCCGTAGTCATCAGGTTCAGCAGCAACGCGCTCTGCTTGGAAATTTTCAGCCAATGTGATATCTGACAAAAGCTGTTCGATCGTATCGTATTGATCAGAGAAGCTGGCGAGTTGGTCAATGTCTTCTAGTCTGTCACGTGCATTTTCAAATGTTGCAAGTGCGTATTCCTCATACAGTTGTCTGACAATCATTTCTATTGCATCACCTATACGTGGTGATTTTTTTGCTATGAGTGTTGCAAATAACGCTTGTACTTTTGTCCATGATGCCCTGGCTTTCGCGCTGCTGATAGTAACTTGAGAGATCATAGCTTCAAGTGTCTTGCCTGTTAGTTGTGCCGTTACACGAGCAGCAGTAGCTTTGCCAATTCCTGGTTGCATAAGCAGTACTCTTGTCCATGCAATTTCATCTTGTGGGTTATGAAGTATCTTGAGGTACGCCACAACATCCTTTAGGTGAGCTTGTTCAAAAAATTTGAGCCCACCTCGCTTTATGTAAGGGATGTTTTTTTTGTTGAGAGCTAGCTCAAGTTCAAGTGCATGATAATCAGCACGAAAAAGCACTGCTATGTCATTGAGCGATGTACCCTCATCATGAAGTTCCAAAATACGTTGTGTAATAAATGATGCTTGTTGCTCTGTGTTTGCAAGTGACGCAATAACAGGCTTTTGTCCTGATTTTCGTGATGCATGCAGTGTTTTTTTGAACTGCTCAGTATTATGGCTAATAGACTCATTAGCAAGCGCAAGTATCTCTGGAGTCGAGCGGTAGTTGGTTTCAAGGCGAAAGACGTTTGTATCTTTGAACAAATCAGGAAAAGACAGAATGTTAGTCACGTCAGCTGCTCTAAATGAATAAATGCTCTGAGCATCATCACCAACAACCAGAATATTACCGTGGTAGTTAGTTAGGTGCTTGATAATACTGGCTTGGATGTGATTTGTATCCTGATATTCATCAACTAGTATATATTTAAACTGAGCTGATAACTTCTTTTGTGTGTCTGGGTACTCGTCGAGAAGCTTAAGCCACAGTAAAAGTAGGTCATCATAATCAAGTGTTAAGGTCTGTAATTTTCTTTTGGTATATTTTTCTGCGATTACTTCAATAGTTGGTACCAGTTCTTCATCAATATAGTCAAAGCGTTTTGTAATAGCAGTTGCAATACTCACACCGGCGTTTGTAGCAAAGCTGATGATGTTTTTTATAACTCTGGCTTTTGGAAAATATTTATCCTTTCTTGGCATGACTTCGCCAATGATGTTATTGATTAGGTCTTGAGCATCTGCTTGGTCAAGTATGGTGTAGGTACTCTCCAGACCGAGTTTTTTGGCATATTTTCTTAAGACGCGATTGCCAATATGATGGAATGTTCCAGCCCACAAGCCTCTTGGATAGTGACCGAGCAAGTTTTCTGTTCGGCTGACCATTTCTTTTGCAGCTTTGTTTGTGAATGTCATGAGAAGAATATTCTCAGGCTTCACGCCTGTTTCAAGCAAGTAAGCAAGACGGTATACAAGAGTACGAGTTTTACCAGATCCTGCTCCCGCTAGCACTAGACATGGGCCATTACCTGACGTGACAACACGAAACTGCTCATCGTTGAGCTCTGCTTTGTAGTCTATTTTAAGATCAGTCAGTTTATGATCTTCAGTATGTAGTTTATAAATTTTTTTCGGCATATTTAGAGTATAGCAGAAAAGCTTGTGACAGTTATATTAATTGACAATTGCCAATTTTTATGATTAAATATCGTCTAATATAAAAATAAAAAAACAGAAGAAGGGGGTGAGTACCTTGAAAAAGAAATGGTGGCAAATAACACTGATTGTGTGCGTGATTATGAGCTTTTTTGCTCTGTATCATAAGCAAATTGCTTTTTATGCGTTCAGTGACCATAGCCCTATTTTAAAGCAACATGAGTTACAGAGTTATATGGAAGAAGCTCAAGGTATTTACCAAGATATTCTTCCAAAGCTGCATCAAAGTAGCGCTGACTCTTTCTGCTATGAACCCGAAGAATGGGCGTATAGCATCAAGAGGTTGCGCGAAATTGAGTGGTTTTTGCGGCGCTATGCATATTCTGATAGTGTAGATGTTTTGATCGATAGTATGGGAGCTGCATATACAAAACCCAGATACTATGTGGTAGCTACGGAGGACCCATTAGATCAGCGAGAAATTAGTCAACGACTTGATTCTTTTGAGTGGGAGCACCGGCTGAATGAAGCATTTAGCACAGTTCAAACAAAAATTGAAGATCCACGTGCTAGTGCTAGTAGTAGAATTTTGTTTCGTGGTATTAAAAAAGGTTATACAAGAGCATTTTTGTTTGTGTTTATTATTGCTTTAGTTATCTTCATACCTGAGCGTGGATTGCGTTTTCGGTTTAGCGATGTTGCTACAATGTTCTTTGTAGTTATTGCATGGCCTATGTTTATTTGGGCATATAAACCGAATAATGCCTTTCAGCGGGCTGTTGATCGTAATATAGATACATACACAGCCAAGATCGGTGCTCGTGGTTGGCGTATTTCTGTCGCATACTCTGTGGCGCTTATCATCTCGATAGCAAGCTTCTTGCGTCCAAGTAGCGCACATGCTTTTGAGATGAAGGGTCAAGAAGTTATCATGCATGTTATAGATCTTGAAATAGGATTGTATGATATTGACTTATTCGATGAGTCGCAGAACTCTGATAGCAGCCGGGCAAATGACAGAGGCTATATGAATGCAGTAGGCAAGCTTCTTGCGCCCTCGCGAAATAGATTCAAATTTGTATTAATAAAAGTTTTGATCTGGGTGCTATGGCTACGAGATTTCGTAAAACCTTGTCTAAGGATGTACTACACAATTATGCCTAGGGCGCCTGTGGTAGACGAGTGGACACATCGGCGAGCACATCAGACTAATGCACCTCCGGTTTTTGTTAGATTGTACGCATATAACTAACAACAAACCAACTTTACGAGGTGAATTATTATGAAACTAAATATATTATTTTTTCTGATGTTGCTGACTGGTCTGATCAGCGCGCAATCCCCAAAGGTAAATAAACCGTACGCTGGAATTATGTTCGCTGGAACATTTGCACAACCGGATGATACACTCGGTTACTCAAACTATGCATCTATGCGCCTGGCAGGTGAGAGCACATTTGCTCCTCTTAAGCCCCTAAGTTTCACAGCTCAGATAGCTGTTTTGGGTGAGTTTGATCGAGACTTCGCACCGGGTGTGATATCGAACGTGTACGTGAAATACCAGTGGCTGGCTGATTTCTATGCCGGCAAGCTCGCGCAGATTCCTGCTTTTTTATTCCGGCCGTCGCCATATACGAGCGGATCGCAATTCGAACCGCCGTCAAAGGCGCAATTAGGCATTGGTGGAAACCCGGGATTTAAGATCCTAAGGAACATACCAGTTTTGGGCAGTGTGCAGTACGGCATGTTTCACAGTTCATCTGCAAACCAATGGTCGCATGATTTAGGAATTGAGCGGAAACTGAGTGACTGGACAGTAACGATTGCCGGAAGTGTTTTGGACACTACCACGACTGGTGGATTCCGTCTCCAAAAGGAAGATGAACTCGATCTTTTTGTTGGGTACAACAATGATGGTTTTATCTCATACCTAACAGAAGTAATCTTCCCCTGGGGAGCTCCTTATGTCGATGTTGTAGCTGACTACAACTTGGATAGAATCCAGGTTATAGAGTGCGGAATCACTCAAAACTACAAACACAATTTCTACCAGATTCTGGTAGGCTGCGGCGTGAGATCGCAACACAATAGTGCATTATCGCGTCATGATTTGTCATTCAATATGTACTTATATGTACGTACAAAGTAACATTTTAACCCGTCTAAACTTAGACGGGTTTTCTATTGACAAATATATGTATATTCAGTAAGGTATGGTTTGAGTTTAATAATTCACAAATAAGAGAACTTTAAAAAAGGAGACCAGAAAGTGAACCGCACAGGGCGTAAAAAAAGGCGTCCGCTTATTCGAAGTAAAGAGGAAAAGGATCGCCGGAATAAAGTTGTGAGAGGAGGTAATAATACTGTGAAGGTGGTTGTGTGTATTGATGAGCAACTACCAAACATGAGACGTGACCAATTTAGTACAAAGCCATGGAGAGTAATCAATTATGACAGCGGTAAGAGTGACGAATCAATAGGAGAGGAGCTTTTTAAGAAAGCCTCAGAAAGTCCGGATATTTACTATCTTGTCATCACACTGGACGGAGGCTTTAAGAGGCGTGCTGGTAAGTGTGGTGTATGGAAACTTAGAAATACGGATTGTGTATCCATTTGGCACTATCCTAGAGTCATTGAGCAAGCAATGCGTGGCGTTAACCGTCGTAGGAGGAATAATTTGGCTAATTTCTCTCATGCAGACAGGAGGCCAAAAATATCAGCAATAAAGATGGTCTATGAAGATTACGTGAAACGTTTTAAAAACAATTAGGAGAGTAAGTCGGGCAAAGCCTGGCTTTTTAATTTCTATAAAAATCTGGTACACTACATATATGCAAGAAGTAATGTTCCAGCAACTAAAAGGAGGAGACGAATAGATTAACAAACTGTATCTACGCCACGCGCGTAGATTTTTTTGTTTTATGCACATTTCCAAACAAACCACATAACAGAAAGAGAGGTGTATTGCCTACACATCAAAAGAGGTTTTTTTGCTCTCAGATAATTGCTTGCCGGTGATTACAGGGTCTCTTAGAAGGCGTAGTAAAAATAATTCATCTGGGAAGAAAAATGGCAAAAACGGCAAGACTAATGGTCGGCTTAATGGAAGAAAAACTCTTATAAGCCCAAAGAAGAAGAAAAATGGAAAGGTGATTACTAGGCCTGGTAAAAAGGAGAGAAAGCGGAAGAAACTCCCGGGTGTAACCGGTGTAGCCAGTATTCGTAAATATAATATGGCTAGTAAAACCGACAAGAAACTAATGGAATGGTTGATGGAACTCGCAAGAAAACACCCACATCAGGTTTATGTATTGTTTACTCGTGATATAAACTTTATGCGTGATGCACAGGTGACAAGGAAAGAACTCCCTTGGAATGTCCATGTTTTGGTTTTGCAAGAGTATGTACCACAGCTTCAAGAAAAGGGCGTAGAGATTTGCGCACGGGAGATTGGCACTATGAAACATGCCGACAACCTGCGTTATGTAATGCGTCAAGTATATCTCATTTGGTTTCATAAGAATTAGCTAAAGCACCCCCGGATAACTGTTCGGGGTTTTTTATTTGTAAAAGCAGATATGTATGCTAGGGTTTTAGTATATGACTGATATCAGGACAATTAAAAAAATAGGCCATGCAGTTGGCTTTGATCTTGTTGAGACTACTTTACTTACTCAAAGTGAATATGCTGAACGTGTGTCCACGTGGGTGGATCGTGGGCTCCATGCTGACATGGCATGGTATGAAAAAAGTATGGATCGTAGGATTGATCCGCGGCAACATTTGTATGGCTCAGCAGTTACTGCTATCACAGTAGGGCTTTTGTATAGACCGCCTGACATTCCAGAAGAAGTCTTAAATGACCCCTCACGTGGTATTATTGCGCGTTATGCACTATACCCCGATTACCACAAAGTTATGGGTGCTATGCTTAAAGAATTTGCGCAAGCTGTTGAGAAAGAGCTTGATAGTGAATGGGAGTATAGAGTTTATGTTGATACAGGTCCGTTGCTTGAGAGGGAAGTTGGTGCCAAGGGTGGGATCGGATTTATTGGTAAAAACACTACTTTGATCAATCCCTCACTTGGTTCTTATATGCTTCTTGGTGAGATAATATGTAATGTTTCTATTAAAGGCTCGTCTCGTAGCACTGCGCTCAGTCCAAGGAGAGGAAAGGCTGAAAATGTTGAAGGTACATGCGGTTCATGCACGAGGTGTCAGATAGCGTGTCCAACCAACGCATTTGTGGAGCCTTATGTGCTTGATGCGCGAAAATGTATTTCGTACCTTACAATAGAAAACCGAGGTAGTGTACCAGATAATCTAAGGCCTTTTATGAGAAACCGTATTTACGGATGTGATATTTGTCAGGAAGTATGTCCGTGGAATAAGAAAAGTGATCATCTAACGATGCTACAGTCTACAGTTGATCACGCGCCGCATTTACTAGATCTTGTTGGTCTTGATGAGGATGGATTTAAGTATCGGTATAAAGGTACGCCAATATTACGCGCAAAGCGTGAGGGGTTTATAAGAAATGTACTTATTGCAATAGGTAACTGGGCTTCAGAAGATGCCCGAGAGTATGTAACCCCGCTTTTAAAAGATGAGAGTGATATAGTTCGCGAACATGCATCTTGGGCACTGGAGCAAATAGATAATTGCGTAAATAGTAAATAACTCTCATACTATAGTTAGAATTATTTTGTTATTTAAATAAGTACCATTTACAAAAAGGAGGGTGTTATGATGCGCCCCAACACATACATCCGTTTAGCAAGCTTAGTAAGGCCTGATGCAAGACAAACTGTATTATGTATGCCTATTACGCGAGCTACCAGTAGCCTTGGTCCATTATTTGTTATAACGATCCGTACTGTTGGTCGTGTTATTGTGAATAAACCAAGAGCGCCAGTAACCGGGTTAGGGGCTCGTGTATATATTCCTAACAATGGAGCAGTTGCTACTGCATACGCCGGGCTTGGTCTGCCTATTGAGCCGCGAAGAATACCTTGTATTAGCCGAGCCTTTGAGGATGAGAACCAAGTATTTGTGGTGGTATTTTTTCCACCGCCACTTATCGAAGCTTTTCTGAGAGACTTACTGGCTTATACTGGCAAAAGGGTTGAGGCTGGCGGTTCATATCTTATCCAGTTCTTTACCAGCAATAAGATGCGGACCATAACTCGCGTGCCACTTTCGCTTGTTTCTTCGTGATGTGTAAGCACTGTCAAAGTGGCAGTGCTTTCAATTTGTTTTCTGATACGTTTCACGCTACTATGCAGGTAGAAGAAATTTATGCAATACTTTTTTATTTTTGGAAATACACCAGCGCTATCCTTTGCAGAATTGCAAGGATATTTTCAGCGTACTGATACAAAGTATCAAGTTGAATGGTATGAAAAGGATTTTGTTATTGTTGAGACTATCAAAGAAATATCACAAGATGTCATGAATCAACTCGGTGGTGTTGTTAAGTTTGGTAAAGTGGTGAAGGAAGTGAAGCGCATAAATGATATAAAATCCGAGTACTTTGTAGAAGAGATTCATCACGAATACACAAAGGGTAAATACCACTTTGGGTTTAGTGTGTATCCCAGAGACAAAAACGCTTCTTATGAACTGCGTGGTATTGGTCTTGATATAAAGAAACATTTAAAAGAGCTCAAGATTCAGAGTCGTCTCGTCATGTCTCGTCAGGAAAATCTTTCTTCAGTAGTTGTACAGAAAAATAAGCTCGTGAGCGAATTGGGGTGGGAAATTGTCATTTTAAAAAAGCATCATACATACTGCATTGGAAGAACTATAGCTGTGCAGCCGTTTGAGGCTTTTGGTGAGAGAGATTTTGGAAGACCTGGTCGTGATGATAAGTCAGGTATGCTACCACCAAAAGTGGCTATGTCTATGATTAATTTAGCAGCAAAGCCGCTGGACAAAATAATTTTGGATCCGTTTTGCGGTTCAGGTACAGTTTTGCAAGAAGCGTTATTGCTTGGGTACTCCACAGTACATGGAAGCGATGCTAGCACAAAGGCAATAAAGGATAGTAAAGAGAATATAAAGTGGCTTGCTGATAAACATGATGTAGATATCAAGGGCGTGCACATAACTGAGCAAGATGCTTCTAAGCCAAGGGATAAAAAGATCGAAGTAGATGCAGTGGTAACAGAACCTTTTCTCGGGCCGCCAGCTAGTGGGAGGCGAACAAAGCAAGAAGTAGACAAAATTGTAAACGATTTAAGACCACTATATCAAAAGTCACTTGAGAACTTGGTGGATATGTTGAAAGAAAATGGTAGAATCGTAATGATTTTTCCAGTACTTTTCTTTGGTAAGAGTAAAAGGTTTATGTCAGATGAGATAAATTTCCCAAAATCACTTTCGGTTGTCTCTCTTTGTGACAGTCAGCAATCGCGTGTTTTTTGGTTAACTCGTAGAGGTGGTGTCATATATATGAGACCAGGTCAGGCTGTTGGCCGAGAAATAATTGTTCTAGAAAAGAAGTAACAGTAGATTGACAAACACCTTTTTTTCTGCTACAATAGTAGTATAAAAACAAAAACAAAAATACATATGAATACGCAAAAACACGACTATCTTGTCATTCGACAAATAGCTTCTTCACTGGGAGTGTTGCTTATTGCAATGCTTTTTTTGCTGCCCAAAACAGATATTATTGCAGGGTCATGCGGTGATTTAGAAACATATGAAGTGCCTATATTAGTATCTGCGGAGCAGACAAATGATGGTGTTGAGCTTATTTGGAATCCAGTGACAGATGAGCGTTTTTTGCAGTATAGAGTACTTGTATCAAAAACTGACTCAACTCCAGAAGGGGATGTAAATGGATATTTAGTCAAATTAACCAATCAAGATGCAACTGGATATACTGTAGATGGTAGTGTTGGATACTCACTTGGTGACTTTTTCTCTTTTGAAGCTGGTACAAATTACTTTTTCGCTATTTCAGTTGAGTATGATTGTGGTTATTTTACTGACAGTGATGCAATTCAGGCTGTATTCCCTGACTTAGATCCAGTTGATCTTATCCAGCCTGAGTTTACCTCAACTTGGGGTTCAAAAGGCGTTACTTTACTTTGGGATACAATTGATCACGACAATTTAGAAGATATTCGTATTGTAGCTTCGCAGATTGATCCTAACCCATCATATCCTGACAACGGATATGTTGCAGTAGTTGATACGAACACAACATTGTATTTGATTGATAATGAGGCGACCTACAATGTATCTGGTTTTGATGAGTTCATTCCAGGTCAACAGTACTACGTTGCTTTAACCGCGAGGTATGTAGTGAATGATACTGACTACTATGCGACTGCGCCAGCTCAGCGCGTAACATATGAGGGACCGGGAAGTGCATTGCCATTTATCCAAATTCCAGTTGTTACACAGGCTAAGGCTACTGATAGCGGGTTATTTCTTGAGTGGAATTCTATTGATGACTATCGTCTAACTGAATTCGCAGTGATGATTGATAAAAACAATGCTCCTTCTTATCCATATAGTGGTTTTGTGAAGGTGCTAGAGGATACTGTCACAAGCTATACTATTAGTAACACAGATTCTTTTGCATCATCAGACTTTGATTATCTACAGTATGGAGAAAATTATTACTTTTCAGTGACTGCTGTGTATGGGGATGAAAGCCGTACATCTGCAGCATATCGTCATGCATACAATGGAGCTCTTCCTAGTGATCCATCTCAATTTCATCCACTTACTATTACTGAGAATGGAGAAAACTATACTGCGAATTGGAGTCCGGTTGACGATCGTCGAATAGCATCAGTGTATTTGGTGATTCATGAGGAAAGTGAAACACCGGGATACAGCGATGAGGCGTGGTTTGTAAATGTGACAAATGATAGCGGAGAGACTGTGACTGGTATGTCTTCATTTTCTTTTAATGAAAATAGTTTTAAAAAGGAGAACGCTATTGTTCCACTAGTAGATGATACGCTTTATTATGCCATGCTTACGTTTGTGCTTCGCGATGGAACTTTGTTTACGTCCCAAGCAACAAGCTTTACGTATGATGCAGACCAAGATACATCTGCCGTGCCCGAGCCAACCATAACTGAGGAGACTAGTACAGAAGAAGTTATCAGCGAGGTAGAATTATCTACTGATGATGTTGTGCGACGAGAGCAGCTAGCAGTAACAGCAGTAGATTCAGGGCTTTTGAATAGGCTTGAAGGATATGTGCTTCTCCAAGTTGAGGAAGCTGGTGAAGCGTGGTATGTAGATCCTGATACTGATAGTAAATATTACCTAAAGGATCCTGAGGTTGCCTTCACAGCGTTGCGGAGCTTTGGTCTTGGTATTACAAACAGTGACCTAGCCCTTATCCCAATCGGCGTAGAGGATCGGTTTGGTGGTGATGACAGTGATGGTGATGGCCTTATTGATAAGTTAGAGGAGGGTGTTGGTACTGACCCACAAAAAAGCGATACAGATGGCGATGGTTTTGATGACAAAACAGAAATTCTGGGAGGGTATGATCCTCTTGGAGATGGTGTGCTAAATACCAACTCTTCGATTGTTGACCGTTTGCGAGGTAGAATAGTACTTCAGGTAGAGGATAGAGGTCAGGCATGGTATATCAATCCTGAGGATGGGAAACGTTATTATATGAAAGATGGACAAGCAGCATTTGATATTTTGCGGTATCTTTCACTTGGTATAGCAAACGTAGATTTGCGCAAAATAGGCACAGGCGATCTGTCGTTGTAGGCTACGCTGTGGTATACTATAAGAAATAATTACAAATCTTATGAAGATTTTGATTCGATTTATTATCAATGTTGCAGTTCTTCTTCTTATTGCTCGTTTGTTTGATGACATTCAGGTAGTAAGTGTATATGTTGCAACCATTACAGCGCTCTTACTTGCTCTAGTTAACGCACTGATTCGCCCTATACTAATTGTTCTGACATTACCGATTAATATTATTACGTTGGGTCTGTTTGTGCTTGTGATTAACGCCCTTTTGTTCTGGTTTGTAGCAAGTTTTGTTGATGGATTTGATGTCAGTGGCTTTAGCGCGGCCTTTATTGGTGCTCTTATTATGTCATTGTTCTCATGGCTTAGTAATGCAATGCTTCGTGAGGCAAAGTAATATTCGCTTTTATGAATAAAACACTTCAATCATTATTACCACGACTACACCAAGAGTTTGTGCTTGTAGTATTTTTGATGGTGCCATATATTCTTTGGCAGTTTGATTTACCAAAAGACGATCTTTACCTTGTTTCAGGTATACTAACTGCCTTGCTTATTGTGTGGCTTATTAAAGTTTTTATGCAGCAAGGTGCAAGTTCTCAGTACAAAGGGTTTATTGTATTTGTAACAGGTTTGAGTTTATTTATCGCAGGTTTGTATGCCTCAATTGTGTATTATCTAGGTGTGGTGACTAACTTAGGTTCCAGCATTTTATCATTCTTGTATTTGTTTTTCCCGGTTTGGGTGATGCTTGAAGGTGCTTTGTTGCTGTTCCTACTTGGGTTTGATAGTTCAATTAGTTTAGTAGATTTAGAGAGAAAAATAATCATTAAGCGCCCAACAGTGGGTGATATACTAATGGTAGCAGTAGCAACTCTATTTTTGGTGCTACTTGGCCATTTTGTGCTTGCACTGCCGTGGTACATGAATGTATGTGTTATTTTTACTGTAAATCTAATAATTATTAATCAATTTAGTGAATAATGGAACCGCTTTCTGAGGATCAACGTCATGAATTGCGAGGGCCAGTCACTGCTATACAGGGTTTTTCTGAATTGCTTGCTGCAAGCGAACTTTCAGAAGAGCAGAAAAGCATGCTGGAAAAAATACAAACATCTGTTGACAAGTTAAGACAACTTATAGATACTGAATAGGCCATAAAGTAAAATATATGTCAAAAAAAATTCTCATAGTAGATGATGAACCAGAATTAGTAGAGCTTTTTTCTGACATCTTAAAAACTGCCGGTTATGATATTTTTAAGGCATATGACGGCAGGGAGGCAATGCACGTAGTGCAGGAGAATATGCCAGACCTTATTTTGCTTGATGTAAAGATGCCGGGGGTAGATGGGTTCACCTTTTTAGCTCAGCTAAGGGATGACCCCAAACTTGCCCATATAAAGGTTATAATGCTTTCAAATATGCAGGGTCAGGAATATCTGGATCAGGCAACAGCACTTGGGTCAGATGATTACTGGTACAAAATGGACACACATTTAGTTGATCTGGTTGAAAAGGTAAACGGACTGTTATGAAATAGCTAATATAAGGCAAAGAATATGATGATAGCCACTGTGGCTATTTTTTTATTTGCACGATTTGGTTATGAGCTTAAATTGCTGTATAATTCTGCTACATAATATAAATCAACTAGTAAAGGGAGGTATTGACAAAGAGTTTAAAGAATTGTATATTATGAGACTTAAATGGTAAGTGTTATACCATTTTTTATTATGTAATTTAGAGAGATATGTTTAATTTTTTGAGAAAAAGAAAACGAGTAAAAAAGCACCACATTATTTTGTTTGCACTTATAGTAGTGGTAATTATTGGCGGCGCTGCGCTTGCTAACAGAGAAGAAGCTCCACAAGAGGATGTTGCTCCTATTATCCCTACAGTGACTATATCCAAGGTTGGTGAATTAGATCAGGATTCGACAGTTAACGCCACTGGTGTTGTAAAAGCAGCAACACAGGTTGATGTTGTCGCGTTAGTGAATGGTACCGTACAGAGCATTGGCGCACAGGTTGGTGATATTGTGGCAAAGGATACAGCACTTGCAAATCTGTATGATGCTACAGTTCTTACTAACCTAAGTAATGCAGTTACAAACTATAACAATATAAACTTAAGTTTTGATACTACAAAGAGGTTGGCTGATGAATCAGTCCGTCAAGCAGAGCTTAATGTGCAAAATGCAGGTGAGTCAGTACAAAGTGCTGAGGTGGCATTGCAGGCAGCTGAGGATTCACTAACCAACACATCAGCGCTACAAGCGAGAGAGGTGGAAAATGTACGCACAAGCGCGGTTATTTCTATTGATGGTTATTTGAACACAAGCGCCAATACACTTGAGCAAATTAACTATATTTTGAAGGTTGAAGGTAATGATCAACTCCCAGGTATTGGTCCCGTTTTGGGAGCAAAAGACCCACTGAGTGTTCAGACAGCTGAGGATGCTTATACTATTTCTCGTGCTGAGGTTGTTCGTTTACGAACGCTTGAGAATTCAGATGCTAATGTAGAAGTGCTACTCCCGCAGGTAGTTGCTAATCTAAAACAAACACTAGCCGCAGTTAATGCATTAACCGTTGTGCTTGAAAATACAGTTTCAAGTAATTTGTTTACTGATAGCGCACTACTTGCGCAGAAGAATACTTTTGCAACACTTAGAGCAAATGTTGTTGCTTCGAATGCATCAGCTGAAGGTACGCTACAGACTATTCAGAACCAACCACTCGTGCATAAACAACAAATCGATGCGCTGACCGCAGGCGTTGAAAGTGCTCGAAATCAACTAGATCTTGCAAAGCTTGGTCTAAGTAATGCAGAGATTTCACTTCTGCAAGCTGAGCAAAGTCGTGACAGCCAAGTCATTGGCGCATCAACTAGTCTTGATACAAGCCGTGGTCAACTTTCGCTTGCACAATCACAAGCCAATGACCTCTCAATATCTGCTCCTATTGATGGTCAGATTATAGCCAAGCATATTGAAGTTGGTGGCGAGGTTGGAGTTGGTACAAAACTCTTTACTATTGCGCAAAGCGATTTAGTAAAAGTACTTATCGAGGTTACTTCAGATGAAGTGTACCAACTAAAAGTGGGTCAGAAAGTTGTAATTAACGAAGAATTTGATGGGGTAATCTCTCAGATTGACCCAACTGCTGATAGTGTAAGCCGCAAGGTGGGTGTAGAGATTATTTTTAATAACGCTCAAAAAGAGTTAATTCCTGAGACATTTGTAGACGTATCTATCCCACTTGATGATGTAGTTGATTCTACTATAACTATTCCACTAAGAGCAGTAACAATCACCCAAACAGAGCGATTTGTCATGGTAGTCGAGGATAATAAAGCAATAAAGCGTGAGGTTGTTATTGGGCAGATCATCGGGGCGGATATTGAGGTTGTCTCTGGTCTAGATAGTGAGGATATCCTCATTATAGAAGGCAATAAGCAGGTTTCAGACGGTCAGGAAGTAACCACACGCTAATATGTCAGAACAAAACAACCATCAAATAGCAGAAAAAGAACGACTAGACAAAGCTCTGGCTAAAGAGTCTCGTTCTTTTTTGGGCTTTTTTATTAAAAATTATCGTTTTACATATTTAATAATCTTTGCGATTTTGCTAGTTGGATTTTTCGCAATGTTTACACTGCCAAGAGAGGCAGACCCCGAGGTAAAGGTTCCAATAGCAGTTGTCACAACAGTATATTTAGGAGCATCGCCGACTGATGTTGAGGATTTAGTGACAAACGAGATTGAAGAAAAAGTAAAAAACTTAGACGACCTAAAAGAATACACATCAACATCAGGGGCTGGCATCTCTTCTGTTGTTGTTGAGTTTGATGCTAATGCAGATCTGAAAGACAGTTACCAGAAATTACGTGATGCCGTAGATGAAGCATCGCCAAATCTACCAGAGACAGCAGAAGAGCCTGTGGTTACTGAAATTCGTGTTAGTGATATCCCTATTGTTACTTACAGCTTGGTTGGTGAACTTACTGATGTTGAGCTCAAACAGTATGCTGATCTGCTGCAAGACAACTTTGAAGGTATCCAAAATGTTTCAGATGTTGTAATTTTGGGTGGAATTGAGAGAGAATTTCAAGTTATTGTTGATCAAAAAAGACTGGCAGGTTTTGGACTTACTCTTTCTCAAGTTTCTGGTGCTATTCAGCAGGCAAATATAAATGTTCCGGCAGGCGACATTGAAATTGATGGTTTTAATTATAGTGTTCGTGTTGAAGGCAAGTTTGAAACAGCACGTGAGATTGCTGATATTGTAGTAGCTAATCGTGGTGACGCGACTATTTATGTGCGAGATGTTGCCCAAGTGGTTGATGGTTTTGCAGAGCAAACAACTGAGTCTCGTATTGGCTTTAATGGTGATTTGCCAAACAATACAATCTCGCTTCAGATTTACAAAAAAGCTGGAGGTAATATTTTGGATATCGTTGCTGAATCAAATACCGTGATCGAGTCACTGCAGGCAAGTGGTGAGCTTCCAGAAAATGTACGTGTACAAAAGACAAACGACAATTCTGTTTTTATCCGGGATGACCTTAGCAGACTCAGTCAGAGTGGTTTTCAGACCATGTTCTTGATTGTGTTGATTCTCTTTAGTGTACTTGGATTTAGAGCTGCATTGATCACTGGTTTGTCTGTGCCAATTGCGTTTTTGATGGCATTTATTGCACTGTATTTTCAAGGACAAACCATCAACAGTATGGTTCTCTTCTCACTGGTACTATCGCTCGGTTTGATGGTTGATAACTCCATTGTGATTATGGAGGGTATTAATGAATACATGAAAAAGCATGGCAAATCAGCTCTTGATGCTGCTTTGTTGTCTGTCTCAAACTACAAGTGGCCGATTATTTCCGGTACCATGACGACTGTATCAGCTTTTGCTCCGATGCTTTTGGTGTCAGGTATTTTGGGTGAGTATTTGGCGATTTTGCCTATGACTATAAGCGCAACGCTTATCTCATCATTGTTTGTAGCACTGGTTATTTTACCTACACTTAGTGCTCGTAAGATTAAGGAGCACAGCCGACTTAAATACGAAAAAGAGCATAACAAAAAGCATTGGTTTACTCATTACATGGGAATGGCCAAGAGTAGATATGAGAAGTTATTGCGAGATGTGTTGCCAAGCAAGAAGAAGCGCCGCCGAGCACTTGCTATTGCATGGGCGCTTTTCTTTGTTTCTATTTTTATCCCAGCCTCAGGACTTGTACGAGTAGAACTTTTCCCCCAAGTTGATATTGATTATTTTGTTGTAAATGTAGAACTTCCGGTAGGTAGTGTACTTGAGGACACTAAGAAGGTTGTTGCTGAAGCTGAAAGTATCATAGCTACTATCCCTGAAATTGATAATTACGTGACTAATATTGGCACGTCAGCATCGATTGGATTAACTGGGGGTGGTAGTGGGTCAACAAATTCTCACTTAGCAAGTATTACCGCTAACCTAAAATCAGATGATGAGCGCGAGCGTAAAAGCTTTGATATTGCCCGTTCAATTCGTGAAGATATTGAGGCAATCCAAGGTGGTTCAGTTACACTTGAAGAGCTGAATGCAGGTCCGCCAACTGGAGCACCTATAGAAGTGAGACTTTTTGGTGAGGATATAGGGGAGCTATCAAGTGTTACTCAGGACGTAAAGAATGCACTTAAAGATATTGAAGGAGTGATTAACATAAAGGATAACTTTGAGGATGCGACTGGCGAACTTACATTTAGCATCAATACAGAACGTGTTGATTATTATGGTTTAAGTATTGCAGGTGTGGCAGGCACCCTCAGACAAGCTGTTTTTGGCGCACTCGCATCTGAGGTTAATGTTGCTGGAGAAGATGTCGATGTGCGAGTTAAGTATGCTGATTCTGACTTTGAGACTGTAACTGATCTAGAAAATATTACAATTGCGACACCTACAGGTGAGCTGATACCTATCAAACAGGTAGCAACACTTGCGTTTGAGCCATCGCTGCTCAATATCCGCCATACAGATGGTGAAACTACTGTGAGTGTGACTGCGGATCTAGAAGAAGGTGCGAGCTTGCAGACAGCACTAGTGCAGTTCGAAGAGCAGCGAAAGATTCTTGATACTTCAGATACTATTCGCATTGAAGTAGGTGGTGAGGTGGAAGATATTGACCAGTCATTTAGAGAGACATTTTTATCCATGATTGTAGCAGTTATTTTGATCGCATTTATTTTGGTGCTTCAGTTTAATTCTTTCCGCCAACCGTTTATTATTTTGTACGCACTCCCACTAGCTGTAATTGGTGTGGTGTTTGGCTTGCTTGTTATGCGTTTACCGTTTAGTTTCCCAGTCTTTATTGGTATTGTGTCTTTGTCTGGAATTGTAGTGAATGATGCTATTGTGCTTATTGATAAGGTAAACAAAAACCTCAAAGATGGTATGAAGTTTGTTGATGGTATTGTGGATGCTGGCATGGCGCGTATGCAGCCCATCTTCTTGACGTCACTGACAACAATTGCAGGAATTTTGCCGCTGACGTTTGCTGATGAACTTTGGCGTGGGCTTGGTTGGGCAGTTATTTTTGGATTGATTTTCTCTACTGTTTTGACGCTAGTTATGGTGCCGATCATTTACGCAGGTCTTTGTAAAGACGATAGGTGTTTTGAGTAGCTAATTTAGGTATATCGAGCCCCCGATGTTATCGGGGGTTTTTATTTGCATGAAAAAAACATATTGTATACACTACCTTTGTTACGGCCTAAACCATAGTACATAATCAATCTTTACATACACTAAACTAGGGAAGGAGAAGCTGCTATGACAGAGCTTCGACAATTACCGCGTAAGACTCGCTGGGCGATATATATAATGTCCATGTTGGGGTGTGGGTTCTCTCCGGCAGGGCCTGGGACTGTTGGTTCTGCAGCGACTGTGTTACTTTTTTGGCCGCTCCTATTTATCGAGTCGCTCTATACCAAGATTGGCATTACTCTTGCTGCAATTATTCTTTCATACGTGGTAGCACGTATAGTTGGAAATAAGGCAATCAGTGGTATGCAGGCAATACTGGGCGAAGTGAAAAAGGCAGAAAGCAATAAAACAACCAAGGTTGACTACCCGCAGTTTGTATTGGATGAGTTCCATGGTCAGCTTATTGCTTTGCTCCCGGTATTTTTTGTTCCTGATGAAGAGCGTGTGCTCTACTGTTTTTTGTCATTTATACTGTTTCGGATTTTTGACATATTTAAGTCAAACATTTATCCGCTGTATTATTTTGATGACAAACAAACAATCCACGGTATTATGCTCGATGATACAGCAGCCGGAATTGCTGCAATGCTCTTTCTTACTATCATTATCAATATTTTAGTGATCTAATTTCAAGAAAACGTACAAAGTGCGTTTTTTTCATTGACAAAAGGTAAAAAATAGTGTATACTTACTTTATAGTTAGCCAAAATAGCTTTCTATCAAAACAAAAACTAACCCCAATACTATGGAAATTTATCCAATTACTTGATATACGACTCACTTTTGTGTTGTCGTTTTTTATTTTTTAAATTTTTAAAAGTATGACAAATACTATCGAAGATATTTTGCGCGAAAAATTCCATCGTAATAAAAAGCCTGATAAAGAGGTAAAATTAACAGGTGATCACGAAACTGATGTAGAGGCTTTACTAAAAAATGCTGAAGACAATAAGTCTTTGCGGGATAAGATGACTGCCGCTGAGCAAACTAAGGTTGATGCGGAGAGAGCTAATAATGATGTGTATGCAAATGAAAGTGATATTGCATACGCTGACGTAGGGCATTATAGTAGCGAGGATGTAATCTCTGAGGGCCACGATCCTGAAGAACAAATGATGGATGTTACACAGCGTGGTATTGATAGGGAGCATGATCGACGTTTTGCAAAAATGCAAAAGAAACAAGAAAAGGCTAATAGACCAAAAAGGCTTTCGCATAAGGAACGTGATTCCAAGCGTTTAGAAAATGCTCGCGCTGCGCTTGCAAAAATGCCATCAGATAAAGTAAAGGATGCGCAAAACGAGATTACGTCACAAACTGGTTAAGTTAAACACATATGAATTTATCTGAACAACAATCATCCCAAAATAGTGACCACACGCGTCCTGATGGTGCTGCAGTAAGCATTCATCATGTGGTCACGCAGTCTGCTTCAGAGTCAGAACAAGTGCCAGCTCAACAAACAGCAGAACAGGAGCCATCAGCACCAGAGCCTGAGGTTTTTGCAGAGGAAGCTGCGCAACCTGAGGATATGTTTGGAGATGACAAGGTGTAATTTTTTCTAAAACAAGGTATAGTAGAGTAATGAGATAAGGAAAATATACTGTTCATGCAAGTACCAAAGTTTTTCAAATCAAAAATAGTATGGACTATAGCTATCATCATCGTTGGTGGTAGTGTCTATGCTGCCTTGAAGCCTGCTCCGCAGCCCGAGTACACCACAGCCAAGGCAGAAAAGCAGCAGCTTATACAAACTGTTTCTGTGACTGGTACAGTACGTGGCGCTGAAGAGCGTGAGCTCAATTTTGAGACAACTGGAGAAATCCAGGATCTTTTTGTACAAAAAGGCGATAGTGTTTTAGCAGGTCAGGTACTTGCTCAACTGTCTACCAAGCAGATCATGGACTCAGTTGAAGAGAGCCAAGCAGCAGTTGTTGCAGCTCAAGCTGAGCTGCAGAAGTTACTTGCTGGGGCAAGTGCAGTAGAGATTGCAGTGACTCAGCAGCGCCTTAATGCTGCTGAAGTAGCGCTATCTCTTAGGCAACAAGAGCTTGCTGACTTGCAGGTACAGCTTATTGTAGATGAAAAAACCAAAGAAGACGCAGTATCTGACGCAGAACGTGATGCTGTCACAAGCCGTGACAATGTACTTCGTATTATGGAGACCGAGCTTTTTGACGCAGAAACAGCAGTTGATCACGTGCAGGATATTGTTGATGACACAGACAAGGATGATACGCTTGGTATTCAAAACCTTGTACTAACGCAGGCAACCATTGCCGCACTTCCAGGGGTGAATACAAAAGTAGCTGATGCACGAACAGGAGTTGCGCAAGCAAGTGCGAGTCTCTCTGAGGTTGATTTGGAAGTTGCTCTAATGCAAACTTATTCAGCGCTTCTTGCTGCTACAGATTTGATGGATGACATGAACACTATTCTTGAGGCAACACCTGCATCAAGTTCGTACACACAAAGTGAAGTTGATGCTGATCAGGCTACAATTCAGTCTGATCATGCAACGCTCTCAACAAGTATTTCGTCATTACAAACATCAGAAGTTACTTGGGAAGGCAAGAAAACAGCTGTCACCACAGCAGAAAATGCATTGGCGACCTTTTTGGCATCACGCACAACACAGCTCAATCAAGCGCAAGGTGCAGTTAACTCTGCAGTAGCTGAGGTGTCACTTGTACAAGCAGAGCTAACACAACTAACTTCACCTGCACGTAGTGAAGACATTGCGTTGCAGCGCGCACGTGTATCACAAGCTCAAGCTGGACTTGAGCGAGCACGAGCAGATCTTGATAAAGCAACACTAGCTGCGCCAATTGATGGTACAGTTACTGATATTTTTTACGAACCTGGTGAAAATACATCACTTTCAGATCCTGTCATGAACATGATTGGTCAGTCAGGACTTGAAATTGAAGTAGATATCCCAGAATCTGACATTGCCAAGATTCGGGTAGGTGAAAAAGCTGACATCACGCTTGATGCATTTGGCGATGAGGTAGTATTTCCTGGACATGTGATCTTTGTTGATCCAGCAGAGACGGTTATTCAGGATGTTGTGTACTACAAAGTCACTGTTGCGTTTGACAATACCGAGGTTATTGGAGTGAAACCAGGAATGACAGCAAACATTGATATTGTTACCGCTGAACTAAGTGACGTTATCGCAGTTCCATCACGTGCTGTAAAGGGCAGAAATGGCTCTAAATACGTTGAAGTGTTGCAAGGTGAACAAGTAATACAAAAAGAGGTTACAACTGGTCTGAGAGGCGATGGTGGCCTTATAGAGGTTGTTTCTGGCCTGTCAGGCGGTGAGGATGTCATTACATTTGTAGAACTACCTCAATAAAATACTTTTATAGTTCAAAACCCCGCCCTTAAGCGGGGTTTTTGTCATATGGATACGGTTTGGTTTATCAGTTATACTACAAGCAACACTATTTAAGTATTTCCTATGCCATCATTAATGCAGACTAAGAGTCTGAAAAAAGAATTTGTTACTGGAGAAGTAGTAACAAAGGTACTGCATGGTATTGACCTTACTATTGAAAAGGGTGAGTTTGTAGCCATTATGGGCCCGTCTGGTTCTGGAAAATCAACGCTTATGCATATCATTGGTATGCTCGATACCTTAACTGAAGGATCATATACCTTTAAGGGTAAAGACGTTACTAAGCTTTCTGATGACGAACTTGCACATTTGCGGAACCAAGAAATTGGTTTTGTTTTTCAAGCATTTTTCTTATTGAACAAGTTATCTGTTCTTGAGAATGTAAAATTGCCACTTCAGTATAATGCCAAAAAGAACAAAGATGCTATGGCGCGAAAAGCTCTCAAAGCAGTGGGACTTTCGCATCGTGTTGATTATTTCCCCAACCAAGTGTCTGGTGGTGAAAAGCAGCGTGTTGCTATAGCCAGGGCGCTTGTGAATAGCCCAGATATTATTTTTGCTGATGAGCCGACTGGTAATTTAGATTCCAAGTCAGGATCACAGGTGATGTCTATTTTGCAGCGGCTTAATGACGAAGGTCGTACTGTTATTTTAGTTACCCATGAAACATATACATCCCAGCATGCAAAGCGAATCATTTATATAAAAGATGGATTGATTGAGTCAGATAAACCTGTAACTAAGAGGATTATAGCCAAAGATGATGAGAGTTTACTGAAGTAGTATGGTACTGACAACATCACTACAAACAGCTTTCAAAGCACTACTCGCCAATAAACAGCGATCACTCCTGACTATGCTCGGTGTGATTATTGGTATTGGCTCTATAGTGGTTATTATGTCTGTTGGTAAAGGAACAGAGAGTTTGGTGACTAGTCAGATTTCTTCTATTGGATCAAACCTTATCGTGATACTTCCTGGTGCTGCAAATGATGATGGTCCTCCAGCAGGTGTATTTGGTATTGTCACAAAAACACTAAAAAATGACGACATAGCGGCAGTTGAAAGAGAAATTCCTGCAATTGTAGCCGCTAGTGGGTATGCAAGAGGACAAGCAACTTTGCAATGGCAAAATCAGTCATATGACGCAACTTTTTCTGGAGTAGAACATGACTACATAGAGGTCGAGCAAGCAGATATTGCTATGGGTAGGTTTTTTACTGATGATGAAAATCGCGGTACAGCTCGAGTCATAATACTCGGAAGTGATGTAGCAGCAGATGTTTTCCAAGGAGATGATCCGATTGGCGAGCGTGTGCGTTTGGGCAGAGAGAATTTCACAGTAATAGGTGTCATGGAAGAACGTGGTGTTGCTGGGTTTGTAAATCAAGATACACAGGTTTTTATACCTATAGAAACAGCACAAAAGATTATGCTTGGTATTAACTATGTTTCACTTGCAAGGCTTCGTGTGGCTGATGGTGAAAATTTAGAAGCAGTGGCAGAGCAGATTAGGCAGATTCTGCGCGATAGGCACAATATTACAGATCCTGCCAATGATGACTTTTCTGTACGTAACTCTGCTCAAGCACTTGATTTGCTTTCTAACCTAACAGGCGCTTTATCACTTTTTTTGGCTGCTATCGGCTCTATTAGTTTGCTTGTTGGTGGTGTAGGTATTATGAATATTATGCTTGTGTCAGTAAATGAGCGTATACAGGAGATTGGTCTCAGAAAGAGTATTGGTGCGCGCCGCAAAGATATTGAAGCTCAGTTCTTAATCGAAGCTCTCATTATAACTATTGTTGGTGCTTGTATAGGCATTATTGGCGGCGCTTTACTGTCAGGTGCTATTGCTTTGATTGTACAGTCACTTGATCTTAATTGGGTCTTTGCAGTTCCATTGTCATCCATTGGTATTGCGCTAGGTATGGCCATTGTAATCGGTCTTGTGTTTGGGTATTACCCAGCACGCAGAGCGGCAAAGCTTGATCCAATAGACGCACTTCGTTATGAGTAGTATGAATTTATGAACTTTTTAACACCCATTCGAATAGCACTGCATGCGCTTCGCGCAAATAAGCTCAGAACACTACTGACAGTGACTGGTATAGTTATTGGCATTATGTCCGTGATGGTTATTTTGTCTGCAGGAAAAGCAATGGAGCAGTTCTTTATTGATCAGGTGAATGCGTTTGGTTCAAACTATATTCAGATTGAAATCAAGGTCCCGGCAACCGCCCAAGCCTCAAGCGAAAATGCCTTTAACCTAGCTTCGGGTGTCACTATCACCACAATGACTATTGATGATATGAAAGCTATACAAGAACTTGAAAATGTTGACCAGGCATATGCTGGTGACTTTGGACAGGAAGTGGTTGTGTATCGTGACCAAAACGAAGTGGCGTTTTTATATGGAGTGAGTGATACTTATATTGACATTGACACATCGGAATTGGCTGAAGGACGGTTTTTTACTGAAGAAGAGGATAAGAGTTTAGCCCAAGTTGTTGTCCTGGGGTCAAAAATGAAAGAGAAACTATTTGGCGAGCAAGATGCACTAGGAAAACGTATAAAAATTGGTAAAACAAATTTTACTGTCATTGGTGTGCTTAAAGAGCGGGGCGCTGTATTGTTCTTTGATCTTGATGATATTGTGTATGTTCCAATTCGCACGCACCAGAAGAAACTTGCAGGAATTGATTATATAACTATGATCGTAGCAACTCTCCATGACATTGATAGAGACTTGGAAACAAAGGCTATTATAGAAGATATGCTTCGTGATCGGCATAATATCTCTGATCCTTTGTACGATGACTTTGCCGTAACTACACAAGAGGAGGCGCAGGATTTGCTAGCAGGTGTTTTGACTGCAGTGCAGATACTATTGATAGCAATTGCGTCTATATCATTGATTGTTGGTGGTGTGGGTATTATGAATATCATGTACGTGTCAGTGAGTGAGCGAACTCAGGAGATTGGCTTGCGAAAAAGTGTTGGCGCAACGCAGCAGAGTATTATGTGGCAATTTTTATGGGAGGCAGTCGGTGTTACAGGGGTTGGAGGAATAATAGGCGTTATTTTAGGTGTGTTATTTTCACTAGGCATTACGCAGGTAGCAGCAAGTTATGGATATGTATTTTCCTTTACATTGCCATGGTGGGCATTTGTTATTGCTGTTGGCTTTTCAGTAGCGGTTGGTATGATTTTTGGGCTATACCCAGCCAAAAAGGCTGCAGAACTTGACCCAATAACCGCTATGAGAAAGTAGCTAGTATTAGCGTAAGTGAAATATTTTTCACACTTTTGAGTAGTAATAGAGTTAGTAGATTTTTTTATATTAAATAAAATATATGGAACAATTTGATAAAAATACGGTGACCCCGCAAAAAGCGCCACAGGGTCCTAAAAGGGTAAACTTATGGCTTGCTATAGCTGTGTTTGCTAGTTTGGTTGTGATTATAGTGGCGGCTGGGGTATTTATATATAACAAAAAGTCCGGGGACTATGGGAGTAATTATAGTTATGATAGAACAAAAGTGGTGAAGGACAGTGACAGGCAAAAGGGTGATAAGAACGACACAAGTGTGCAAGATAACAGCGTACAAGATGATAAGCAAGATGCAATGGAAGATGATGACCAACAAGGAGATACGGTAGTTTCAGATGATTTATTCAGTTCAGTGTTTGCGCTGCACTTCTCAAACAGGCATGCAGCAAATCAACAAATGGCAACAATGGTAGATGATCTTGATGTTCATGATTACCGATATGATATTGTTCTCGAGGAGCTTAACTATGCTGAAATAGACGAGATTATGGAAGGTTATTCTGAGTCTGATACTGTACTTGTTACTATTCACAATCAACGTGACAATCCTGTATATCCAGAAAACATGGACGAGTACTTGGACACAGTCACTGACTTAGCTGTTCGTTATCAAGAAAAAGTAGATATTTGGCAGATTAGCAATGAAGTGTATGGCGGCCCTGGTATTCACTGGTGGGGAACCAAAGAGCAATACGTAGTTATGCTTAATAACGCTTACGCAGCCATCAAAGAGGTCGTGCCTGATGTGCTAGTAGCGCCTTCAGGTATTGCTACTGGAACACTTGCTGATCCTAATTCATTATCAGATTTACCAGACCCATCATCAGTGCCTGCATTTGTAAGTAATCCTGAAATACTTGATGACGCAACACTCCAGTCTATGGGACGTGAAGCCGAAGAGTTTATGGCTTATGTATGGACGTATGGTCAGTTTGATCCAATCATTGATATGCATGTTTATGACTCGCCTGAAGCATTGACCATTCGTATCCCGTGGCTTGATGAGCAGTTACAAAAGTATGGCATTGATGGTCAGATCATTTTGACAGAGACAGCGAGTATTGATCTCCGTATATACGGTAAGATAAATCCATTCTCTACTGAAGAAGAGTACGCATTGCAAGCAAGTGATTTAGTAAAACGATATACATATATTGCAGATAGCGTAGCAGTGACTGGTATGTGGCACGGCGCGTATAAGGAGCAAGAGAAAGCACAAGGCATTGTCAGTGGGTTTGTTGTAGGTTCAGAAGGTTACAAGCGGCCTGTGTATTATACATTTGAGCTTTTTAAACAAACAGTAGAAGGGTATTCAGACTTAGAGATGCTTGATGAGGGAGTTTACAGGTACATAGTAAATGGAGAAGAAGTGTTTGTAGTGTGGAGTGATACAGATACAACGCTTAATTTAGATCCATACATCCAGGATACAGAGGTGACAGTATCATACATTGTGACCGAGCTTGATGAGAGTAATAATCCAATTTATCCAGCTGATGCTGTTGTTGATACCAAGGCAGTGCCAGTTTTAGAGACTCCTATCATTATTAAAAAGTAATATATGCAAGAAGAAAATATGAACCAGCCTGGAGGCTTGCCGACACCTCCAAGTCAAAATAAAGTACCAACCTGGCTAATCTTAGCCATTGTGATAGCACTTGTCGTGCTTGTTGGCATTGGTGTATTTGCGTTTTACAAAAAGTATGACGTAGGCCAAAAACAGTTTGACTATAGTCAGACAAAGACAACAAAAAATAAAGATGCCATGCAAAAGGACAAAGATTCAATGAATAAAGGTTATGTGAAAGATGATACAGGACAAGATAATGGAGATGATGGAGACGATAATGATACCGACCCTGGCCCTGGTGACGATCCAGTTGAGCCTATAGCTGATCCAGTTGACCCAGGTGTAGCTATCGCATTTCCTGGCGCAGAAGGTCCAGGTACCAAAACTGTAGGTGGACGTGGTGGTGAGGTGATCAAAGTTACAAATACCAATCATGAAGGACCAGGAAGTTTGCTTGAAGCTCTTGAGTCTAGTGGGCCACGTATTATTGTATTTGAGACAGGCGGAACCATTGATCTTGAGGGAGATTCTATTCGTATCACAGATCCATATGTTACTGTTGCTGGTCAGACTGCTCCTGGTGATGGTATTCAAATTACAAACGGACAAGTCATTATTCAAACTCATGACGTTGTGATTCGAGGTATGCGTTTTCGTGTAGGTTCACAAAATGGTGAGGACTCAACTTTGAGAGGAGTGATGATGCAAGGTCCAGAAGCGTATAATATTGTACTTGATCATAACTCAGTTTCTTGGGGGCGTGGTGGTAACTTTTATGTATTTGATCAAGCACATGATATTACCATTTCATGGAATATTATCGCAGAAGCACTTACACTTGATGGTTCAAAGGGTCTAACGCACCATAAAACTGCGGGTGAAAATATCGCTTCCCATCATAACGTTTTGATTAGTAACAAGATTCGTAGTCCACAAACAAAGGCAAAACACAACGAAGTAATTAATAATTTCGTTTATAATTATGGTAGACATGGTACAAATGTATGGCTTCCACCTGGAAGCACGGCAAATGTGGTAAATAATGTGTACGTTCCTGGGCCAGATACAAAGGTAGAGGGACAAAGTGGTATTACAATTGCTAATGAAGAGAATCCTCGAACAGGTGAGTGGGGTACAACAGAAGACTCCTTGTACCTATCAGGCAATGTTGGTCCAGGGCGTGAAACTGTCTTGGATACTACACTGAGTGAGGAATGGTCTGCTGTATTTCCTGAAAATGGCGCTCAGTCAGATGTACTTGTAACGACACCTTTCTCTAGCACAAACATTACCGTACACCCAGCATCAAGCGTACAAAGTTTATTACTTGCTGCAGATGGGGCTGGGGCTATTGTGCCTACACGAGATGCTGTTGATGAGCGAATTATCGCGGGTGTTTACTCAAATACTGGCCGTATCATTGATACACAAGACCAAGTAGGTGGTTGGGACACTCTTGCAGCAGGAGTTGCCCCACAAGATAGTGATGATGATGGTATGCCTGACACCTGGGAAGAGAATCATGGTACTAACCCAAATGTAGCTGATGATGATGGTGATATAGACAATGACGGATATACTAACATTGAAGAATACATCAATAGCTTCTTTGACTAAACTGAAGAAGTAGGGTAACACTATATAGTATGGCAAAAAGCATTACTATTGTATTTCCACATCAATTATTCAAACAACATCCGGCCATCAAGCGTGGCCGGACTGTTTGGCTTATGGAGGAGACACGGTTTTTTGTAGATTATAGGTATCACAAAAAGAAGCTTGTGATGCACCGTGCTAGTATGAAGTACTACCAGGACTATTTACGTGAAAATGGTTATAATGTTCGGTATTTTGATTATATGGATGTAAATGGTGAGCAGATTTTGGGTAACTTATTTAAAAAAGAAAATATCACCGACGTTCATATTGGTGATGTATATGATGTAGAAGTGAAGAAATTATATGAAAAGGTCTGCTCAAACGTAAATGCTTCATGCACATGGTATGAGACTCCAATGTTCATGACAGATCTTAAATTACGAAACCAGTATTGGGCTGAAAGTAGATCCCATACAGTAGAGGATTTTTATAACTGGCAAAGAAGTCGCTATGACTTTTTGCCTAAAATCAATGTGTCAGACCCGGTCATAAGAGCAGAGACAAAGACATATAGTGTGCAGGAAAATAAGTATGTTAAAGATGCAAAAAAGTATATAGACGAGTATTTTGCTGAGAATTATGGAGCAACAGCTGGTTTTTCATATGCAGTCACTCATACAGATGCAAGGTTAATCCTTAGGAATTGCTTGGAGAATATGCATGACACTACATCTCAGGGCTCTCTTCGTGCAGCGCTCAATACAGGACTACTTGAACCAGCAGATATAGCTGATGAGATTCTTGAATTTGCTAAAAAGAGAAACATTAAGACTAATACTTTTGCAGAGCTTCTCACATACATAGTAAGCATAAGGGAGTTTATGTATATTTTGTATGAGAATGAAGGGGAGAAGTTACGTGAATACAATATATATTCACATACTCGTATGATTCCTCGATCATGGTATTTGGCAAAAACAGGTATTGCGCCAGTTGATACAATAATTAGAAATATATTACGCTCGGCATATCTTGATGACTTTCAGGGGCTTGCGGTATTACAAAGTGCCATGATGCTTTCTGAGTTTGACCCCGACCACATGCATCAGTGGTTTATGGAGTTGTCCGTAAGTGCATATGATTGGATTGTTGTTCCAATGGTTTATGGTAGAGGGGCGTATACACAAACAGATAGTGCGTATATTCTGAATTCAAGTCATATACTTAAAGCAGGTGAGTACAAAATAGGTGAATGGTGTGATTTGTGGGATGCTTTGTATTGGCATTTTATAGCCACGCAGACAGATATGCTCGCTCAAAACAATTTTTTATCCGATGCAATTACTAAGTATCAGGCTAAGTCAGTATCAGATAAGGAAAGTATCAGGCAAACTGCTGAGAAGTATCTATCTTCACTTGGCGTGAGTGCCTACACCTAAAAAGAGTGATATACTAGAGATATAATTATTGACTGAATCTTATGAGAAAGCTCTATACTTTTTCAATCGCGCTTGTGATGGCAGTGTTAGTTTTTGTGCCAACTGCTTTTGCAGGCGGACAAGACTTGGTGCTGCTTGATAAAAGCGAGACAGTTCGAGGGCCATTTTATGTAAATGCAGGCGGACAAGTCGAGATTGCCGGTACTATTGAAGGTGATCTTGTAGTAGCTGGCGGAAATGTTAACGTTACTGGCCCAGTTGGCGGTGATGTGATTGCTGCTGGCGGAAATGTTAACGTTACCGGTGATGTAGCAGGGAATGTACGAGTTGCAGGTGGTCAGGTAATCATCAGAAGTTCAGTTGAAAAGAATGTTACTGCTTTTGGTGGTACAGTAGTTCTAGACGAAATAAGTGATGTTAAAGGCGGAGTGCTGGCATCAGGAGGTATTATTGAATTGCGTGGTCAGGTTAATGACAAGGTCTTATTTGCTGGTGGTGCTGCCATTGTAGCTGGTTCATTTGCAAGTGATGTTGAGTTGATTGTTGGGGATGATTCAAACAACAAGCCGCTCATTCTTTATCCTTCAGCAAGTATAGATGGTAATCTGATGTACAAGGCACCGCAGGAGGTTGATATTCCTGAGGGTATGAGTATTGGTGGTGAAGTGGTTTATTCAAAGATTAGCCCCCACTATACAAAGAAAGACAAGGATTACGGGGCGGCATTTGCAGGGTTTTTTGCAGTAGGATTACTTATAAAGATATTTGCACTTATTTTGATCGGCCTTGTTATTACACTGTTTGTGCCAAAGGTGCTACATCAAGTTACTGATTTCGCATACGCAGATCCAGGCAAAAGAGTGCTAATGGGTCTTGCGTGGGTTATTTTGACGCCATTGGTTGCTATTGCATTGTTCTTCACGGTCATTGGTATACCACTAGGTGTGATCGCGCTAGTCATGTACTTTGTAGGTCTTTATGTGATTAAAGTATTTAGCTCATTTGTGATCGGTAAATTTATCACAAAGAAATTAAAACTTAAGAAAGTATCAGACTTTTGGACAGTAGTGATTGGTGTTGTGGTGTATGTATTACTTTCAAGTATCCCAGTTCTTGGATGGGTATTCTGTTTTGGTATGACTATTTGGCTATTTGGGGCATTATTTGCTTTCAAGGAACACGAAATGGTTCGCTATAAATAGTTATAAAGGCTCAAAAAACTCCCTAGTCTATAGGGAGTTTTTAGTGCATATGTACATGCCCACCAGAAGGGGCGGGTGTATGTCGAGAAAAGTAATATGCAGCAATAAATGTGGCAAGAGGCACTGATAATACAAGAGCAATGCTACCAACAAGCGTGCGGACTATTTCTGTAGCTATTATTTCATTGTTAAAAATAGTGAAAGCATCAATAAATGGTGGCTGGTTGAGTGAAAAGATGATTAATAGTGGTAGTGATACACCTGCGTAGGCTAGGAAAAGCGTATTAATAATAGCGGTAATATGATCAATACCTACTCGCAGTGCTTTTTTAAAGAGTGACTTTTGGGTAAGTTTGGGGTCAGTTGAGGCTAGTTCACGAACTACCGAGACCTGGCTAACAACAGTGTCATCAAGTACACCAAGTGATCCAATGATAATACCAGCCAAGAGTAGGCCTTGAACATTTATTGCAAGATCTTGAAAGCCGATGAGAAAGATAACATCCTCACTAGCAAGTCCCGTAAGTCTTGCTGCGTTGGTAAATAATACAGAAAGAAGTGTGAGTATAACGAGACTTCCTAAAATGGAAGTAAAGGAAATATGAGCAGCAGGTGATATACCCTCTGTACCGTAAATAGCAAGAGCAAGGATGATAGCGCCAGCTATACAACTAATCATAACAGGACTTGCTCCACTAATAATCTGAGGAACAATAAAGAATACAATCAAGAGCATAGTTGCTGTTAGAACTATGAGTGCTCTTATACCACGTTTTCTACCAACTACTATGACTACAGCTATAAATAAAATAGCCAAGAAAATGAGCGGTCCTGTTCGTACCGCGTCGGTTATGACATATGTTTCTCGATCGCCAATTGACGTAGCAAGAAGTATCACATTTTCTCCAGTTTTGTATGGTCGTTGATTAAGTAATGTAATATCAGATATTCCTTGTACTAGTATTTCTTGGTTTGTTCGATCTCCAGTTAAAATACGAACCCTTAAGTCTTGCTGGATGACATTCGTTGCGTTATCTTCTATTATTTCTTTTTCAGAAATTATTTCTAGTATTTCAGCGCGATAGTATGTTTCTTCTTGTACAGTGTCACTTTGTGCAAGTGACGAATAGGGTAATATGAATAGCAAGGTCAGTATGACAAGTAGACTCTTGTGAATTTTTTTAAACATACCGTCTTTTTGTAGTTGCAATAAGGAAAAAGAGTGTAGTTGCGACAAGTACAATCATAGGGCCAGTAGGAAGGTCAATGAGATAAGATAAAATAATACCAACAATAACACTAATCAATCCAAACGTTGTGCTTAGGAACATCATCTGGCGGAATGAGCTAGCAAGTAATTTGCTGGTTGCGACCGGTATGATAAGTAGGGCGCTAACAAGTACAATACCCAGTATTTTAATGCTAAGCACAACAACAATAGTAAGCATCAGATAAAGTAGCCACTGCATTTTGGTTGTGTTAACGCCGCTAACATGAGCAAGTTCTGGGTCAAGTGCTATTAATGTGAGCTGTTTTTTCTTCCAAAATACAACTATTGTGATGGCAAGTAGCAATACAACTGTGGTTATGAGTTCAGAAATGTTAATAGCCAAAATGTTTCCAAACAAAAAGCTAATCAGTGATGGCTGATATCCTGGTTGTGTACTAATCAGAGTGACACCAAGCGCCATACCAGCTGTAAACATAATACCTATAAGAGTGTCAGATGCTATTTTGTGTTTGTGCTCAAGCCAAAATAGAACACTAGAAAATATGATACTAGTAATAAGTGCAGTAAATAAGGGGTTGTATGATGTGATGATGCCTATAGCAACCCCAGCGAGCGAGGCATGTGCAATGCCGCTAGCGAAAAATGACATTTTTTTCAGCACAACAAATACCCCTATTAGACCAAGAGAAATGGACAATAAAATACCAGCAACAAATGCTCGTTGCATAAAGGGGTATTGTAGAATGTCGATTAGTTCTGTCATATTAGTGATCGTGAAGTCGATACTCAAAGTCATTGCCGTACAGTTCTTTCATAACCTTAGAGTTGATTGCTTCTGTAGGCTTGCCAAAGCAGCGAAGGTCTTTATTGAGGCAGATGACTTTGTTTGCGTATGTGTGTACCATATTAATTTCGTGTGAAATCATCAGTATGGTTACATTATGTTTTTCGTGTTGGTGTTTTATGATCTCATAAAAGTCTTTTTCACCTTCCATATCAATACCAGTAGTAGGTTCATCAAGGATAAGTAAGTCTGGATCATTTATAAGCGACTGAGCAATAAGCACTCGTTGTAGTTGCCCCCCTGATAGTTCGCCAAGTAGGGCATTTACTTTGTGGTCCATCTCAACTTCTTGCAAGCTCTTCATGATGCGTTCTTTGTTTTGTGGAGTAGCTCGTAGTTGAAGCAACTCTTTGACTGTAATAGGGAAGTTTTTATCAAATATAAAACGTTGTGGTACATATCCTATGTTTGTCAGTGATTTTGCAATGCTTTCCGAGTTGTAGACAACATCTCCTGTGTAGGGGATAAGGCCTAGTATAGCTTTTATTAAGATGGTTTTACCAGCACCGTTTGGTCCAATAATAGCAGCAAAATCTCCTTCTTTTAAAGAAAAGGAGATTTTGTTTAATATTGACTTGCCTTGTAATGTAACAGAAAGATTCTGTACGTTTAAAAGCTCTGCGCTCATTTACTTGTAAGCTTCAATGATTGTATTGGCATTATACCGCACTAACTCTTCGTATGTCATGCGCTTCTCTATGCCACCAAGTGGATCAAGTACACGAAGTTCTAGTCCAAGGTCTTGTACAAATGGCCTTATTACATCAGGTGATAATTGTGGTTCTGAGAATAATGCTGGGATATCATACTCTCCAGCATGTTCTTGTATCTCTATTAGCTGTGCTGGGGTTGGTTCCTTTCCTGCTGCTTGTTCAAATACACCTACTATTTCGAGGTCAAAACTGTCAGCAAGGTATTTCCATGAGTCATGGAATACAATCAAATTACGGTTTGATAAAGTAGAAAGACTTTGGGTGGTTTCTTTATGTAATTCAGTCATTTTTTGTGAAAACATTTCAGACCTTTCATTGTAGTATGCTGCGTTTTCAGGATACTCAGTTGCGAGTGCAGTGGCAATTGTTTTACCAATACGCGCGGCCCGTAGTGGGTCAAGCCAATAATGAGGATCAATGACTTTTTCTTCATCTCCATATTCTTCTTCATTTTCGTGATTATTTTCATGCTCTTCATCGTGATGATCATCTTCATGCTCTTCACCGTGGTGGTCATGACTGTGTGTGGTATGGATAAGTGCGATGTTATTATCAACAACAATTACTTGTGATTGTTCAGGTAATGCACTTGTTATGTCATTTGTCCAAACATCAAGGCCATGTCCAATTGCAAATATCATCTTTGTATTCGAAAGATTCTTAAGTACACTTGGAGTGACATCAAATGTGTGTGGACTTCCTCCTGGGGGGAGTATAGAGTGAACAGTTGCTTCATCTCCTACTATTTCTTGCGCAATTGCAGCAATTGGCGGAATAGTAGCCGCAATTTGTATTTCATCAGATAATTCTGGTTGGTCTTCTGGGGTACTTTGTACTTTGTATACGACCGCACCAATAATAACAATTATAACGGCGATCCATAGTATTTTTTTCATGTCTTGTAGGTTAATTACTTAGAACATTTGATACACAAACCTTGCATAGTTACATGGCCTTGTAGTGATGAGAAATTTTTATTACTTTTAGGTAGGCTAATTTTGGCAGCAGATTCATGAATAACGTGACATTTATAACAAATTATATGCACATGGTTTGCTGAGCATATGTGGTATGTTTTTTCGTCTCCACGCATCTCTTCAATAACAGCACCTGCCTGCACTAATGACTTTAATGTGCGGTAAATAGTTGCTGTATCAAGTAGGTCTTTAGTTTTTCGGACAAGTGCGTGTACGCAAAGTGGTTTGGATGACCTTTGGAGTACATTCAAAATACGCTTACGTTGATCCGTTGCTTTTAGATTATGACTATGAAGTATTTCTGTTGTTGATATCATGCAAGGAGTGTAGCATATAAAGTATACAGATGCAAATGGTTTGCATTTAGGTATTTGTCATATATTAATTTTTTCAGTATACTTTATATATCGTGTATATTATTTCTTTCACCCATGCACAATAAAGTTTCTTTTTTGTCATTTGTCATTGCAGTTTTTCTTTTGGGTTATCCATTTGTAAATCTATTTTCAGATAGCCCCGCGATTGCATTGTTGCTTTTTAGTACTATTGTTCCTCTAAGCGCCATCTATTCAACTGGGTTCACTCGTGAACGTTTAGAAGTTTCTCTTAGCATTGGAGTGCCATATGTGCTGTCAGTTTGGTTTTATGCTGCAACAAACGCAGAGCTTTGGTTGTATGCGCAAACAGCGCTCTCAGGACTTTTTTATTTTTTTGTTATTGGTTCAATTTTGCAGCATGTATATTCAGCAAAAAAGGTAACATCATCACTGTTGTTTAGCGCTGTGAATGTATATGCGTTAATAGGTATTGCATGGACTAACTTTTATTATGCACTTCAGTATTTTACCGAGGGTGCATTTATGAATGCACGGAGTTGGGGGGATTTTTTGTACTATAGTTTCGTTACACTCACAACACTTGGTAATGGCGATATCGTGCCGCTTGTTCCTTTTGCAAAGATGCTTACTATACTCGAAGCAGTTATTGGGGTGTTGTTTATAGCGATATTAATTTCGCATTTGGTTGGTACATATTCATCACAAGCAGCATCTGATGTAGTAAAGAAGCTACCTGAGGAAGCAAAAAAGGCAGCAGCAAAGCCCAAGAGAAAAATTACTCGAAAGAAAACAACAACAAGAAAGGCCACTGCTCGGAAAAAGACTACAACGAAAAAGGCTACTCCCCGGAAAGCCGCGACAAGGAAAACTACAAAGAAGTCATAACAAACAAAAAAACTCCGCCATTGCGAAGTTTTTTTGCGTGTTTGCTAGCACGAATATAGTATACCATACATTGTGTTGTATAGTAATCCACACCAATTTGTGCTAAGGTAAAGCATCATTAAACATTTTTTATGCAACAAAAATACATTTTTGGAATTCAAGGAGGAAAAGGCAGCTTTAATGAAGAGGCTTGTGTCCAGCACTGTGAAGAGAAGGGTATTAAAGATTACTCAATATCATACCTTTATACTACAGAGAAGGTGCTTGCCGGCATTGATGATGGCTCAATAACACATGGGCAGTTTGCAATCCAAAATGCGATTGGTGGTATGGTAAGTGAGTCTGTTCATGCATTAAGTCGGCATATATGCACTATTGCCGATGAATTCTTGTTTGAAGTCCACCACTGTTTGTTGGTACGACCAGGAATAAATATGCATGATGTAAAAACCATCATGTCGCATCCACAAGCACTTGCTCAGTGTCAACATACACTAGCTCGTATATATAAAGATGTTGAAAAGAAAAGTGGAGAAGGCGATTATATTGACCAGGCCCGCTTGGCTGAAGAACTAGGAAAGGGAAATATAGATGATGCTGTGGCGGTGCTTGCGCCAAAGATTTGCGCGTCACTTTTTTCACTTGATGTTGTAGCTGAGGGTCTGCAAGATATGCATGAAAACTTTACAACATTTCTTTGGGTTACAAAGTAATATCCAAAAGGCAGGTATTTTTGATATACTAAATATATATAATTGTCTCTTATCTCATGCCAAGTACAAAACCAACATTTCGGCCAGTCCGTTCAAAAGTATCAGTAATGATAATCTTATTTATTATTGCAAGTGTTTTTGCAACATGGTCATGGCTAAACCTTGAACAAACAAAAGATCAGATTAGTCACAAAGATTATCAACTAAAAACAGAAACAATAGTACCTGCTCAGACTATGGTTGATAGGGTAGCGCGTCATATTGTATTGCCTGATCAAGATCCACTTGTAGTTATTGTTGATCAGACCAATGCACTTGTAAAACAGCATCCATTTTTCGAAAAGGCAGATATAGGCGATGTTATTTTACTCTATACCAATAAGGCTATTTTGTATGATCCGGATGTAGACAGACTTAAGAATGTTGGTCCGCTGTATTATTCAGAGCTTGAAAAGATATCAGAGACATTGGCTGAGCCAGGTTTGCCAAATGAGGCTACTGGCCCAATTACCATTGAGGTTAGAAACGGTAGTCAAGTAGCTGGGCGTGCTGGAGCAACTGGTGAGGAGCTTGATAGTGATGATCTTTATGAGGTGGTAGCAGTTGGCAATGCCGCGCAGTATGACTATGACACAACGTACGTTGTGTTGCTGAATGAAGACGTTGAACCAGATGCTTTGGTTTCTGCTTATGATGCAGATTTGGTTACTGATTTACCGATTGGTGAGGCAAGCAGTGATGCTGATGTTGTGTTAATACTTGGAAATAATGAATAATCAAGAAACTTCTCAAACCGAAGATATGGAAGAAATGGCAAAACCCGCTATAAATAAGCGATTGAGCGTCATATTGTTTATCTTTGTGGCTATCTTTGCTGGCTTTACTATTTGGCGTAGCCTACAACAATCTACAGACCAGGAATTTATTCAGCCATATTCTGAGGCTGACATTGAAAGTCTTTTGCAGACAATTTCTGAGCGTATTGATTTACCGGACGAGGTTCCTTTGATTGCAAAGGTTGAAAACGCTGCTGCATTAAAAGTAGACCAGCCATTTTATGACGATGTACAAAACGGCGATATTGTGTTACTTTTTGCAACAAAGGCTGTTATTTATAGGCCAGATGAGGATATAATCATAAATGTTGGACCACTGTTGTATGTTGACCCAGACAAGCTTGATCCAAACTTTCAAGTAAATTAAATGACTATTCAGGAAAATATTGATCTAGCACCATTAACTACGTTTGGTACGGGCGGCAAAGCTCGGTTTTTTGTTAATACGAAATCGAGTGATGATCTTTTAGGCGCCCTAAAATTTGCCAAAGAAAAAAATATTCCTCAATTTGTTATGGGTGGAGGGAGTAATGTTGTAGTTGCAGATAAAGGCTTTAATGGTTTGGTCATTCACATTACTAATACAGGAATTTCACATATAGACGATGGTGATGATGCGCTTGTTACTATGGCTGCTGGTGAAGTATGGGATGATGTAGTTGCATATGCAGTAAAGCATGGTCTTTGGGGAATAGAGAATCTATCTCATATTCCAGGAAATGCTGGAGCTTTTGTGGTGCAAAATGTTGGCGCATACGGACAGGAGGCATCGCAAGTAACAGAGAGTGTAAAGGTATTTGATACGCAAGATATGACTGATAAGGTTCTGACTAAAGAGCAGTGTGGTTTTTCATATCGCCGGAGTATTTTTAACTCTACTGAAAAGGGTCGGTATATTGTCCTGGCAACAACTTTGCGATTGCATACTACACCAACTCCAATGCTTGATTACCCTGATATTCAGAAGTATTTTGCAGAACAAGATAATGATCCAAGCATTGCTGATATCCGTCAGGCTATTATCACGATACGTGATGGCAAGTTTCCTGACTGGCAAAACGCTGGTACAGCCGGGTCATTTTTCAAAAATTTGTATGTATCAGACCAAGAGTATACTACTATCAAAAGTTATGTTGAGCAGCATACGCCTGAGTTATTAGAGGCATTAGAAGGAATTAAGAGTAAGTTTTATTCTGAAGATGGCATTAAGATCCCTACTGCTTTTATTATAGATAAAGTGTGCGGCCTCAAGGGTAGAAAGGTTGGGGGCGCTGTAGTCTCCGAGTCGCAGGCACTTGCAATTTTGAATCCAAACAAAACAGCCACATCAGATGATGTTGTGGGGCTTATTGAGGCAGTGAGATCGTGCGTGAAAGAGGTGACTGGTAAGGATATAGAAGTTGAGCCAGAGTTACTCGGTTTCTAGTAAATATTAAACTAAAAAACCCCGCCAGATTGGCGGGGTTTTGTGCTTTATAAGTTTTATACCCAACCAAGTCCAAATAAATTCAGTGTTTCCAGTATAGTTCCGAGAAATGCTATTGCAAAGAATAGGCCACCCAATACAATAACAGTTATTTCCCAACCATTATAGTGATTGGTAGGCTTAGGCGCCCCAGCTGCCTGGTTATTGAATTGAATAGCTTTGACAATAGGCAAGAAGAGTAATACATCCAAAAAGCCAAGGGGCCAGAGCAGATATAGGCTTTCTGTATCATCAATTATGCCTAGAAAAATGTATAAAACGAGAAGTGCCAAAAACAGTGCTACTGAAGAGTATTTTTTGGTATATCCGCGTTTTTTTGCAGATGCTAGTACTATGTTACCAAGCTGTATAAAGTAAAGTACCAAGAAAATGGCACGCCCAAGTGGATGAAGTTTTGCTTGGCGCTGGTCTTTAATGGCTTTCCAGTTTTTGTATGCCCAATATAGATAGTAGTAACCAAATGTGACTATAGAGAGTACAACAAATTTTTGTGTTGGTACATCAAAAAATTCTAGATCAATCTTGCCATTGCCCTTTGCATCTTTCGCGCCAGTGTCTAAAGTAAAGGATGTTTGTTTTTTTTCTTTAAATTCATCTGGTTTTGGAGCTTCGCTCTTGAGCACTTCGTCACTATGGCTACTTGCAAGTGCATTGCCGCATCGTGAGCATGTAGTTGTACTTTGCTCTTCCTCAAAACCGCAGTATGGACATTTCATATACTAGAAATTACGAGTTAAAGCTCATACTACTTAGTATGAGCTTGCAAGCATGAGGTATACAAGTGTGAGGATAATAAACGCAGCAAATGAAAATATAGTAAGTGCGTTCGTGATAAGTAACAGGTTTGAGCTACCTGCACCCTTCTTTTTTTTCTTACCCATAGAAAAAGAGTTAATAATGGGAATGTATCAAACTATTTATTTAAGTATAGCGTATTTTGGGAAAAAGTGGAATAATAGATACATGCAGGGTAATAATTTTTTTTCGTTTACTTTATCTATATTACTTGCGAGTTTCATACTTGCTGGTTGTACGGTATCAACAACAAAGGATGCGCCAGTGGATAACCCTGAAATAGTTCCCGACGTGACTATTGGTAGTGTTCTTGATTTGAGCAATCAAGACCTAACCGCACTTCCGGAGTATGTGTTTAGCAAGACTAATATTGAAGAATTAGACGTTTCACATAATAGTATTACTGGTGCAATTCAAGCTGAGATACGCCATTTACAAAAGTTAAAAGTATTGAATCTCAGTAATAATAACATGACAGGACTACCAGCAGAGATAGGGCAACTCCAAGATTTGGAAGTTTTGAATGTGTCAAACAACCAACTTACAGGCTTGCCGTATGAAATAGGAAATTTACAACGTTTAAAGGTATTGAATATTTCTGGCAACGAGTACTCGGCGTATGATCTAGATATTATCGTTGAGAAGTTGCCGAGTAGCTGTAATATTATAAAGTAATAAGAAACAAAAGACATCCAACTATATGGATGTTTTTTGATGGGGTGGACGACGGGGCTCGAACCCGCGACCACTGGTACCACAAACCAGGGCTCTACCAACTGAGCTACGTCCACCATGATTGATTTTTAATCTGGTACCCCGGCTAGGAATCGAACCTAGATCTAAAGCTTAGAAGGCTTTTGTTCTATCCTTTGAACTACCGGGGCTAATTAATCCCTTCGCCTAAGTACAAAATAGACAATACCAGGAAAATAAGCTGGCGTCAATCTTTCTTTTTACGTGAATGAAATTTGCTGTGTATTTCTCGAAGGTGCTTATTTGTCACATGTGTATATACCTGGGTTGTGGTGATTGATGCATGACCGAGCATGGCTTGGACTGACCGGATATCAGCTCCGTTTTGCAAAAGATCTGTAGCAAATGAATGTCGCAGTGTGTGCGGAGTAACGTTTTTGGTGATGCCAGCTGCTTTGGCGTATTTTTTTATCATTCGTTCTACTGAGCGAGGGGTGAGGGGTGACGTGGCCTTCTCAGCTGTTGTCTGACTTGCTCGATCATGACGGACAAAAAGAGCCATATCAACATCTACTCTTTTATCAAGATAACTTTTGAGATGCTTTTTTACTTGTGGGGTTAGAAAGACTGTACGTAGCTTGTCACCTTTACCGCGGATGGTGAATTCTTCTTTTTTTAAATTAATACTATCTCGATTTAGGGAAGTGAGCTCTGATACACGAAGACCAGTGGAGAAAAATAGCTCCAAGATGGCTTTGTCGCGTAGTTTGATTAGATCAGGATTTTTTGCACTAAGCGGCGCATGAAGTAAGCGGTCTAAATCATCACCCTCAATAAAATCAACTTGCCGTTCTGCTACTTTTGCTAATTCAATTTTGTCGGGCGATAGAGCTTTTACATCATTTTTTGCTAAATATTTTAAAAAGGCACGCAGCGCAATCAAGTGATAATTTTGTGTGCTTTTTTTCATAGTGCTGCCGCCACGACCTGTTTCCGTGCGGTTGAGAGCTAGTCTGTATGCTTTTATCTTTTGCGTGGTGATGTCACTGGGTTGTAATTTGTTTTTCCCAATAAATTCAAAAAAGCGATGTAAATAAAAAGCATAGTTTCTAATAGTGCGAAGAGATCGACCCCGTTCTATCTCAAGATATGTCAAAAAATCCTCAGCCAGAGAGCCGAGTTTACCATACGATGAGAGGTTGTGTTTTTCAATGGGGGATGATGTCATACTGTTGTGTCTATATGTAATTTTACGACACTTGGCATTTTTTTACAACTAGTCATTTCGACTGTTTTATTTCTTCAATTCTTCTATCCTATCACGAAGCTTTGCAGCTTTTTCAAACTCGAGATTTTGTGCTGCCAGATCCATTTGATCTTCAAGTTCTTCAATAAGACGCTTGCGTTCATCTTTAGGAATATCAGACACATTGAGCACAGGAAGGTCTTTGTCTTTTTTCTGTAGACCCTTGAGGTAGTTATCTTTGATTGCTTTGGTTATAGTCTTTGGTGTGATGTTGTGTTTGGTATTGTAAGCGATCTGTTTTTCGCGACGACGCTCTGTTTCATCAATAGCAGCCTTCATGGAACGAGTAACCGTGTCAGCGTACATAATCACGCGTCCTTCAGCATGACGGGCAGCACGCCCCATGGTCTGAATAAGAGATGTTTCTGAGCGCAAGAAACCTTCTTTGTCAGCATCAAGAATAGCGACTAGCGAAACTTCAGGCAGATCAAGGCCTTCTCGTAGCAGGTTAATACCCACAACCACGTCATATTCTCCTTGGCGGAGCTTTTGTAGGATTTCTAAACGTTCAAGTGTATCAATCTCAGAGTGTAGGTACTGCACTTTGATGTCACGTTCTAATAGGTAGTCAGTTATCTCCTCTGATAACCGTTTTGTGAGTGTGGTTACAAGTACGCGTTGCTGTTTTGCGATTTGTGTTTCAATTTCTTGTATCAAATCTTGTATCTGGTTTTCAGTTGGTTTGATGGTAATCTCTGGATCAAGTAAACCAGTTGGCCTGATGACTTGTTCTGCAATCTGCTTGGTATGTTCTTGTTCATATGACCCAGGTGTTGCAGAAACAAAAATAAGTTGAGGGATTTTGGTTTCGAACTCTTCAAATTTAAGAGGTCTGTTATCAAGTGCGCTAGGCAGGCGAAAACCAAAGTCAACTAAGTTTTGTTTGCGCGATTGATCGCCCGCATACATGGCCCGCACTTGGGGGATAGTGATATGTGACTCATCAATAAACATAAGCCATGAATTTGGATCCTCACCACGTAGCGTAGCTGCATGGCTAAAGTAATCAAGCAGAGTAAACGGCGGTTCGCCTTTTTTGCGGCCATCAAAGTAACGAGAATAGTTCTCAATACCATTTACATAGCCAATTGTTTCCATCATTTCTGTATCAAATGTCACTCGTTGCTCAATACGGGCAGCTTCAAGGACTTTGTCATGTTTTTTGTAAAATTGTATGCGCTCCTTTAACTCGTTTCGAATATGTGTGACAACATCTCCAGTTTTTTCTGGTGGAGCAAAGTAGTGACTCGCCGGGTAAATCGCAAGAGAATCAAAAGTGCCATTAGTTTCATGTGTGATGTGATGAACGCTCTCGATCTTCTCAAGGTCATCTCCAAAGAATGTAAGCCTATAAAAATTGTCTAAAGAAAGAGAAGGGAATATTTCTAGTACCTCACCCTTAACGCGAAAACGTCCTCTAGTAAAATCAACATCATTTCGTTCAAAAAGCATAGTAATGAGCTGGCGCATAAGCTGCTGGCGTTTGTAGGTTTTGCCTTTTTCAAGGGTAATGCTGATATTGTGGTAATCAATAGGATTACCAAGACCATAAATACATGATACAGACGCTACAATGATTACGTCATTGCGGGTAAGTAGACTCTGGGTTGCTGCGTGACGGAGGCGTTCAATCTCTTCATTGATCTGTGTCTCTTTTTCTATATATGTATCAGATTTAGCCACATATGCTTCTGGTTGATAGTAGTCGTAGTAGGATACAAAGTAGTGCACTTCATTTTGTGGGAAAAATTCTTGAAATTCAGAGGCAAGCTGGGCTGTAAGGGTTTTATTATGTGAGATAATGAGTGTTGGTCTTTGGGTTTTTGCAATAATATTAGCCATAGTAAAGGTCTTTCCAGATCCGGTCACACCCAGGAGAGTCTGGAATTTCTTATCGCCCTGAAGACCCGTAGTTAGCTTATTAATAGCACCCGGTTGGTCGCCAGTCGGCTTGAAATCTGATTGTAGCTTGAACTTTGGCATAGTATCTAAGAGTATAGCGAGTAGTAGTAAAAATAGAAAGAGAGGGGTAAAGGCATTTAAAAACCGTCATTCGTTGATGACGGGTTTTTGGAAAGTAGGTATTTTTAATGGTATTTCTTATATACCATATCTGCGAGTGAGAATACTGAAATGGACATCGCTATGAGCATTGCGCTGATTAGTAGGATGGTCCAGTTGTACATCAGTTTACCAGCGGCAAGGACTGTCCATATTTGCAGGTACAGTTGAAACCCGGCGATGATATAGATGTATTGGGCAGCATTCCTAATGAGAAGAAGGTCCCATGATCTGTGTGATTCGCATTTTTTTCCTGCAATTAGCAGGTTAACTATCGTGATTCCTGCCATTGACATGAATACAATGGTTTCAATCTGTATAGATAGTGATTTTACCGATTCCGGGATAAAAAACACGAGGACTATGCCAGTAGCTCCTGCACCAAGAATTAATGCCCAGTTTGACATCCAGCCTATTGGTAGTCTCATAAATCTCTCCTTATCTTAAAAACAAACATAATAAAGTTAATTACTTACGTACTGCTTTTTTGAAGCTAAAATACCGGTAGTAGTAAATGCCCATCCAGATAATGTAACAGGCGCTCATTATAGTTGCGCCGAGCCAGGGAACAGGTGTACCCTGAATGATGTTGATAAAGACTCCGTAGAGAATGAAGAAAATCATCAGTCCGTTTACAGTGATGTGTACGGATTTTTTCCTCCTAACTAGTGAAAATGGATTGCGAGCATCTCTTTTGCAGTTCCATTGCATAACAAAAGAGTATCCAAACGCAAATAAAGCGCTTATCGTTAGGAATATGACAACCCAGTCGAGTATGTTTAATACATATTGGCCCATAAGTATCCCTTCCCCATAGTTATGTGATATATTTAATTGGTAAAGATAATAGCCTATGATCTCGTATTTAAACGGAAAAGTCAAGTATATAAGCGAAAAATCACTTACCTTGTTGGTTGGCGGAGTGGGGTATGAGGTATTTGCTCTTGGGCGAACTATTTCAGGCCTATCCAAAGATCAGGAGCTAGAGCTTTCTACTGTTCACGTGATCAAAGAAAATGCTCAGGAGTTATATGGTTTTGAAACAGAGCGAGAAAAATCTGTGTTCAACTTGTTATTGACCATTAGCGGTGTAGGGCCAAAGTCAGCATTGAATATTTTGGACAGCGCGAGTCCTGAGGAGATAACTGAAGCTGTGATTCATCAAGACCCTGTTATTTTAGAAAAAGTATCAGGTATAGGTAAAAAGACTGCTGCTCGCATTGTTCTTGAGCTCAAGAACAAGCTCGCAGCTGGTATTACCGAAGAGTTAGCTGGTAAATCGCACGACCGTGAGGTTGTAGAGGCACTTGAAGCACTTGGGTATCAACTCAGCGAGATACGTGATGTGCTAAAAGAAATTGACACATCACTTTCTACAGAAGAGAAAATCAAAAACGTTTTACAAAAATTAGGTATGTAGTATGGAACTTTCTATTATTGCGGATGCTCAAGAATTAAATACATTTGTCAGTACTGCCAAACACAGTACGTTTTTGCAATCATGGGAGTGGGGAGAATTCCAAAAGTCACTTGGCAGGCGTATTTGGCGAGTTGGAGTTAAGGATAATGAGAAATTGTTGGCAGTCGCAACAATCGTGGAACACCAGCTGCCACTTGGAATTTCGTATTTGTATATACCATATGGCCCACTTTTTCATGAGCACACAAGTGCGAAACAGCAGATAGATGCAATCAAGGTAATACTTACTCGTTTGCGGGCTATAACAACAGAGACAAAACGTCAGTATGAGATGTTTGCTCGTATTGAGCCGCGAATGCTTTGGCGTGACGCAGGCAACGCGCTACTAAATGCAGGATTGAAGCGAGCAGTTGCAGTGCAGCCGCAAGATACACAGGTGGTTGATCTTGATCATGATGAAGAAGTCATCCTCAAACGGATGCATAGTAAGACAAGGTATAACATACGTCTAGCTGAGAAAAAGGGCGTGACTATTCGAGAGGCAACATCAATTGAGGATATTGAAATATTTTGGAGGTTACTACAGGAAACAACACGTCGTGATAATTTTCGTTCACACGAAAAGTCATACTATACGGCTCTGTTTGAGAAGTTTGGTCGCACTGATATAGAGAACCAACAAAGCGTGACTATTAAGATTCTTTTTGCAGAGTACGAGGGTAAAAATATTGGCGCTGTTATGGTAGGGTTTTTTGGTACCAAAGCATTGTATTTACATGGTGCGTTTGATCATTCATATAGAAAGGTTATGGCACCGCAGTTATTGCAGTGGCGAGCTATGCAGCTTGCTCGTAAACACGGATATACGCAGTATGATTTTTGGGGGATAAAGCCTGTAAATAGGCACATACCAAATTCTGCTAAAGAGCAGGCTTGGGAGGGCATAACCAGGTTCAAAAAGGGTTTTGGTGGTGATGAGGTGAACTATGTAGGTGCCTGGGAGTATGTATATGACAAGAAATTGTACTGGCTTTTCCGCTTAATAAAGCGGATGCTCTAGTTGACAGTAGAGTAGATATGTGGTTGAATAAAACGTTGCTTCTAAAGCAGCGTTTGTTGTTTGACATTAAATAATAAATACATACTATTGTTAGGTTTTTATTGAAGAAAGGAGAAGTGTAAAAATTAGGTAAGTTTGTTTGTAAATGTTGTAGTTTAATCTTGGTTTAATTACGTGTTTGTATGAACATGTAGGAAGGTAGGTTGTTTTGAAGAGGAAGAGAAAAGTTGCTAAAAGCAAGATGTCTAAAAAGAAAAGAGAAGTTCTCATTGGGTCTACTAAGGCCAGAACTAGGAAGAGACCCAGGGTAGTTTCTACTCAGCCAGAACAAGTGAAGTATTTGGTCATGTCAAAAGGTGGTGGTCCTTACACAGCGGCTCCGATGTTTGATTTTTGGCTTAGTGGTTGCAAGAGGTATGGTTGGGCTAAAACCATGAAGAATCTCGATTCTTTTTTCTCCATGATAACTTATAGTAATATGCTTCACGGTGAGAGTGATATTGATAAGTTTGAAAGGATCAACTTTCGTATTATCAAAGTAACCAAACAGGGTAAGGATTGGATTGTCGGGGAGGAGCTATGAAAAAGCAGAATAGAAGAACCCGCAAGCCTGGGAAAGTCATCCAAGGACCTGTTCGCAATACTAAAAAGAAACCACCCGGGAAGAAACGCACCAAACTGATCAAGCCAGGCAGAAAGGTAAAACCACCTCAATACACCCATGGTTTGATCATTCCATTCTACTGTTATGCGTCTGTAGTTGAATGGATTGCTTTTTGTCATGAGCTCGGCTCATTAGCCTGGCTAGGTGACCTGATTGATTACTGCAAACAAAATAATTACCACTTTGACTATGAATTGTATAAGTGGTCAGAAGTTCATGCCGCGGTAGATAACACCCTTGTTAAATCAGGGAACAGAACAATGCCTACGACTATCTTGTATGGTTTGAGGTACGCATCTAAGTGTGATGGAAGTAATGATTTTTTACTTCTGAAAAAAATGAATTAAGTTAGGTAAGAAAAAGAAAGGCGTTGGTAAATGAGAAAGGACAGAAAGAATAGAAGACCCCGGAAGTCAGGGAAAGTCATCCAAGGACCTGTTCGCAATACTAAAAAGAAACCATCCGGGAAGAAACGCACCAAACTGATCAAGGCTGATACAAAGAAAGAGGCGTCTACATGCACGCATGGATTGATTATTGGTGCAGTGAGTAATAAATTCCTTATCCAGTGGCTCCATGTAATTGACCAAAATAAGGACATGCCCTGGCTTGGTGATTTCATAGCTTTTTGTAAGACCAATCATTACCAAGTTAAATATGCACGATATACATGGGCGTATGCAGTGCAGAAGTACAAACAGACAGTCGGTGAAGTGAATGATGTGTTTAAATTTTTGGACATACCCTTGCCACCTGCCGCTTTCCTTTACGGCTTGAGGCATACAAGTAGGCCGGATGGTACTAAGGATTATCTGTTTGTAAAAAAAGTTAAATAATTTTGTTAGGCAAAAAAAGAAAGGCGTTAGTAAAGATGAACATATTAAATCTAGAGAAAAGAAAGCAACGCAAGAAAAATATAAAGAGCGGCCGTAGCCAAAGCCGTAGCCCAAAAAGAATAGAGAAAAAAACCTATCTCTTGGTAAGCGCAAGGCTTATAGTACAGTTTAAAAAATATTTGACCAGCGATGGCCATCATACAGTAAAGGGATTTAAGGATTTTTTGCGAAAGGCAAATATCAGATATGACAATGGCACGCAGCAAATCCGATCAACCGGCACGCCTGAATCTAGTAATGACTGCTACGTGTACCGGATGCGACGTGTAGAAAAAATCGGATGGGTTATCAGCGGCGAAGTTCCTCCTGTTGTAACAAATCAGCGGAGGAGAAAATAATGGCTAAAAGAGGAAAAAAGTTAATAAAGCCAAAGAAAAAAGAGTGGCAAGGAATGCCGCCGCTTATCGCTGAGTTCATGCACAAGCCATGGTGGATTGTGATCGCTAATCCAACATCCCGTGAGGCAGCAATCTTTCATAAAATGGCAGGAAACGAAGAGAGATTGACACTTGCAGAACTGGAGAAAAGATTGCCAAAGGCTAACCTCATGATTCATGACAAAGAAACCCATGATGATTATGTACGGGGCGCCAAGGAAATAGATGGCTTCACATTTCTGGCCTACCGGTGCAAAGGTGCAATAGTATTTTAATAAAAGGAGTTATAAACCGTTTCAATGAAGCGGTTTTTCTATTTCTATAGACAGATCTTGACCAGAAGGTTGCTATGTTGTTAAATGGACTGTTACTGCTTTTTATAAGAAATAGTAAGAAGTTCTTTAAGAATCTATAAGTTAAACTTTTTGTTTGGAAAGGATGTGTTGTTATGGCTAAGAAAAAGAAAAATTGGAGATTTAGTATTAAGAAGCCAGGTTTCAAAATTCGTACAACACAGAAGTTTCTCCGTACTAACTATCTTGTCATTTTAAAGGATAGTCAGAAAGAGAAGTTGTTTAATGATTGGTACAAGTGTGCAATGCGCGATACCAGGGTTCCTGCGACTGTTACGGCGCTTGAAGAAATGACAAAGTGTCGGTATCGAACAATAGCTCAGCGGGAAGGGCGAACGCTAAATTTTAAAAAGAATCGCTATTTTCGTTTGGTTCTGTGTCACAGGCATTGGGTTGTTTTAGATGAAATTATTGGTCAGTAAAACGGGAGGATATATATGTTTAATCCAAAAAGAAAAGGAAATGTAAAATTAGAGAGTTTACTTACAAAGGGAAATTTGTTGAACAGAATTACCAGAGACATGGTAGTGAAGCATCTCACGCAAAGCAGTAGCCAATTTCGTTTTCTTGTGATCGACAATGAAGAAATAAAAAAGCGAGCATTGTTACGATTGTGGCTTTGGGAGTGTAAAATTTTCAAACTACCCGCCTTGTTTCAGGAGTTGTTAGGTAGATATTCCAAGCGAATGAATGGTTCGCTTCAATTATGCTCTGTCTCAGCACGTCGCTCTGCCAATTGTGTTATAGTGACATTTACCAAAGTGGAGGGCGGTAAATGGGTTGCAATCCACAGGCAAACTTTTAATTGATATCAAAAAGCGAACAAAACCGTTTCAATGAAGCGGTTTTTCTATTTGTATTAAGTCTAAAAGAGTAGCATTGACACCCTAAGCTTTTTGGTGTTTATATAGAGTATCACTGCTTTTCTTACATGTATTTGGCCCTTAACAGCAAGCATACACCAACTAAACCGGGGGATTTGCTATGAGGCGGACAGGAAGTAAAAGAGAGAAAGGATTCTCTTCCTGGCGCAATACAAAAAGGCACGTCTTGGAAACAAGTTATCTTGTTATTAAGAAAGGGGGTAAAGCAGAGGAGCTATTTAACAATTGGTATAGAAAAGCTCTCCGTAGTAAGAGCACTAAGACGACAGTGGCTTCTTTGGAGTCGCAAACTAATTGTAGGTATAGGCAGATACCGATGCGGAAAAAACACACCTTTAATAAGGTGAAAAACAGGTACTTTCGTTTAGTTCTGTGCAACGGATACTGGGTAGTTCTAGACGAAGTTTAGTTTTTAAAGAAAGCCGTTTCAATGAAGCGGTTTTTTACTTGCCCTATAAGTGCTATTTGCATTTTTTTTGAGTTTTTATTAAGGTGATTAGTCTTATAGCACTTTGGCAATTCAGCCATGTGATAGCCGCGGAGGTTCAAGATGAGCAGGAAAAAGGTCAGGAAAGGCAATAGGAAAGGTCAAGAAAAAAGGCGTAAGCCACCGAAAAAGAGAAAGAGGTTTTTATTCATCGTGGATCCACGAGCAGATGTGCAAGAAGCCGTTAAGGCTTATTTTGGCCAGGTTGATCCGCATAATAATTCAGTACGTTCGTTTAAAAAGTTTTTGGAGCAGCGTTGTCGTAGTGTTCCACCCTTTCAGTATAAAAAACCAAACGCAGCTAATAATCTAATTTGGGCCTTTCCGCTGCGAGGTAACAATATTGGCCCACGTACCGTAGTGTTCTGATTGGAGGAAAAGATATGAGGATTCGAATCAAAAGAGAAACTCAGTATGCGGTGATCAAAAATCCGCAACCCGATCTGAGGAGGAGAGTTACGACATGGAAGAAGACTTCTCTCACGCAGCACGTTGTCGGTTTACAAAACGAGATGCCGATCGGTAAAGTTGTGCTCATGAGCAAAGAAGAAGCACAAAAGATTAATCCAACAAAATCGATTATCTATCCAGTAACATGGGTAGGGTTTGTAGAAGATCAAGTAGAGGAATGGTAAAACATTAAACCACTCAAAATGAGTGGTTTTGCTTTATTTCAGTGCAAGGTCTATACTGATAATCACCTTTAACTACACATGATTATGATAAAAAAAGTAGTGGTACTTGCAGCAGGAAGAGGGACACGTATGAAGGAGTTAGGAGAGCATACTCCTAAGCCACTGATTCCTGTTTTGGGTAAGCCGTTCTTGCACTTTTTACTTACCAACCTTACTAAGGCTGGTTTTGAGGAGGTTATAATGGTAACGGGTCATTTGTCTGATCAGGTTGAGCAGTTTATGCAAGAGTCAAAAGAATTGTTCCCTAAGTTTCAAACTATAAATCAGTTTGAAATTATGGGGGAAGATAAGTATGGTACGCTCGTTCCTTTACTTGCAGCTAAGGAAGTCTTGAATGGAGACCCATTTGTGGTAGTGAATGGAGATAATTTATTTTCATTACAAGATTTACAAAAAATGGGACAAGGCGCCAATGGATACCACTTGGTTGCTGGCATCAGAAAAGAAAACCCCGTTCAGTATGGAACTCTAGTACCACAAGAAGATCACATGTTGCTGCGTATTGATGAAAAAGTACCTGAACCTGAATCAAATATTATAAATGCAGGTGCATATACTTTTTTGCCAGAAGTGTTTGAGGTTGTTGGTAATGTTCAACCAAACACTACAAATGGCGAATACTATATCACTGAAGCACTAACACAGTTAACAGATCGCTCTGGCGTGAAGATTATGGAACTTGAAGACTATTGGCTTGATTTTGGGAAGCCCGAGGACATCCCAGTTGTTGAGAGTTTTATTCGCGATAATGATCTCTATGACCTGTATGGTGTAGAGCGAACATAAACATATGATTTGGTGGGTGATTTTATTTTTAATATTTTTAACATTTGCGTATGGTGCACTGCGCGGAGCTCCGTATGTGCCGACATGGGGTAGTGATGTAGGGCGTTTTATAAAACTGGTTGGAAGTTTACAAAACAAAAAAGTATATGATTTAGGTTGTGGTGATGGGCGCTTAGTAGTTGCTGCTGCTCGCCGGCAGGCTGAGGCAGTCGGATATGAAGTTTCTTTTATACCTTATATACTTGCGCGTATACGAGTGTTATTTGCTAGTACAAAGTGTGCTCATGTTCGCTTTCGAGATTTTTGGTTCGAAGATATTTCGGATGCAGATGTTGTATATGTATTTTTAATGCAAAAGGTGTATCCTAAACTTAAGGAAAAATTTGAAAAAGAGCTAAAATCTGGTGCAAAGGTTATACTATATGTATGGCCAATGGAAGGTTGGGAACCATTGGTGGTTGATAAAGCTGAGGGTCAGCCAACTTTATTTGTATATGAGATGAAATAATATGCATAGCGTATTTATTATCCCAGGGTATGGGATACCGAAGAATATTTTAAAAGACGAGCACTATAATTTTTATTTAAAAATAGTATTTAATACTATTTATCGTTTTGTAACTGAGAAGCAGTATACAAAACCACTTATTATACCCGCGGGTGGTCGAACAGATATGTACAAGCCATACAGGCGGACTGAGGCAGGTGAGATGATGAAAGTGCTGCGTAAGCTTAAGTCACGAAGGTTTGTATCGCAAGTAACGAGTGACTGGGAGTTTGCGCCAGAACGGAAATCCATTTCTACTCTAGAGAATCTACTTTTTAGTAAAGATATCTTAAAGAAACACAATATCAAATCAGCTGATTTATATATATTTTGTGAGTATACACGTGGTAGTAGACTAAAGGTAATTGCAAAAGAAATATTTGGCAAACAATATAAAATTACCGTGCTGCCCATTGATTTTGATGTTTCAAAATTACGATATGCAGATCCGGGCTTTTTAAAGAAGAAAGAACGTGTAGAGATTAACCACACAAAGTGGGCGCTGCAGTCACCTGAGAATTTGAAAGAGCATCACAAGTTGTTCAAAAAGAAGATAACTTACCTACGTACTATAGAACCACGCATGCATCAGCGAGCTATCAAAGAGTGGTGGGAGAGTATGATGGAGTTACAATAGTATATGCTTAAATCAATTATAAAAAAATTTATACCAGAGCCGCTTATTGCTGTATACCATAAGGCATGGGCAGTAGCAGCTAATATCATATATGGTTTTCCGTCACGTAAGCTCGTTGTTATTGGTGTTACTGGTACTAAGGGTAAGTCGACCGTATCAAATATGGTATGGAAAGTATTAACTGAAAGTGGGCTCAAAGTTGGTATGACAACAACAGCTAATTTTCGCATCAACGATAAAGAGTGGATCAATGATACCAAAATGACAATGCAAGGTAGGATGCGTTTGCAAAAGTTGCTTCGCGATATGGTGCGGTCTGGATGTACGCACGCAGTAGTAGAGACATCCTCAGAAGGTATTAAGCAATATCGTCACTGGGGTATTGAGTATAATGTTGCAGTTATTACCAACCTGACACCTGAACATATTGAGTCGCACGGTAGTTTTGAAAACTACCGAGCTGCGAAAGGCAAACTATTTAGAGCGCTTGGCGGGAAAGGTGTGAGTATTGTAAATGCTGATGATGAGCATGCATCGTTTTTCCAAAAGTTTTCTGCAGAAAAGAAAATGGCGTACAGCATAGACAACCTTTCAGATGTTCAGGCAACGGGAGTTGTTGATTCAGAACAGGGCAGTGTGTTTACTATTGGTGACACAAAATTTCATATCCCACTTCTTGGAAGGTTCAATGCATATAATGCACTGGCTGCGATTGCTGTTGCACGTAATTTTGATGTTGAATGGGATGTGATTGCTAGGGCGCTTGCTGATTTTTCTTATATGCCAGGACGTATGGAAGAAATAAAATCAGAAAAAGGCTTCTCTATATTTGTTGACTATGCGCACACTGTTGAAAGTTTGGAGGCTGTTTATGCAACACTTAAGCCAAAAGCACGGAGGCTTATAGCAGTACTAGGGTCATGTGGTGGTGGACGTGATACAGCAAAGAGACCAGTCTTAGGTGGATTGGCTGCTAAGTATGCTGCTGTAGTCATAGTGACCAACGAAGATCCATATGATGAGGATCCTGAGGTTATTATTGATGCAGTTTGGGCAGGCCTTGAGGGGTTTCAAGGTGAAAAATATAAAATTATTGATCGAGGTGAAGCTATACAAAAAGCAGTGTCACTGGCTGAATCAGGGGACATAATAGCAGTGACTGGTAAGGGGTCTGAACAGTGTATTGTTACCAACAAAGGCAAAAGACCGTGGGATGATAGAGAGGAAGTAAGAAAGGCCCTTAAAAGTTGATTATATAATTTTAATGTTTTCCTGATACTTTTGTTGCCAAAAGTATCCAAAAGCACAGGGGTGGTAAAACTCGCTAGAAGGTTGAAATAAACATACGTAGCCTCTAGCCACAACGCTCAAACAAGTTACCACCCCTGACCCCACACGCTTCAGAAGGGATGGGGGTTTGGGGGTTTTGCATGTTCGAGCGTCAGGTTAATACCTCCGAGGAGTAATTGTCGCCACAAGCGAGTTACAAAAACCTCAAAACTTTTCGTTCTTTTGGTTACAAAAGAACACTCCAATCTGAGGTATAAACTGTGGATATATATTTTTTGAAAATAGTCAAGGCTTCAATTGAATTACAAAAATGCTAATATTAGCCAAAATAGCAACTTGGTTGTTTTGGCTATAAATGTTGACAAAGAAAATGATTTCTGTTAATCTTTATGCATCGACTTGTCAATAGCAGTTTTCCACTTAATGGCCTTTTGGCAAGTTTTTTAGTGTAAATACACTTCACATACCGTGTTTGCTCGTGGCGTCCACAATTAAATAAACACCAGAGCAAAAACCTTTCTCATATAGACTAGGGAAGGGCTTATTTTTATGTCTACTAAAAATATGGCTAAGAAATCTACCGATACCTTGGAAAAGCACAGTGATACCAAGCGAGTCTTTTTCAAAAAGTTTGACCAAGTCATGAAATTACCTGACTTGACCGAAGTCCAAACCGCTTCATACAAATGGTTCTTTGAAGAGGGATTAAGAGAATTATTTGATGAGATCAATCCGATTGAGGATTTTATTGGACGAGATTTAGAACTTAAGTTCTCAAATTTCTACCTTGATGATCCGAAGTTTGATGAAGTAGTTGCTCGCGAAAGAAACGTGACCTACGAAGCTCCTCTCCGTGTCTTAGCTAAACTTGTAAATAAACGAACCGGCGAAATCAAAGAACAGGAAGTTTACTTTGGTGATTTTCCACTGATGACTGATCGCGGTACTTTTATTATCAATGGTATTGAACGTGTTATTGTATCTCAAATTATCAGATCTGCTGGCGTATTCTTCAGCGCTCTTGATATTCGTGGACGAAGATACTACGGCGCAAAGGTGATCCCTAACCGTGGTGCCTGGCTTGAACTTGAGACAGACGCAAACAACATTATATATGTAAAGATCGACAGAAAACGAAAAGTGCCTGTAACCGCATTACTTCGTGCTTTTGGGTATGGTAGTGATAAGGAGATCATGGACTTGTTTGCAGATATTGATATTGATAAAGAGCGAAAGTTTATTGAACCTACACTTGCAAAGGATATTTCAGCAAGTGAGAATGAAGGTTTGATCGAAGTATATAAGCGTATTAGACCTGGTGACCTGGCAACACCTGAAAATGCAAAATCATTGATTCATTCAATGTTCTTCAAGTTTGAACGATATGATTTTGGTGCTGTTGGTCGTCATAAGCTTAACAAACGTTTTAGTGAGGATTTTGAAACTAGTCCAGAACATCGTGTCTTTAAGCCACAAGATCTCATTAATATTATTAAAGAGATCATCCGTTTGAACCTTACTCAAGATTTGCCAGATGACATCGATCACTTGGGTAACCGACGTGTCCGATCAGGTGGTGAGCTTGTACAGAATAAATTCCGTATTGGTCTTGCACGTATGGAACGCATTGTAAAAGACAGAATGTCAACGCTCGATATTAATACTATCACTCCAAATCAACTTATTAATGCACGTCCTTTGATTGGTTCTATCAAAGAGTTTTTCATGTCATCACAGTTGTCACAGTTTATGGACCAAACCAATCCACTTGCTGAACTCGAGCACAAGCGACGTATTTCAGCTATGGGGCCTGGTGGTTTGACTCGTGAACGTGCTGGTTTTGAGGTTCGTGACGTACACCAGACTCACTACGGCAGATTGTGTCCGATTGAGACTCCTGAGGGTCCAAATATTGGTTTGGTGAACCACTTGGCTAGTTATGCACGTATTAATAACTTTGGATTTATTGAAACTCCATTTAGAAAAGTAGTAAAAGAACTTCCAGTAGGCGATAGTGCATTGGTGGGTAAGTTTGCACAAGTAGATTTGCAAGACCCAAAGAGCGGAAAGGTTATTGTGAAGAAAGATGCTGAGATTAGTAAGTCGGATGCTTCATCACTTAAGAAGGCCGGTGTAGAAAAAGTTCTTATCAAGCCATTTGTCACTGATGAAGTTGAGTATTTGGATGCTTTTGATGAAAGTAAGTACACAACAACTCCAGCAACAACCCCTATTGATGAGAATGGATACTTTGTTAACCCAACTGCTGAAGTAAGACAGAACTTGTCTCCAACCGTAACGCCAGTCGAGGATATTGACTACATGGACGTATCACCAAAGCAAATTTTATCTATTGCGACATCACTTATTCCATTTGTTGAACATGATGACTCATCACGTGCACTTATGGGAACGAACATGCAACGTCAGGCTGTGCCGCTAGTACGTGCACAGTCACCTCAAGTTGGTACTGGTGTAGAGCGACGAGCAGCGCTCGACTCAGGTCACGGTATTGTTGTGAAGGAAGATGGTGAAGTTACAGCTATTCATGGTGATAAGATTGTTGTCAAAACAAGCAAGGGTGAAGAACAAGAGTACCCACTGACAAAGTTTGTACGTTCAAATGCATCAACTTGTCTTAATCACCGTGTGATCGTTGATCTTGGTGACAAGGTTAAGAAAGGCGACATCATGGCTGATGGTCCTTCAATGCAAAACGGTGAGCTCGCACTAGGTTATAATCCGCTTATTGCATTTATGACTTGGGAAGGTGGTAACTATGAGGATGCTATCTTGGTGTCTGATAGACTAGTGCACGCTGATGCATACACTTCTATTAAGATTGAAGATTTTGAAATTCAGGTCCGTGATACAAAGCTTGGTCCTGAAGTTATTACTCGTGACATTCCAAATGTAGGTGAAGATAAACTAAAAGACCTTGATGAAGAAGGAATTGTCCGCATTGGTGCTGAAGTATCATCAGGTGATATTCTAGTCGGTAAGATTACTCCAAAAGGTGAAACTGAACTTTCGGCAGAAGAGAAATTGCTTCGAGCTATTTTTGGTGAGAAAGCAAAAGATGTTCGTGATAGTTCTCTTTATCTACAGCACGGTGAGCACGGAAAGGTTATTGATGTAAAAATCTTCTCACGTGAAAACGGTGACAAACTTCCAGCTGGCGTGATCAAATCTGTGCAGGTAACTATTGCAGCACTTCGAAAGATTCAAGTTGGTGATAAGATGGCTGGTCGCCATGGTAACAAAGGTGTTATTTCACGTGTGGTACCAGAGCAAGATATGCCATTCTTGGCAGACGGTACACCTGTAGATATTATCCTCAACCCACTTGGTATTGTGTCTCGTATGAACTTAGGACAGCTACTTGAGACGCATCTTGGGTTTGCATCAAAAATTTTGGGATACAAAGCAGCATCACCTGCGCTTGATGGTATTGCACTTGAGGAGATCATTGGTGAATTGAAGAAAGCAGGTTTGCCTGAAGACGGAAAAGTACAACTGTATGATGGTCGAACAGGGGATCCATTTAAAGAAAAAACAACCGTTGGTGTCATGCACATGTTGAAACTTGCTCATATGGTAGATGACAAGATTCACCAACGTTCAATTGGTCCATACTCACTCGTGACCCAGCAACCGCTGGGTGGTAAGGCACAGTTCGGTGGCCAGCGCTTCGGTGAGATGGAAGTGTGGGCACTTGAAGCATATGGTGCTGCACATAGTTTGCAAGAGATGCTTACGATTAAATCTGATGACGTTCCAGGACGAAGTAAAGCGTATGAATCAATTATCAAAGGTGAAGAAATCACCAAGATTAATGTTCCTGAATCATTTAATGTGTTAGTTCGTGAAATGAAAGGCTTGGGGCTTGATGTCGAGTTGCTCGACGAAGGCCAAACTGTCGACGAGCCTACTGACGAGGTGCAGCCCGCACCAGCCGAGGATACTCCTCCGGCTGATGAGAAAGCGGAAGAAGAAGAGAAGTAAGCTGAACTGACTATAAACCTACAAATATATGCCAACTCCATCAACAACAAAGACCACATTTTTAGATAACGAAATGAAAGCCGCATTAGACTTTGATTCTATTCGGCTTCGTGTGGCATCGCCAACAACTATTCATGACTGGTCACATGGTGAGGTTACCAAACCAGAAACCATCAATTATCGTACACAAAAACCAGAGCGCGACGGACTCTTTTGTCAGCGCATCTTTGGACCAGTAAAAGACTGGGAATGTTCTTGTGGTAAGTACAAGCGCATCCGTTATAAGGGAATTATCTGTGATAAGTGTGGTGTTGAAGTCACGCGCGCATCTGTACGCCGCGAGCGCATGGGTCATATTGATCTTGCAGCACCAGTTTCGCACATTTGGTTCTTGCGTAATATTCCTTCAAAGATTGGATTGATGCTTGATATGTCTATCCAAGATCTTGAGAAAGTTATTTATTTTGCTAGTTTCATCATTACTGAGGTAAATGAAGAGCTTCGTGATTCTACAATTGCTCAGATTAAAGACGAGCTCAAGCAAAAGCAGAAACAAATGAAAAACGAGCATGATCAAGCAGTAAAGAATGCAGAGAAACACAAATCACAAGCACTTGCAGAAGATGGTGCAGATAAAAAAGCAATTCAAAAAGAAGCAGACAAGCACGAGAAGGCTCTCAAAGAGCAGTATGAAAAGAAGCAAGAAGAGCTCAAGAATGCAGCTGATACTGCACTTAAAGAACTTGCAAGTTTGGAAATTAAGCAAATTCTTTCTGAAGTTGCGTTCCAAGATCTTTCAATTAAATACGGGCATGTATTTACTGCAAGCATTGGTGCTGAGGCAGTGTATGAGCTTTTGAAGATGATCAATGTTGAAGTTCTTGCTGACAGTTTAGAAAAGGAAATCACTAAAACCAGCGGTGCTCGTAAGAAAAAACTATTTAAGCGATTACAGCTTGTTAAGAGCTTTATTAAGAATGATGCAAAACCAGAATGGATGGTTATGACTGCTATTCCAGTTATTCCTCCAGATTTGCGTCCTATGGTTGCGCTTGATGGTGGACGATACGCTACATCTGATTTAAATGACTTGTATCGCCGCGTGATTAATCGTAATAACCGTCTTAAGAGGCTTATTGATTTGAATGCGCCAGAAGTTATTCAGCGTAATGAAAAACGCATGCTTCAGGAGGCTGTTGATGCGCTTATTGATAACTCAGCGCGTCAGGGTAAGACAGTTACAGCTTCAACTGGTCAAAAAAGACAACTCAAGTCAATCGCAGATATGCTCAAAGGTAAGCAAGGACGTTTTCGTCAGAACTTGCTTGGTAAGCGTGTTGACTATTCTGGTCGATCAGTAATTGTAGCAGGTCCGCATTTGCAAATGCATCAGTGTGGTTTGCCAAAGATCATGGCTTTAGAGCTCTTTAAGCCATTTGTAATTTCAGAACTTATTAAACGTGAAATAGTACACAATGTCCGTAGTGCAAACAGATACATTGAGGCAGGGCACACTGAAGTGTATGATATTTTAGAAGAAATTACTGAACACGCACACGTTATGCTTAACCGTGCTCCTACTTTGCACAGACTAGGTATTCAGGCATTCCAACCAGTACTTATTGAAGGTAAGGCTATTCAGTTGCATCCACTTGTATGTACTGCGTTTAACGCTGACTTTGATGGTGACCAAATGGCTGTTCATGTACCGCTTACTAAAGAAGCAAAACGTGAAGCAGAAGAGATTATTCTTTCAACTAGAAATCTTCTTTCCCCAGCTACTGGAGATCCAATTGTTGCGCCATCACAAGATATTGTATGGGGTGCATTTTATCTTACTATTTTGAATCATCAGCCAAGTGAGGCAGAGGAAAAAGAACTCAAGCACTACACATCTCAAGATGAGGCAATCCTCGCATATGAACTTGGATATTTGAAACTACAAGACCCAGTTAAGGTTAGATATAATGATGAGCTTATTGTTACATCAGCTGGTCGTTTACTCTTTAACCGGGTTATTCCTGATGAAGTAGGCTTTTATAACGAACCAGTAGGCAAGAAGAAGCTTCGTCAGATTACTGCTGGTTGTATCCACGTACTTGGTATGGAAGAAGCAGCTCGTGTACTTGATGAGATTAAAGAGATGACATATGAGTATATTACTCAGTCAGGCCTTTCATGGGGTATGGGAGACTTGTTTGTAGCAGAGGAGAAGATCCAGCTTATTGAGGAAGCAGAAGCAAAGGTAGATAGTGTGCTCGAACAGTATGAAATGGGTCTTTTGACTGATCGTGAGCGTAAGATCAAAGTTATTGAAATTTGGACAGAAACCAAAGACAAAGTTACTGAAGCCACCAAAAAGCAAATCGATCCACATAACCCAGCCATGCTCATGATTGACTCTGGTGCTCGTGGTTCATGGGGTCAGTTGACTCAGGCAATTGGTATGCGTGGTTTGGTGAGCAACCCTTCAGGTGATATTATTGAACTTCCAGTAAAGAGTAATCTTACCGAAGGATCAGATGTGCTTGAGTACTTTATTTCTACTCACGGTGCTCGTAAAGGTTTGTCTGATACTGCTCTTAAGACAGCAAACGCAGGTTACCTAACTCGTCGTTTGGTTGATGTTGCGCAGGATATTATTATTTCAGAAATTGACTGTGGCGATACTGAAGGTATTCGTTTGCTCGCAAGTGATGCAGGTGAGATGGGACAAGAGCTCGCTGACCGTGTATATGGCCGTGTTACACTTGATGACATCAAAACCAGTCGCGGAAAAGTATTAGCGAAAAAGGGTGAATTTGTCACCAAAGAGCAAGCTGAGCAGATTCGTGAAGCTGGTGTTGAGGAAGCACGCGTACGAAGTGTGCGAAGTTGTACTTCAGTTCGTGGTTTGTGTCAAAAGTGTTATGGATATGACTTGGCAAAGAATGAGCCAGCACATCTTGGATCATCAGTTGGTATTATTGCAGCGCAGAGTATTGGTGAGCCAGGTACACAGTTGACTATGAGAACTTTCCACACTGGTGGTGTGGCTGGCGAAAGCGACGTGACTCAAGGTTTGCCACGTGTTGAGGAATTGTTTGAGGCACGAAATCCTAAAAAGGTAGCATTTGTTGCTGATGCAAGAGGTAAGATCAAGATTAAACGTGAAGATAATCATAACCATGTTACTATAGTGTTTGATGATGAACAGCGACAAACATATGATCTTGAAGAACTTGGTTCAGTAAAACTCAAAGTCGAGGATGGTGATGCAGTTGTACAGGGTGATACACTATTCTCAACAAGTGACAAGAAATTCAAAGCAACATTCCCAGGTGTTATTGCTCTAAAGAAGGACAAAGAGCTCTCTGTTGTAGGCAAGAAGGGTGATACTCAAGAGTATATCATCCCACTTAGCTTTGGTTTGAAAGTTGCTGAAGGTGACTTGGTCAACCCAGGTGATGTACTTACAGATGGTAGTGTAAATCTTCGTGATCTCTTTGAGCTTAGTGGACGTGATGCTGTAGAGCGTTATATCTTGAAAGAGATTCAGACCATTTACTCTTCACAAGGACAAAAGTTAAATGATCGTCACGTTGAAATCATCATTAGGCAGATGTTCTCACGTGTTATGGTTAAGGATTCAGGTGATACTACACTTCTTCCTGGTGACGTTATTGAGCGTTCTTCATTCTTGGAGGCAAATAACGAGCTCAAGAAGAGTCAAAAGCCAGCAAAAGCCGAGGAGCTATTGCTAGGTATTACAAAGTCATCACTTTCAACTGATTCATGGCTTGCGGCCGCATCTTTCCAAGAAACCGCTAAAGTGCTTATTAATGCAGCAGTGACTGGTAAGGTAGATACCTTGAAAGGTTTGAAAGAAAACGTTATCATCGGACGCCTTATCCCAGCAGGAACTGGCTATGATGTAGAGGAGTAAGCTGAATACGTATTTTATTCTCCACCCGCCGGGCATATGCCCGGCGGTTTTTAGTATGAGTACAAATTGTGTTCACTCGATGTATTGGCTTAGCAATTTGTGATACAATAAAGTATAGGACAACTAATATATAACCATGCCGAAAAAGAAGCGTCGTGGACCAGGAAGACCTCCCAAAAGTGAAGTAGTGGAGAGTTCTTCAAGACTACATATGTCAGATGAAACAAAGCACAGCATCATTGTTGTGATGTTGCTTGTGTTGGCTGTTCTTATGATTTTATCTATGTTCGGATTAACCGGACAGTTTGGCGTATGGGTAGTAAAAGGTCTTCGTATAATGTTTGGCGCTGGGTACGCGCTATTTCCAATTTTACTCGGGTTCTTTGGGGTGCTCCTTATTAATGATGAGAAGTATCACCTCGGAGGCCTTAATTACTTGGGTATTGCACTTTTATCACTTGGATATTGTGGTCTGTTTCATATAAAAGTTCCGCTAGCAGAGTCGTCTGCTGAGGCACTAGCTGGTATGGGCGGTGGATATGTCGGATGGTTTGCAACATTTCCACTTATGAGTGTTATGGATTTTTGGGGAACTTTGGTTGTGCTTCTTGCGCTTCTTGTTATTGGTATTTTTCTTAGCTTTAATATTTCAATTGAAGATATACGTAACCGAGGATCACAAACTATAAGTTTGTGGTCAAAGCTTTCAAGTTGGCTTTTGGTTCGTTTTAATAAAGACGCAATGGAGAAGATCGAAGAAGTTGAGGAAGAATACGAAACAGACGAAGAAGTATATGAGGAAGCTGATGAAGAGGAGGGTGAATATGAGGAAGAAGAGGAGGAAGAAGAGTATGAGGGTGATGAGCAGGTATCAGAACCAATTTCAGGTGAAACTGAGGTATTGGTGTCTTCTGAGCATGTAGATATAGATATACCTATTAAACTACTAAAGTCATCTTCAAGTAAGCCTACAAGCGGTGATATTGAAGCCACAAAAGAAAAAATTCAACAAACATTTGAAAACTTTAATATTGACGTTGAAATGGGTGATGTGAGCGTTGGTCCTACAGTGACTCAGTATACTCTTGCCCCAGCTGAAGGTGTGAAGCTCTCTCGTATTGTTGCACTAAACAATGACCTAGCACTCGCGCTTGCAGCGCATCCTATTCGTATTGAAGCGCCTATTCCTGGCAAGTCTTTGGTAGGTATTGAAGTGCCAAACAAGGCGGTTGCAACAGTGAGTCTTCGAGAGGTCATTGACTCAAAAGAGTTTGAGACACTTGATTCACGCTTACCAGTTGCGCTTGGTAAGGATGTTACTGGTAAGACTTGGACATTGACTATAGAGAAGCTACCTCATTTGCTCATTGCTGGTGCGACTGGTAGTGGTAAGTCAGTGTGTATTAATACGCTTTTGATGAGTCTCTTGTATCGTAATAGCCCTGATGAGCTAAAGCTGATTTTGGTTGATCCAAAACGAGTAGAACTTAGTTTATATAACGGTATTCCATATCTTTTAACACCTGTTATTACTGATACACAAAAGACTATTAACGCACTCCGCTGGGCAGTAGCAGAAATGGATAAGCGCTACCAAGCATTGTCAGAAGTAGGCAAACGTAATATTGCAGACTATAACGCAGCGCATCCAGAGTATAAACTTCCTTATATCGTAATCGTTATTGATGAACTTGCTGACCTTATGGCAGTGGCTGCTCAGGAAGTTGAAGGCGCAATTGTCAGACTTGCACAAATGGCACGTGCAGTGGGTATTCATTTGGTACTTGCAACACAGCGACCGTCAGTTGATGTTATTACTGGCCTTATTAAGGCGAACATTACTTCACGCATTGCGTTTGCTGTTGCATCACAGACTGACTCTCGTACTATTTTAGATATGTCAGGCGCAGAGAAGTTGCTTGGAAGAGGTGATATGTTATTGATAACTGCTGAATTTAGTAAGCCAAAGCGTTTACAGGGCGCATTTGTGACAGATGATGAGGTAAGTCGTGTGATGCAATTTATTAAGAAAAATGCACCTGAAGCTGAGTATCACGAAGAGATAACCAAACCAAAGCAGTCATCTGGGTTACCAGGAGATGTTGGTGGTGATGCTGATTCGTTATTGCCTGAGGCGCGTCGGCTTGTTATAGAAGCTGGTAAGGCGTCTGCATCATATTTGCAGAGGCGACTACGTATTGGATATTCACGTGCTGCTCGGTTGCTTGATTATTTGGAAGAAGAGGGTACTATCGGTCCTGCTGATGGTTCACGGCCTCGTGAAGTACTTGTATCGAAAGAGGATTTTCAGCACGCGGCATTTGGTGAAGAAGTTGATCATGATAACGAGGAATCAGAAGAGACTGAGGAGGAAGTGCATGATGCTGACGCAGAAGATACAGATGAATACGGAGAAGATGATGATGACACGCGTACTGTTTAACAAATTTTGTTTATGATGTTTACTGCTCGTGAAATTGAAGATAGAGATTCGTTGGGATTTTTTTTAAGGTCCCAACGAGAGCGACGTGGCCTAGATCTAGAATACGTAGCTCGGAAGATAATGGTTGATGAGCGGTACTTGCAACATTTGGAAGAAAATCAATTTGAGTATTTGCCTGGAGAAGTTTATTGCAAGCATTTCTTAAAACGGTATGTAGAGTATTTGGGATTCTCTTTGCAAGAGGTTCTGCAATCTTATAAGCAAGATCTTGATGCTATCAAGCACTGGAAAGCAAAGACATTGCAGCCAAGGTTACCTATTGCTGTTCATGAGTTTATTACATGGCCGAAGATCTTCAGGGCTGCGGTAGTAAGTATTATGTCACTAGCGCTGTTTGGATATTTGGGGTATTCAGCGTATACGTTTTTACAACCACCGGATTTGACAGTTTTACATCCGGTAGATAATATAGTAATCCCAGATGACACCATTGTGGTGGAGGGTATGACTGACCCAGAGGCTGTTGTCACGATTAATAGCGTGCCAATAGTTGTGGATGATGGGTATTTCAGTCATGAATTTGATTTGCAGGGTGGTATCAATACCTTTGAGATCATTTCTGCAAAAAAACATGGCCGCAAGCGGGTTTTAGAGCGACAAGTTATCGTCGATGAAGACGTATCAAGCTTGTCAAAGCAATAGTATTAACAGTAATTTCTATGGCTAAGCAAGAAACCGGCGAGCATAATGATAAACTCGCAGCTGCGGAAGCGGCAATGTCTCAAATAAAAACGCGTTTTGGAGACGGCGCAATTATGAAGTTCGGTGAAGCCCGCACTATGGAAGTAGATGCGGTGCCAACTGGTTGTCTTTCACTTGATATCGCACTTGGTATTGGTGGTGTTCCACGGGGTCGTGTGGTAGAGGTTTTTGGACCTGAAGCATCAGGCAAAACAACTCTAGCACAGCACATTGTTAAGGAAGTGCAGATATTAGGCGGAATAGCAGCCTTTGTTGATGCAGAGCATGCACTTGATCCTGACTATGCACGTCGTATTGGTGTTGATGTAGATAATTTGCTTATTTCACAACCAGATACTGGTGAGCAGGCCCTTGAGATTGTAGAGGCCTTAGTTCGTTCAAATGCGGTTGATGTGGTTGTTATAGACTCTGTTGCAGCGCTAGTACCAAAAGCAGAGATTGAAGGTGAAATGGGGCAAGCACAAGTAGGTCTGCAAGCTCGTCTTATGTCGCAAGCCCTACGTAAACTCACTGCAATTGTGTCAAAGACTAAGACGGTAGTTATCTTTATTAACCAGACTCGTCAGAAAATTGGCGTTTTCTTTGGTAATCCAGAGACTACAAGCGGTGGTACTGCATTAAAGTTTTATTCTTCAGTACGTATTGAAGTACGTCGTAGTGCTCAGATCAAAAAATCAGATCGAGTGATAGGTAATAGAGTGAAGGTCAAACTTGTGAAGAATAAAGTTGCGCCACCATTTCAGACAACTGAGTTTGATATTATGTACAACGAAGGTATTTCGCTTGCTGGCGACCTTATTGACACAGGGCTTAATTGGGAGGTTGTTTCGAAAAATGGCAACACCTACAGTTATGGGGAAGAGAAGCTTGGTGTAGGTCGTGAAAATGCACGTCTCGCACTTCGTGGCAACAAGAAGATGATGAAGAAGATTGAGAATGATATTTGGAAAAAAGTGAAAGAAGCACGTAGAGAAGAGGCAAAACAGTAAATAGTTTTATAAATTTTAAAGCGGCCCCTTAGGGGTCGCTTTGAGTTTGAGAAAAGTTGTGATCACTGTCGCGGTGGAACATGATCTTGATTTTATACGTTTTACTCTCTTTACCTTGCTCTATCTTGAACAAGATATAGGCTTCGTTATAGTAATCAGTGTAACCTTGAACCGCTACCCAGCCGTCGTGAGTAAACTCTGCTTCTGAGACATACCTCCTTTGGTCAGATGTGATTTCAAGCTCCATTGAAGATCCGGGGCCGAGTTTCTTGATGTAATCACTTACTCTGAATATAGGGTATGGCGTGAAGGAGTTTACTGCATCAAAAGTTTTCTCTTCTGGTGATTTAATCTCGAAGCTCGGCGGTTGGCTACTGCATCTCAAGGTCAGCATGGTCATTAACGCTAATAGAAAGAAGAGAAGCATTGTTCTGCTAAACCACCAATTCAGTGGACGGCGAAAGCTTGTTAGCTTGTGCATAATGATCTCCTGTTTTTGAAAGGACTTATTGTAAGTCCTGATATTACTCTAAATGTTGTAATAAATCAAGACACAAAAACCCCCGCCGTAAAAGGCGGGGGTTTGAGTTTCTAGTAAGCGGTCTAAGCTCTTTCTACGTAATTGCCAGTTTCAGTATTAACTACCACATCTTCACCGGTTTTAATAAACAAAGGCGCTTGAATAGTTAGGTCATTTTCAAGAGTAATTTGTTTAGTTACTGAGCCGGCTGAGTCGCCCTTAACCCCTGGAGGGGCATCTTTTACAGTATAGGTAACTTTGGTAGGTAGGTTAATAGCTACTGGACTGCCGTCAAATTTAAGTACATCTACATCAAGACCTTCTTTAAGATATGGAATTTGTGCTTCCACAACTGATTTGTCTAGGAAGAACTGTTCATAACTGTCGCTTTCCATGAAATGGTACTCACTACCTTCAGCATACAAGAATGATGCTTTGCGTCTTTCAATTTCAGCAGGTTCAATAGATTCTGATGATTGAAAAGTGACAGGTAGTTGATCGCCTGATACTAGATTTTTAATTTTGGTCTTAAGTACTGCGCCCCCGCGACCCATCTTGAGGTGTTCTGCTTTTACCACAACATAGGGCTGCTCACGGTAGGTGATAACAGTACCAATTTTAATATCACTTATACTAAGCATAGAGAAACAAATTAACGAGTTGTGTAAGGAATGAGCGCTAAGAAACGTGCGCGTTTGATTGCTTGTGATAGCTTGCGTTGATGCCATGCGCATACGCCTGTTCGACGACGAGGTCGAATTTTGCCGTATTGAGACATGAAACGAAGCATAAGCTGTGTATCCTTATAATCAATCTCGTCAATCTGATTCACACAGAAGTGACAATATTTATCTTTTTGGAGGAGATTATGTTTCATATAATTTCTTAAAATGGTATTTCGTCTACGTTAATTTCATCTTCATCAGCACCTGCATCTTGATTCTGTGTTTCTTGTGGCGCTGATTGCGCGTAGTCATTGCTATTGCTTGGACCTGAATTTGCGCCTGCACGATCAAGCATGATCATGTTTTCAGCAATAATTTCAGTTTTATATTTTTTCTGACCACTTGGATCATCCCAGCTACGTGTCTGCAACCGACCTTCAAGATAGACTTTGCTGCCTTTTTTGAGGTATTGTGCGCAGATCTCACCAAGCTTTCGCCAAGCGACAATGTTGTGAAATTCAGCACGTTCTTGTCGGTTGCCCTGTTGGTCAGTCCAAACAAGGTTGGTAGCTACAGAAAAACTAGTTACGTTGGTACCTTGGGGAGTGGTTCGGTTTTCTGGATCACGGGTAACGTTACCGATGATCATGACTTTGTTTAAATCCATATGTAGTTTTCAACAATTAATGTGACCCTCCTAATAATGAGTCATGGATTACTTGATTTCTTCTTCAAGGATTTCATCAAGTTTCTTTTCTAGTTGATCGAGATCAACTGGCTCTTTTGGTTCTTGAGCCTTTTCTTCTTTTTTGGTTTCAGGAGGAGTACTTGCTGGTTTTGTTTCTTGACGTTCTGATCGTTTGTGACGTCGTCTTGGTTTTTCATCAGAAGATGCTGGTTCTGGTGAAATGTTAGCTTGACGTGCAAGACGTTCTTTTTCTTTTTTGATATCCTCTTCGGTCTTTGGTCTATTTTTGGTAATCAAAAACCGAACAACGCTGTTTTGGAGTTTGAGTTTTTTTTCAATCTCAGCCAAAGCTGATTGTTCCATATCAGCGCCAATAAGGAAATAGTACCCGTGTCGCATGCCATCAATAGCATAGGCGAGTTTACGGCGGCCAATGAGCTCTTTGCGCTTAATGTCAGCGCCTTGAGCATCAAAAAAACCTGCTACTTCCTCAAGTACAGGTTGAACTTCATTCTCGGCTAAGTTACCAGGAATGAGCCCAACGCATTCATAATACTGCATAGACGTATATCCTTACTTTTAGCCAAAAAGCCACGTAAAAACCTAATATTAGGTTATTTACTGCACTTCTTGGCTCTCTTTAGATTTAGAGATCCCCTTCATACTCGCAGGAGGGAAGGAGAAAAGTGTGCTTAATAATTATCAAATTGTGTGCTTATTGTAGGGAAATTCAAGATATTTGTCAAGGATATATATTGCGCTTTATTCTGACTTTCTTTCCGCGCTAGCTTTGCTATAATAAACATATGTTTATCCTATATATTTTAGTAATAGTTATCTTGTTAACATTAGCCCTGACTCTTTTTTCTGGGTATAGAAATGGTGCGCCATATGTGCCATCATCAATGGCCTCTGTAAAGCATATGCTTGAACTAGCTGATGTTAAACCAGATGAGGTGGTTCTTGATATGGGATCGGGTGATGGGCGTGTCTTGATCGAGGCAGTAAAAGACTTTAATGCTCGTGGTTTGGGTATTGAGATTACGCCGCTTTTATACATTTATTCAAAGTTTAAGGTTGCGAGCAAAGGCATGTCTGACAAAATTGAACTTCGTAGAGAAAACATGTATAACTCCGATATCTCAAAGGCAGATGTTGTTACTATGTTCTTGATGCAAGATACCAATCAAAAACTCAAAGAGAAGTTACAAAACGAACTAAAACCTGGAACAAGGATTGTATCGCATTACTTTACTTTTGATGATTGGCAACCAGTAAAAACTGACGAAAAGTATCATAACAATTTGTATATTGTCCCAGATAATAATTCTTAAAGTTTATTTATGAAAGTACTTTTTTTACAAGCTAAGGAATGGGAAGTAGAGTACATACAAGAACAAATGCAAAGCCTCTCAAACATTGAGCAGGTTGATTTTATTGTTGAGCCAGTCGATGAGGTACCTGTTGAAAAGCTTTTAGAATATGATGTCATCTCGCCATTTATTCATTCTCCATTTAGTAAAGAGCTTCTTGATAAGTTGCCTAATTTGAAATTGATTCCAACACGTTCAACAGGATTTGACCATGTGGATTTGGATGCAGCTGCTGCCAAGAATATTGTTGTTTGTAATGTACCAAGTTACGGTGTAAATACAGTGGCTGAGCAGGCATTTGCGTTGCTATTGTCATTATCACGTAAGATACCTGAGTCAATTGACCGCACCCGCGAGTCAGACTTTGATCGCGACGGATTGCAAGGATTTGATTTGGCAGGGAAAACTATGGGAGTTGTGGGTACTGGTCGTATTGGTTATCACACAGTAAAGATTGCAAATGGTTTTGGTATGAAAGTTATCGCATATGACCCATACCCAAATGACAAAGTAAAGGAGGAATTTGGCGTAGAATACATGGAACTTCATGATCTACTTGCAGAATCTGATGTAGTATCACTGCATGTGCCATATATGAAAGAAACACATCATCTACTTGATGCTCAAGCCTTTAGTAAAATGAAAAAAGGTTCAGTGCTGATTAACACAGCTCGTGGGCCGTTGGTTGATAATGATGCCCTTATTGATGCACTTAAAGACGGTACACTAGCTGGCGCTGGTCTTGATGTAATGGAAGGTGAGGAGCTACTTGAGGATGAGCTAGAATTACTTGATAACAAGAAGGTAAGCAAAGAATCACTCGAGACTTTGCTTGAAGGGCATGTCATATTAACTTTTGACAATGTTATTGTCACGCCGCATAATGCATTCAATACACGCGAAGCTTTGATGCGTATTATTGATACAACTATTGGTAACATCAAAGGATTTGCAGATGGTGCTCCTGAGAATGTAGTAGAGAAAAAATAAATATGGCAGATAGAGTAGCAAAAGTAGAAATAGACAGAGAGCTTTGTATTGGTGTTGCATCATGTATTGCTATTGCGCCCGAGGCGTATGTACTTGATGAAGAGAATATAGCCATTTTGACAAAAGAATGGCAACAATATGATGATGATGTACTTATACAATCCGCTGAAGTATGTCCAGTCAAAGCCATTTATCTTTATGATTCAGGTGGCGAACAGCTGTATCCATAGTAGTGATTTTATTTGCATAGATCCAAAAAGCAGTGTACGCTATTAGCACCACTGTTTTTTATAACCCTAATCAAAACATCGATTGGAGTGGATAATGCAGAAGAAAATCCTAAGAGAGTTACCACAAGGGACTAAGGTAAGGGGACGTAATGGCCGAGTCGGATCATATAGTAACGTTGTTCTTGTTGATCATGACTTCCATGTCCCTTATAGCGCTGCTCAAGAATTCAGAACTGTAGAAAAGTTCTTCGCAGCCCACATTAAACCGCGCTTTAAGGGGCGCAAACGTGTACGAAAAAAGGATTTGCCGTATGGTACGTGGCACATCATGCAAAAAAAAGATAACACATCTACCACCTTTGTTATTACGGTTTCTGTGCTTGATTATGAAAAAGGCTTTTCTGTCTTTTCGGTGACAATATCTGAAGCGTAATATAAAAAGCTATCCAAAATGGATAGCTTCATTTTTTGACGAAAGTTGGTTAGTCTACTTCTTCTTTTTTGTCTCGGACAAAAGATGTGATCTCTTCAAATGATGACACAATAAACTTATATGGTGCCTCAATCACATAATCAAGGAAGAAGATGAAAAAGTTGATGCGTCGTGAGTTAAGTGAGATAAAGCGACCAGCTCTGATAATTGGTAGTGTAAACAAGTCAAAGATAAAGGTGAAAATGTTCTCTCTTTTACCAAGAACATTGAGTTCACGGGCACCAAGCCTCAAGCGAATACCAAAGAATGAAATCAATGTTAGGAATAAGATAAATAGGAGACTAGAGACAATACTGAAGTTAAGACTTCGTAGTAGGTAGATGATTAGGCCAAATGTAATCAAGTAAATGATCAAATAAAATACATTGATAAATATCCAACTGGCTGATCCAAACTGCGATGATTTGCGGAATTTTGCAACAATGGGCTTCATCTCTTCTCCATATACTAACTTTTTCACACCTTCCAAGATTTTCTTGGTATTTTTTTCTTTTGGAACACGTGTTGTTAATATTATAAGTGCCATCAAAAATGGAGGGAATAAGACATTGATCAAGACAGAGGGGTAGTGTATTTCCTGTAGAATAAACATGTCATACGGTACTTCAACAGCTACCGCAACAATAACTTTAGTAAGGAAAATGTAAATCACAGATCTTATAGCGCCGCGGCGAAGTTTTTTGCGGGCGTTACCGTACCGTTTGTTTGCAGCCTTTTTTATCTCGTCTTCAAGTTGATTTGTGTAGCTAAGCGTGCGTTTCAGATGATCTCTATTCTCTGCAAAGAGATCATTTAGGATCAAAAAGTAAACAGACAAGTTGTGTAGTCGTTTTTGTAGTATTTCACCAAGGGGGTGCTTGATCTGATGACTAATAGCATGAACGAGCTTTGGGAAGTTGTCAGCAACTTTCATGATCACATCAGTCTGCGTGCCATCCCAGTTAGGGAAATAGAATTTGAACAAATAATATCGGAGTAGTGTTTCGTCTGATTTAATAATGTTTCTGTGAATAGCAATATAAATCTGGATATTTCGTTCCTTGTCGGTCGCAGGGAAGTTTCGGATATCTATCCTGGGTTTAACTATTCTGTAGAGTGTTTCAACTAGCGCGTCTTCACGAATAGGGGGTATGATTGATTCTTCAATTTCAGCTGCCATGATCTCCCAGATGAACTGGTGGTACTCTTTAAGTTCATTACGTTTGTAGCGCATTCCGAGCTGGTCATAAAGCGTGATGTACTTATTGATAATGTTGGCTACGTCTTTGGCTTTGTCTTCAGGAATAGCATCATTTGGGAGGTATTGAGCGCGGATAAGTTCATGTAAAAGTGTTTCAGCAATGATCCCTGGATCTTTTCTGTTCATGCTCACTACGCGCTTTGATATACGCTCAATAGCACTGCGTCTGAGAAGGTGGTCGTCTTTGTAATCAACGCTGTAGCGTAGCTTTTCATACAAGAGCGCCATTTTGCTTGTTATATAATTGAGCTTTATTTTGGGTTCTTTGTCTTTGTATAGCTCAATACCAAAAGGACCCTCATACACTTGTGCGAGGTTCTGGATGTCACTGTCTATGTCTTGTGTGCGGGATGGTTGACTCTGTGAAACTGCTTGCAGCGGCATATATTTTATGCTAGGTTAACATAATTATAGTACCAAATAAGGCGATCATTTACAACCAGGGGAGAAAGCCATGAATGCAACATCGCGAGTGCATGTAGGGCTGTACTGTACCATTTATATGGACGCAACAGATGGTCTTACCACGCTTGGTGGGATTATTCAACTGTTAGACACAATGACGTATGATAATACCAAGATTTTTTTGGAGCGCAGTATTACTGTGGGCAAAAGTTTCGGTATTATTATTCACATTATTACCCCTCTAGAAAATATTCATCATGAAGGCGGAAGTTTGATTCATGATATTGCAAGCCGGGTATTTGAAGTGAGTGATAGCGTTACAGAAATATCTGGGATTTTTCTGGGTAGTGAAATATTCATCATAAAGCAAGAGGAGCCAAAATGAACAAAGTGAAAAATTTCGAATTTAGACATTTTTTGTTACTGCCAAATCTTCTATCATTCAGCCGGATACCGGTTGCGATTCTGTTTGTTATTTTCCTGGCTACAGAGCAGTGGATAGCAATGTGGTTGACAGCAGCATTCGGAGCATGGACTGATTGGGCTGACGGGCACTATGCTCGGCGAAATGACGAAGTCACTGAGCTTGGGGTTATTGCTGATCCGGTTGCTGACAAAATCGGCATCGCAATAATCGTTACCTCAATGTGGTTTCTTGGTTATTTACCAACATATCTTTTTGCATTAGTTGTCGGTCGCGATGTTTTGATTGTTTCTGCAGTTGCATGGTATCGATACCGATATCCAGGTGCTTCCACTCCCATGTCTGATATTTATGGCAAAGTAGCTATATGCGCAATTGCGCTTGGTATGCTTTTGCATCTGACGCCATATTGGTTAGCTAGAGAGTGGATGATTATGATTGCGGTTTTTGTATCACTTACTCGGTATGGCTATCGTATGTATCAGTTGTCCTCCAAATAATACTAAAGTGAACAATAATTTTTAAACCAAGCACATGTGCTTGGTTTTAAGTTGCATTTTTATTTTTTCCAAGGTAAGGTAATCGCGCACGTTTACAATATGTTTAATGCGAAAGTTTTTGACACATACATTTAGAGGAGGTGTACATTTTATAATGTGTCACAGTACGTTTTCGCACGTTCCCAGAGGCTAAAAGAGAAACTATTGTATAGGTGATGTCCAAATGAAAAAGAACAACAGAAAAAAGACTAGGAAACGTCAAGCTCGTAGAAAAAAGGCAAAAATGCGTTTATTGGTCAGAATGCCAAACACATTTTCTGCTGAGGTTCGTAGTGATTTGAGGAAGTTAATTCGACAGGTGGTCAGCAGGGTGTTAGTGGCGGAACTTCAAAAGTCTGCGTCTGTTGGTAATACTATATCTGAAAAACACTGCGAAACATTGCTTCCTTTGAGCGAGAGATCATCTCTGTATCCTAGAATTTCTAAGTACTCGTTTGTTATTACTGTAGATAGGCTAAGCGATGGTCAATTGCGTCAGTTCAAAGATGAAGTGCTGACAAATCAGACTTTTGGAAAGGGCCAGGCCTGCCAGTTGCTTATTACCCGCATTGAAGATTAGAATACCTTATTTTATAAAAAAATCCGTTGAAACCAACGGATTTTAATATTTATACATTGAATTTAAACAACATTACATCTCCATCTTGTACCACATAGTCTTTACCTTCTTGCCTGAGAGCGCCACTATCGCGGGCCCCGGCCCAGCCATTGCCTTGAGTAAATTTGTCAAAGGCAACAGTCTCAGCTCGAATAAAACCTTTTTCAAAGTCAGTATGAATTTGTCCAGCCGCATGCGGCGCCTTGCTGCCGCGTTTTACTGTCCAGGCTCTGGTTTCTTTTTCTCCAGAAGTGAAAAATGTAATTAGCTCAAGTAGTTCATATGATGCAGTGATAAGTTTATCAAGTCCAGTTTCAGTAACGCCACTGCTCTCTAAGTATTCTCTCATTTCAGTATCGTCTAGCTCAGAAAGCTCTGCTTCAATTTTCGCACAAACCTTTATGGTATTTGGCGGTAGATCATCAGACGAACCAAGTGCGTCTTCGTCTACATTGTATGCATACAAGAGTGGTTTGCTTGTGAGTAGGTTGAGTTGTTTTAACACAGTTTGTTCCTCGTCACTATACTCAGCAGTTGAAACCCATTTACCTTGTTCAAGTATAGGATGTATTTTTTCCAGTAGTGCAAGCTCTGCTTTAGCATCTGCATCGAGTCCACCCTTTGCATTGCGGCGTGCCTTATCAAGCCTCTTATCAACGCTAGCTAGATCGGCAAACACAAGTTCGAGATTTATGGTTTCCTTATCACTTTCTGGATCTACTTTGCCATCAACGTGGATAATGTTTGGATCATGAAAATTCCTAACAACTTCCAAAATGGCATCTACTTCACGGATGTGTGATAAGAATTGATTTCCCAAACCTTCACCTTGGTGTGCATTTTTAACCAAACCTGCAATATCAACAAATTCAATACTTGTGGGGATGATTTTTTCTGATTTGCTTATCTGCGCGAGTTGAGCGAGTCTTTCATCAGGCACCTCAACAACACCCACATTTGGATCAATAGTACAAAATGGAAAGTTAGCCGCATCGACTTCATTGCGGGTTAGGGCTTTAAATAGAGTTGATTTGCCAACATTGGGAAGGCCGACAATGCCAATCTGAAATGACATGTATAAATTTAAAATTGAAAATTAAAAAATGTAAAATCAAAAGTTATGTATCAAATTTTTTCCTACGTTTAGTACCAAGTCCGTTTAGTCTGCAATATTTATGTTACTAACTGCCCCTGACTTATACAGCTTTTAATCGCGTGTATTGTAGCTAAAATAGCATAAAAAGCAAGTTTTGTTTGTGCTAAATAGTTTTATAGACAAATACTTGTCATGGATGGTTGTTATTTGCTAAGATAAGGCATTGTATGGGTATACTGGATTATTTTAACCTAACTTTAGCGAAAAGGTAGAGCAAGCGAATACATACACTTGACAAAAGTTTATTTATGTGTTATTATTATAATATAAGCTAGTACAGTAATTTAACATAACTGGTTGGTTATATAGGTAAATGAAGTTCGTTTGTCTATATAACCAACCACAATAGGAGAGAATAATGTATAAAGATCAATACGGCAATACAAGCACGGGATTACTCTATAACCTATTAACATTAGAAGGCAATCCCAATGCACCACTTCCGGGCGGAAAAAAGGCTGCCAAGGTAATTAGCATCACACTCACCGCATTTGGTGTCATTACTTCTATCGCATGCCTTATCTTTATGTAGTTCTTCAATCTTCAAAAAATTGGGTCATTAATACAATCTTTAATGACCTACCCCCTGAAATTTTAAGCACAGTTTAAAGTTTCGGGAGGTTACAAAAGCTCTGCATCAGCAGGGCTTTTGTGTTATACTGTTATACCTATAGTAAAAATAGATAATATGGTGAACAAAAAAGCATTCATTTTTGACGCTGATGGTGTGGTTATAAATAGACCAATGGTTTTTAGTAGGGTTTTGGAAAAGGATCACGGAATAACCATAAAGCAAACAAAGGATTTTTTTACAGGACCTTTTCAAGAATGTTTAGTTGGTACTGGGGACTTAAAACAATTATTGCCAGAGTATTTAAATAAATGGAATTGGGAGGGGGGTGTAGATGAGTTTCTGAGATACTGGTTTAAGAGCGAACATTATATTGATTTAGATTTGATAAAAGGAATTGATACGCTGCGAAAGAGAGGGGGTCGGTTCTATATCGCAACTAACCAAGAGAAGTATCGTACAGAGTATATACGCAGTGATATGGGTTTGCATCAGCATTTTGATGATATTTTTTCATCAGCCTATTTGGGTGTTACAAAGCCACATAAAAGTTTTTATGATTCTATTTCATCAAAGCTTGAAAATCATGATATTTACTTTTGGGATGATGATGAGGATAATGTGCGAGCGGCACGTGAAACCGGCTGGCGTGCCACACACTATAGCCGCCTGGATGATTTTACTAAAGTAATCAATAATTTATAACTTGTAGCTATATGAAAGATTTTGAAAAACACTTGGAAAAATATGCCAAACTTTTGGTAAGCACTGGTCTTAATATTCAACCAGGACAGCGCGTTCTTGTAAGTGCATCACTTGAACAAGCTGTTTGCGTGCGTGCGTTTGTAAAAGAAGCATACCGTGCTGGAGCAAAATACGTGGCAGTGTTTTGGGCTGATGAAGAAGTTACAAAGACGCGATTTTTAGAAGCACCTGACGAATCATTTGACTATGCGCCGCAGTGGCGAGCAGATGCGTATAATGACATTGCGAAGAACGCTGACTGTATGGTCGGGTTTACTGGTGGTGATCCTGATTTGCTTCGTGATATTGATCAAGAAAAATTGCAAAGATCTCGCATAGCAGGTGAGAGTAAAATTCGTGAGTTTAGGAAAATTCAAAAAAGTAACGGCATGAGCTGGTTGGTAGCATCTGCACCAACAGCGGCATGGGCAGCAAAGATTTTTGCCAGCGATCCTTCGGAGGATCAAATGGACAAGCTATGGGATGCTATTTTTACTACTTGCCGCGTATACGAGGATGATCCAATCGCAGCATGGCGTCAACACAATCAAGAACTACAAGCAAGGGCTTCGTATATGAATGAGAAGCAGTATGATGCCCTTCGCTATACCGGTGGTGGTACAGATTTTACGCTTGGTTTGCCTGAAGGACATATATGGGCATCAGGTGCGTCAGAGACAAAGCAAGGAATCGAGTATATCGCAAATATGCCCACAGAAGAGATTTTTACCCTGCCGCATCGTGATCAAGCTGATGGCGTGGTTAAAGCAACAAAGCCACTTAACTACGGTGGTACTGTGATTGAGGATATTGAGATTACTTTTAAAGACGGTAAGATCGTAAAGGCATCAGCATCAACCAATCAAGATTCGCTTGATAAGATTATTAGTATTGATGATGGAGCCAAAAAGCTTGGTGAAGTCGCGCTGGTGCCACACAGTTCAGCTATCTCACGTTCTGGTATTTTATTTTTCAATACTTTATTTGATGAAAATGCTTCATGTCATTTAGCAATTGGTAGTGCATATAATTTTACACTTAAAGGCGGGGACGACATGGATGATAAAGCATTTAACAAAGCTGGTGGAAATACTAGCCTTACACATGTCGACTTTATGATTGGTTCAGATAAACTTGATATTTTTGGTATAACAAAAGACGGAAACGAAGAGCCTGTTATGAAGCAGGGTGAATGGGCATTTGAAATTTAAAACGTACCATTATCTGGTACGTTTGGTAACTTTCTGTTTTTTGGATGTACGAGGTGCTCGGAGTTTTCTACTGCACATAGGGCAATGCTTTGTAAACGTTGTTTGAGTTCGACCTTTGCAGTGTTTACAAGGAGGTTTTGGCAGTTTGCCATTTACTCCAATTTGTTGGCCGCACCCTCGACAAAATACATCTCCTTCATAAATAGGGTAGCGGCACGGTGGTCCGTGTTGTGCTTTCGGATAAGCTCCGGCATTAATTTCAGGGAGCTTCTTTTTTCTTTGTCTCATATGTATCTCCCATAGGCTTATGTAAATATGCTATTATACTCATAGAGTATCTTAAAGGTAGAAACATTTTTTGTAAAATTAAATCAATCGTATGATCACAACAATTATCGGTACTGGTCGCATAGGTAAGGCATTAGAGCACTTACTTGCGCAGGCTGGACAAACCCCACGAATGTGGGATGCAGTACCTGAGATGCCCCGCACTGTAGAGACTCTGGAGGAAGCTTGCAAAGATGCTGGTATTATTATCTTAGGTACTCCATCATGGGCAGTTAGGGAAGTTGTTTCAGAAGCAAGAGAATATGCAGCGCGTGATGCGTTGTTTGTTATTTTGTCCAAGGGCATAGAAGAAGATACACAGAAAACTATGGACTTGGTAATGGCTGAACTTATGCAAGATGCGCAGAGTTTTGCCTTATTGTCAGGACCAACAATGGCAGAAGAAATTATGCAAGATGCAAGAGCAGCTGCTGTAGTTGCAAGTCCAAATCCTGATAGCTTTGATCGTTTGCAGGAGGCATTTGCAGGCTCAAAGCTAACCCTTGAGTTCTCTGATGAGCTCAGGAGTGTAGCTCTGGCTGCAGTGTTAAAGAATATTTATGCTATGCTATTAGGCATCTCAAGTGCACTTGAGATTTCAGGAAATGCGCAAGGTTATTTGTTTGTACATATTATTAAGGAAATGAAGATTGTTATTGAGCGGCTTGGTGGTGATCCTGAGCAGGCACTATCATTAGCTGGTCTTGGGGATATGGTTTTGACTGGATTTAGCCCACATTCACGTAACCGAGCATCAGGCAAGGAGCTTGTTGCAGACGGAAAGCTTAGTAAAAAGAGCGAAGGCTTTACTGCATTGCCTTCACTAGTGTCGCTACTAGATAATGACCTTGAAGATTTGCCGCTTTTGCAAATGCTCCAATCTATTGTTGTTGATAATGTATCAGCCCAGGAGGTGATGGAGGCGTATTTGGACTCATAAACCTATGAACAAGATAAGTGTTCGGAACGCACTACTGCGTTTTGTCTATACAAAATTAGTTAAACCGATATTTTTTACTCAAGATCCTGAGAAGGTACATGATCGTGCTGTCAGGACAGGTAGGGTTTTGGGTCGTTATCCGTTTGGTCGAAGTATAACCCGAGTTCTTTTTGGGTATAAGCATCCAATGCTTGAACAGACCATCCATGATGTCCTGTTCCCAAATCCTATAGGATTAGCTGCGGGCTTTGATAAAAATGCTCAGTTGACTGACATTTTACCGAGCGTGGGATTTGGATTTGCAGAAGTTGGATCAGTGACAGGGGAGGAGTGTTCCGGGAATGAAAAGCCCCGACTTTGGCGTTTGCCTAAGTCAAAATCTTTGGTTGTATACTATGGGCTTATGAACGACGGGGCTGATGCGATTAGTAAACGATTGACTGACAAACATTTTCGATTTCCAGTTGGAATTAGTGTTGCTAAGACAAATTCTCCAGATACATGCCAGCTTGATAGTGGTGTTGCTGATTATGCAAAGGCATTTAGTGCGTTTACAGAGATTGGTGACTACATAACCATTAACATAAGCTGTCCTAATGTGTTTGGTGGTGAGCCGTTCACGCATCCTGAGCGCTTAGAAAAGTTACTTGAGAGGCTGGATACTATTTCGTATGAAAAGGCAGTGTTTATCAAGCTTGCAGCTGACCTTTCAGATGATGAGCTAAACGACATTTTGGACGTTGCTGCACGTCACCGTGTACATGGATTTGTTTGTACAAATTTGGCAAAGGATAGAAACAATCAAATGACAATGCAAAAAGTAAAAGAAGAGAGAATTCCAGATAAAGGCGGTATGAGCGGAAAGGTAGTTGCTGGTCTCGCAACAGATACAATAAGACGAGTGTATACGCGTACTCGCGGTGCTTATACAATCATTGGAGTTGGAGGTGTGTTTTCTGCAGAAGATGCGTATGAGAAAATAAAGGCAGGCGCGTCATTGCTGCAGCTGATAACAGGTATGATTTATATGGGGCCGCAAGTCATCTCAGAGATAAATCAAGGCTTAGTTGAACTTCTTAAAAAAGATGGGTATAAAAATATATCAGAAGCAGTAGGCGCAGATGTCACTTTTTGATTTTTTATTTAAATAGCAGTATACTACTTATATACATAGTGTATCCCCCATGTTATCAAAAGAATTTTTTCATTATCTAAATCGTACTATTAATTCCATTTTTTGGGCGTTATTTTTGCAAGGCGTGACACTTGTTGCACTTGCTGTTCTGATTTTCTTTTTTCCACAAGCGCTGGTTATCTTGGCGGTTGTTTTCTTTTTGTGGATCGGCATTATGTTTATTTTGCTGGCGCTTAAGATTTATGCCGCAAAGAAGCGTTATCACAAATACTGGAAGTTAATGGAATAATAGGAGGGAGTACCTAAACAAGAAAGGTGATTGGTAATCATTACCTTTTTTATTATTGTCACGTGAATTGTATGGGTCATGTATTGGTCTATGACTTAGAAACAAAAAAAACTTTTGACGAAGTAGGCGGTCAGGGAAACCCGCATCTTCTTGAGGTTTCGCTTGCAGGTATTTATAACTACACTGATGATCAATATCATGCGTTGAAAGAGAATGAGCTTGATCGTTTTAAGGATATGCTCAAAGAGTGTGAGCTTTTGGTAGGATTCAACTCTCGTCATTTTGATAACAAAGTACTGCAGCCGTATTACAAGGATTTTGATGTTGATAGTGTACCTCATTTAGATATGCTTGAAGTTGTGTCAAACCACTTGGGTTTTCGTGTGAAGCTTGATAACCTTGCACAAACAACACTACTTGAAGGTAAGTCAGGCAGTGGCTTGGATGCTATTCGGTATTATCGCCTTGGTCAATGGGATCAGCTGACACAGTACTGTCTTGACGATGTGCGTGTAACTCGCGATGTGTATGAATACGGAAAAACGCATGGCTATATTTGGTATATAGAGTCTGGAACACCTACAAAGATTCCAATCACATGGGGTGAGGGGGAGACAGTTGATGATATGGTTGATAAGGCGCTGGCTGAGCATCGTCAGCTTGAGATCGAGTATATTGTTCCGGGTGCAACAAGCAAGGAAAAAACTATCCGGTACAAGACAAAGCTTGATGTAGAGTCAATTGATGGAGATGCGATTGTTGCATTTTCACATAAAGATCAAAAGAAAAAAACATTTCAGAGACCAAGGATATTCACAGCACATCTCAATGGTAAATCGTCAGCCTATCAACAATCACTTATTTAAAAACCCCACCTTTGGCGGGGTTTTTTGTTAGCGTGCTCGTTTTCGGATAAATGTGATGTCTGCTTTGCCAGCAGTTTTAATCTCAAAGATATAATTTGGTATGCTGGACGACACATCAATTCCAAACTTTTCTGAATGGCCGGTATTCCATCGCCATCCAGTATTGATGGTGATTTTTTTTGTCCGGGCGGCATTTTCTTCAGAATACGTATTATCTCTGGAATGCTATTGGCATGCTGGTTTGGCATGAATTTCCCCCATTGTTAAAGGTTCCGGTGACAGATTAATATAGCTTATATTATTCTTTGTGTCCAGTATGTATACGATGTAGGGTTACGACATTTTGCAGAAGACAGGCAATGGTCATAGGTCCAACTCCACCTGGTACAGGTGAAAGTGCGCCGGCGATATTTTGCACTGAGTCTACATCAACATCTCCGACTGTTTTGCCATTTTTTTTGTTTGTGCCTACGTCTATAACAATTGCATCTTCTTTAAGGTAGCTGCCAGTGATGAAGTTAGCTCTGCCAACTGCAACAACTACGATGTCAGCTTTGGTTAGGAGTTCATATAGATTTTCTTTTTCGTCAGGTCCAACAAAATGCGTGTCACAGTGGTATTCGTCAAGTGCATGTTTGATTGGTTTGTAGAAAATGTCATGATTCGCAATCACAACTGCTGTGCTGTTTGCTCGGAAAAGCTCAGATGAGACAATAAGTCTCACAACTGCTTCGGCTGGTGCTGGCCTTAAGTCGGTACTGTTATCGTATAATTTTTCTAAATTTTTAGGATGAAAACCATCAGCGTCTTTTCCTGGATCAATTTTATCTATAACCTCATTTTCATCAATTCCATCAGGCAAGGGAAGTTGTACTAAGATTCCATCAATCTGATCATCCTGATTGAGCCAGTCAATGGTTTTTATAATCTCTTCTTGGCTTGATGTATTTGGTAGTTTGTATATTGATACATCTATACCGACTTTATGTGCTGCTTTTTGTTTTAGTGATACATATAAGTGTGAGGCAGGGTCATCGCCAACAAGCACCACTGCCAAAGATGGAGTGGCGTCATGTTCAACTATGTATTGACGCAGATCTTGTTGAATTTCGCTTGCTAGTGTGCGCCCGTTTAATATTTGTGTTGTGTCCATATTTTTACTATACGATGAATATACATGCTAGCAAAGGGGGGAATAATTGACAACATAGTAGTATTTACCTAAGGTGTGGTATAAGTATCAATAACCGATCGTTTACATTTATAGGAGATTAGCCGTGAAAAAAGCTGCAATTGAAATCATGGAGTATATCCGTCGTAAAATTGAGGAAAAAGATCAACTCAAGATGTGGAATAGTGCGGCACTTTTGTTTGCCGTAATTTATCTTATGATGTCGTTTCAGGGTGGAGAAAAAGAGTACATTTACTACTTCGAGGATCCTGTTTATTTTATGACAGCAATTATTGCTTTAGTACTTTCGCTTTTTGGTTTTGTTGTTTCGATACTTTTTATTGGTATTATGTATACCAATTATCATTTTAAACCACTGCGGAACAATTGGTACCAAGCAAAAAAGTATGTCATTGTGTTTGGAATAGTGTATTACTTGGTCGCACGTTTAGGTGTTGATATATACAACCAGATCGTTTGGTTTGTTGCTATATATGATCCGAGTATTATGCCGACTTTATACATCGATCCTTTATTTGATGCGATAGTATTATTCGCTTCGATCGGCTATAGTCAGTTTTATTTTGATGTGGTAACAACTTCAAGATAACAAAGATCCGTTGCATAAAGCAGCGGATTTAAAATTGACAATGTTGATATATTCTAATACGCTTGGTTTGAGTCCTGAACATTACTAAACGGAAGGGGGATGTATGAACTATGGAGCAGTAGTATATCGTTACTTGCAAGTGTGGGGAATTGTGCATTTGGTTGGTGCGTTTATGGCCTTTGTGTGGATGATTGATCACTCGGAAGTGTTTTATGCAGGTTCTTGGTTTACAAGCTTTGGATATATTTGGCTAGTTGTATGTATGGTTCTTATCGCCTTGTTTTGTAGTCGTATTTTTTATAAAAGGCCATTTTGGCCTATGGTATTTCAGATTCTGTTTCTGATATTTGTAATCGTCTGTGCTAATAGCACAAATGAGGTATTCAAGAATTTTTACTTATTATTGTGTTTTAGCGCTGGGCTTTGCACTTCGGTTATGGCCGTCAACAGATGGCGCGAAATTACCAGCACAAAAATGAAAGGCTGGAATAGTTAGATATCAAAAAACCGTCACCAAAGGTGACGGTTTCGTTATGTGTAGAGCGGGAAGCGACTTGTTAGTTCAATTACTTTTTGTCTTATTGAGGCAAGTCTGTCTTGATCAGTGTGATGTGTCAGTGCTTCGTTGATATATTCAGCAATAAGTTTCATTTCAGGTTCTTTCATACCTCGTGTAGTAACTGCTGGCGTTCCAAGTCTGATACCTGATGGATCAAGCGGCTTTCGGGGATCATCTGGTATCATGTTCATGTTGAGGGTGATGTAAGCTTGATCAAGCGCTTCCTGGGCTTGTTTGCCAGTTATACCAAGCGGAGCAACATCTATAAGCAGCAAATGGTTGTCTGTTTGGCCAAAACATATGGTCATTCCATAGTCTTTTAGTTCTTGCTCAAGGATTTTTGCGTTACTCAAAATTTGCTTTGCATATGTTTCAAATCCAGGCTCAAGAGCTTCTTTAAATGCAATTGCCTTAGCAGCAATATTATTTTCGTGTGGCCCGCCTTGTAGGCCAGGAAAAACTGCTTTGTCTATTGCTTTTGCATGTTCTTTTTTGCACATGATCATACCACCACGCGGCCCACGGAGTGTTTTGTGTGTTGTGGTACTCACCACATCAAAAAGCGGCACAGGACTACTCATAACACCAGCTGCAATCAGTCCAGCAATATGAGCAATATCTGCCATAGTAAGCGCACCCACTTCATCGGCGATGTGTTTTATTTTTTCATAGTCAATTTCACGTGAATATGCTGAGTATCCAACCAAGATCATTTGAGGCTTGTGCTCGCGTGCCATGCTTGCAAGATTGTCATAGTCAATAAGGCCAGTCGTGGAATCAGTTGTGTATCTTACAAAGTTGTATATATGTGACATAAATGTAACTGGATGACCATGAGTCAGATGTCCGCCGTGTCCTAAGTCCATACCAAGTACGGTGTCTCCTGGTTTGAGCAGTGCCGAGTATACTGCAATATTTGCTGGCGCACCTGACAGAGGTTGGACATTAACGTGCTCAGCATCAAAGAGTTGTTTTGCTCGTTCAATCGCCAGTTGTTCTAGAATATCTATGTGTTGATTGCCGCCATAGTAGCGTTTGCCAGGGTATCCTTCTGAGTATTTATTTGTTGCAACTGAACCAAGTGCTTCAAGTACAGCAGAGGAAACATAATTCTCTGATGGAATAAGCTCAAGACCTTCTTGCTGACGCTTTTTTTCTTTTTCTAGCGCATCATAGATGTCTGGATCGTATTGGTTTAGAGGTTGTGTGTTCATTGATTTTTGTTATATGCTATTTGTAGAATACACACTAATCAGTGCTTATGCAATTGTTAGAAATTCCGTTTGATAATTCAGTTCTGCGAGCTCTCCATAGTCCTGCTGAAAGTGACTCAGCGGTTATTTTTATACATGGCTTAGAAGGTTCAACTGTTTATACAAAGTTTCGGAGACTAGAAAGACAACTCCGGTCCCATATACATGTTGTTAGATTTGATTGCATTGGTCAGGGTATGAGTGACGGGGAGTTTGAACATTTTACCATCAAGTCTGGAGTTGATCAGATCTCTGCAATTATTGAACATATGAAATTTAAGTATGGGATTACTAAGTTCAGTTTTGCAGCACATAGCCTTGGCGGTGTTATGGCAGTAGAGTACATGCATCTGTATGAACATATACAAAAGGCACTGCTTATTTCTCCAGCGCTTAACCAGCGAGGGTTGCTGCGATATTTGTTTGCAAAGCGATTGCACCCAAATAAGCATATTGAGTGGAATAATTACCAAGAGTTTGCGCCAGAAAAGTTATTTTTACTTGCTACAAATAGAAAAGTGCCGGTTAGCTTTGGTTTTTTGGATAAGAAATTTTTTAAGGAGAATAGAAACATTGATTATAACAAGCGAGCGATTGCCTTTAGGGATAAGTTGTTTCTTGTTCATGGCACTCATGATGATACGGTTCCTATTCAGAGCAACAGCATAAAGCCGAATATAATTGTGTCTGATGGTGACCATCACTTAGAGCGTCCAAAGATGATTCGTCAGTGGCTAAAACAGGGAGTGAAGTTTCTGTTGGGTTAGGTTATATAGAAGCGAGAACAGGCGCAATGTTTGGTGCGCAGTTATCAGGTAAGTTATGTATAGGAATCCAGTCCCAGTCATCGATATCATCGCCAGGATTAATGTCGCCAATACGCTTAGCTAAAAAGTGTATGAGAATAACATACTCATCTTTATGATTTGGCCGCGGTGTTATGAGCGGCTTTAGCGGTTTGATAATTTTTATATCAATACTCATCTCTTCTCGAACTTTACGTTTGGCTGTTTCCTCAAGGGCTGTATTCCAGTCATCAAATTTAAAGTTTTCAAGCTGACCACCAGGGAACTTCCACATTTTTTTGTCGCCATGTTGAACGAGTAATACTTTGTCATCTTCTATAATAATCGGACCTGAAGCTATAATAATTTGTTTTGCCATCAATTTATTTTAATACTCTAAACTTAATATATCGAATATTTGGAGGATATTATAGGTCTTTTGTCATATACGTTCCTTCAAGTTCGTAGCCAAGGCGGTCTTTATAGTATTGACGCACTCCAATTCCTGAGATAACAGCCATTTTTGTAAGGCCGTGCTTTTTAGCAATGTCTTCAGCATGCCTCATGAGCTTACTACCAAGTCCTTTGTGTTGGACTCGTTTGTTTTCCTTGTCATCATGTCTAACAACCTGTCCGTATACATGTAGTTCGCGAGTTAGTGCAGCACCTTCTAGTTCTGGAAATAGAACTTTTGTTTTTGGATCATTGAGTCTTACGCGAACAAATCCATAGAGTATAGTACGGTCAGTATTTTCATATGATACAAAAAATTCTTTTCCTCCGGCGGCCTCAAATTCGTCAATATAAAGTTGAATATCATTGTGTGTTTCGATTTTGCGTGCTTCGCGACAACGAATACAATGACAGCGCATGCCGCGTTTTTTCATTTCTTTTTCAAGCATTTCTCTTAAATTGGTGATTTTGTTACCAGCTTGTATGCTTGTTTCTGGGAAGTCGCGGATAACTCGGTTAATGCGACAGTAGTAGGGAACTATTTGCTTGAGATCGATAAGTAGCTCAAATAGTTTGTCATGACCATACGGTTTATACACACCACTTTTCCACCAGTGGTAGAGTGGTGCAAATTTGTTAACAATTGTTGGATATATTTTTACTTGGTCTGGCTTAAATCCAGGATCATCAAAAATTCGGTGTAGTGTATCATGGTCAATCTCTGGAGTTGCGCCAGGGAGATTTTGCATAATGTGATGGTCTATCTTAAAACCGTTTTGGCGAAGTAGCGATGTTGCTCGGATTGAGTCCTCAACAGTATGTCCTCGTTCTATTTTTTCTAAAATTGCATCATCAAGAACTTGAATACCAAGTTGTACGCGTGTACATCCAAGTTTACGTAGGTGACGAATCTCGTTTTCGTCAACCCAGTCGGGCCTGGTTTCAAGAGTAATGCCAATTATTCGGTAATGCGCAGTCTCGTTAATTTTTTGTGCTTGTTGGAGTGTATATGAGCGAACTTTTTTGGGGATAGGTTTTTTTTCAAGTTTGAATTTAAAATAATTTGCTCCTTCAAAACAACGCTTGATGAACCACTCACGGTAGTCCCTTGGATAGGCTGACCAGGTTCCACCAAGTACAAGAAGTTCAATTTTATCAGGCTCATGACCATTTATATAAAGCGCGCGAAGACGGTTGTATACTTGCATGAAAGGATCAAACTTGTTGGCTTTGGCCCGCATTGCGCCAGGTTCATTGGAAAGGTAGCTTTTCGGCATACCAGGTTCAAGTGGGCAGTAAATACATTTACCAGGACAGGCAAATGGTTTGGTGAGAACAGTTACTGGAGTTACACCAGAAAGCGTTCTAATGGGTCTAATTTTCAAGAATTTGTTTAGATGAACACTTGGGCTAATCTCTCCATTTTTGAGCATGGTTTGATATACTGTACGTAGATCATTTTTAGGCTGAGGGGGTAGATTATGTTTGGCAGCTATAGTACGATTTAAGCGCATAAACGCATCGTCATCTTGCGGTTTTGATGCGATTGTTTCTGATAATATTAAATGTAATACTTTTTCACGTTCCATATGTTGAAGCGAGTACAGCAAAAGATTTTGAGAAAAACTAAAGAAAATTATGATATTGTAGCTGCTGATTATGCAGGTACACGCGATCGTTCCTGGCCATCAGGGAAAAGCATTTTACCTGAATTGAAAGAAAAGCTGAAGGCTCAGGATAATATTTTAGACCTGGGTGCTGGAAGTGGCATTTTAGTTCAAGAATTGGCAGAATTTGGGATGCCACTTAACTATACAGGATATGATGTTTCAGAAAAGCTTGTAGCTATAGCTAAAAATAAATTTGGATCTAAGTATAGCCAAATACAGTGCACGTGGCAAGTCGGAAGTGCACTCAAATTACCATTTGCAGACAACACATTTGATCACTGCGCTGCAGTGGCTGTTTTGCATCATATTCCTTCAGTAACTTTGCGGCGCGAGGTATTGAGGGAGATTTACCGTGTGTGTAAGCCAGGAGCGTTTGTGTATATAACAAACTGGTACTTGTGGACTTCTGTAGCGTTTAAAAAATACAATTTGTATAGACAACTACTGAGAATATTTGAAGGTTATGACATAGGTGATTTTTATATCCCATGGCGTGATAACAAAGGCAAAATAAAGGCGCGTCGTTATGTGCACTCATTTTGGTCATTTGAGGTAGATTTGTTATGTAGAACTACAGGGTTTTCAGTGCTCACACCCACTCATTTAGAGAAGGCGCCAGGACAAACCCTGGCTCAACGGATTGTGACAATTGCACAAAAACCAAATTGAAAATCTACATGATTAGTGGTAGATTGAGTATACTATTTTGTACATATGGGCTTTGATATTACTCCTCCGAAAAAAAGACGACCAGTAAAGCAGCCGCAGGCAAAACCTGCGTCTCGTCCTGCTGCGCCAAAGGCTACCACACCACCAAAATCAAATACTCCAAAGAGACAAGCGCCAAAGCAAACAAAGCCTAAGCGCAAAAAGAAGGTTTTTGGAAAAGTTATATCTATGTTGATCATTTTAGCCTTGGTCGCAGGAGTTGTGTATGCGTTTAGGGAAGGGTATATTGTGTTACCTGAAACAGCTGACAATACTATTACGGATACAGTAGATGACAATACGATCGTAGCGACGTTTGGAGATGAGCCAGCAGAAGATGATTTGGAAGAGGAGGAGACAGAGGATGAGGGTGTGGATGTTATAAATGATCCACTCATGAGTGCACACCTTGATTTTGTACAAATGGTTGAGTCTTTGCCAGAGGAGCCGCAGCTGGCTGGTTATGATTTACGTGAGGTTCAATTGTTAAATACATATGTTAATGACTTTTAGATCAGTTACAACTTTTTTTGTGTTACTCACTATGGTGTTTTCCATAGGGTATGTTGCAGTGGCACAAGAATTGGATAGTGATCCTGGTGATCTGCGAGAAGTATTTTTGGATGCTCGTGATACTTTTTTTGAAAGTCAGACCACTGCTAATCAGGAGATTTATATAGAACAAGCTCGTCAGTATGCGCTGGCAATAACTGAAGCTCAAGAAACATTTATCATAGCTACTGAGAAATCAATGTATGATAGTCTTCGTATTAAGGATACTGTTCCACAAAATTGGCTTGAACAGGAGAAAGTTGACATTGATACATTTCGAGTGAGCCTAGATGATGCAACCAACTATGCACGGATACAAGCGATTATGCGTGATAATGCCGAGTATTGGCAAAGAGTACAAAACAAGATTCAGGAAATGCGAGCATGGTATGCGTTTGATCAATATGCAGTACTATTAACTAACTCGCGCCTTATCCGCGACGCGTTATTGTCAGCACAAATAGATGTTGAGCAGCAGCTACAGGTTACGGGAGTTGCTGATGTTGACTTTGATTCTTGGCGCAGTGTGTTTGATGCTTACTCTGAGAAGTTGGTTGTTCTTGAGGATGAACTAGATCAACAGCGCGGTGTATTTTCTGAAACCGACTATACCACACTTGATGAAGAGGATGCTGAATGGCAGAAGGACCTTGAATACCTAAGAACACTAAAAGTAGAGATGTTGGCACTTAGTCAATTACAAGAAGCTTCTATCAACCAATTTCTAGCAACAGTATCAGCTTATGTCGTTCCAGTAACAGAATAGTATGACCAAAGACAAGACAATTGTTGAATCATTTTCAGGGGTAAGAGGGGTTTTTGGTGAAGGAATTACAACTGAACTTGCACGCGCGTATGCGCGTGCTTTTGTTGATATTTTACTTGAGCGTAATGATTCAGTTATATTCGTTGTTGCATCTGATACAAGAGACTCATCAAAAGAACTGCGTAGTATATGGGTTGAAGAAGCGCAGAAAGCTGGCGCCCTAGTATATGATATAGGTGCTACTACTACACCGGTTGCATTTCACTATGTACGAGAAGTCAAAGCGCATGGCGGTGTGATGATAACTGCATCACATAACCCACCAGAGTATAATGGCTGGAAGTGCATTAGCGCTTTGGGTACTATGCTTGAGCCAGATGATATGGATGAGTTGATTGATAAAGCGCACAGTAATAGCAACCCTAAAGGAAGTGGTAAGGGAGAAGTAAAAGAACATAAAGCAGTGGCTGTTGATGCGTATATACAGTATCTGAAGTCGCACTTCTCTGAGCAAGAAGTTGAGATGATTAAATCTTTTTCAGGTAATGTTGTTCTAGATCCAAACGGAAGTGCTGTCTGGAGTGTTTTGCAAAAGGTGTGTGATAACTTTGGTATTGCACATCATGGTATAAGAACAAGAGAAGGTATATTTGAGAGGCTTATTGAGCCAAACAATGAATCACTCCAAGACGTAGCTGAGATTGTATCGGAGCAAGGTGCTTTATTTGGCTGCGGGTTTGATTGTGATGCAGATCGGGTTGAGTTAGTGTTGCCTCACGATTGTGAGCGAGCAAAAAGTTATGGCCCAGTTGTATCTGGACAGTACGTGCTAGCCCTTGGGGTTGATGCAGTATTATCATCAGCACAGGGTAAGGTGCCAAAGTCTCCACCAGTTGTAGTGAACTATGCAACATCTTCTTTGGTTCGTGATATCGCCAAGAAATATAAAACAGAAACAATTGAAGTGGATGTAGGTGAGATTGTAGTCATTATGGCTATGCGTAAATATGGGTCACTTGTCGGAGGGGAAGGTAGTAGCAGTGGTATGATTGCAAAAGATGGGGTTTGTAGAGATGGTGTTTTAGTTTTTTTACTTACCATTTTGCTGTTATCCAGTAGAGGCAAGACTTTAGTTGAGCAACTAGATTCATATCCCCAGTACTATGATTTACGAAGCAAGGAGACTGTTGATCCAGATAAGATGTTGGCTATTCGAGAGGGTCTTTTGAGTTACTACGGTAAATTGGGGTATACTATTGTTACTAATGAAGATGATCCTAGCTCAGGGATAAAGATAAATATTGATAATCAGGCTTGGGTTTTTTATAGGGCTTCAAGAACTGAACCTGGTCAATATAGAATTATTGTAAATGGACCTGATAAACAGCAGCTTGATATACTACTTGCTCAGGCTCAAGAGTTATTTAAATCATTAACGTAAAGAATATATGCAGATTAATCCACTTGTGTATCGCGGATATGACATCCGTGGCGTGGCAGGAGAAGATTTTACTCCAGAAAAAGTTGAGGCACTTGGCCGTGGTTTTGGTACTATGCTTCGCAAAAGAAAGATTCGTCAAATGGTTTTGGGGTATGATGCTCGTTTAACAGGGCCCGAATACTCAGAAGCTTTTGCAAAAGGTGTTATATCAACAGGTGTTGATGTAATTGATATCGGCATGGTCATGATTCAGACTATTTATTTTGCTCAGTATTATTTTCAAGTAAATGGAGCTGTGATGATTACTGCATCTCATAATCCAGCAAGTGATAACGGGTTCAAAATGGGCATGCGTTTTTCACAGACGATTGTAGAGGAGATTCAAGAGCTCAAAGATATTGTGGCAAGCGACGCTTACTGGGATAAGGACGACTTAGTCGGTACAATTAGAAAGGATGATGTAAATGAAGCTTACTACCAAGACATCATTAAGCGGAGTAACATTACCAAGAAGTTTAAGGTGGTTGTTGATACAGGTCACGGAGTTGCGGGAAAATTCATACCTGAGCTTCTTGAGAAAGTAGGTTGTGAGGTTGTTGGGCAGATGCTTGAGCCAGATGGCTCATTCCCAGCAGGTACACCTGACCCAACTGATAATGAAATGATTAAACGTGTTCAAGAGCGTGTCAAAAAAGAAAACGCTGATCTTGGTTTTGCATTTGATGGTGACGGCGACAGAATTGGTATAGTTGATGATCAGGGTGAGGTCATTTGGAATGATGAGTTGTTGGCTATTTTTGCGCGAGAAATTCTTACACGTTTTCCAGGAGCAAAGATCATTTATAACACTCTTTGTTCACAAGCAGTAAAGAAAGTTATTGAACAGTACAAAGGAGAGCCAATTATGTGGCGGGTAGGGCACTCATACTTAAAGGAGAAATTAGTTGCAGAAAAAGCCTTTTTCGCTGGTGAGCTTTCAGGGCACATGTTCTTTGCAGATAACTTTTATGGTCATGATGATGGTAGTTTTGTTGCATGTCGGTTACTCGACTTTTTGAGTGAAGTAGATAAGCCCCTGAGCGAGGTTAGAAAAGAGATGCCGCAGTATATCTCTTCACCTCAAATTAAGATTGGTTGTGATGATAAAAAGAAGATAGAAGTAATAAAAAGATTAGCTCAAGAGTTTCGTGATGACTTCAAAGGCGCTGAAATTACTGACGATACAGTAATTCCAGGAGATGACGGGGTAAGAGCTGACTTTGATGATGGTATGATAGTGCTTCGATATAGTCAAAATGGTCCTTATGTTACATTCAAATTTGAAGCTAGCAACGAAGATGTATATGAAGAACGTCGTTTGTATTTAAAAGAAAAGCTACAGGCTGTAGAAGAGCTCGAGTGGGAGAGTAATCACAGTACAAATGCAGATTTTATTTTAAAATAAAGTATTTTTGTCATTAATACATACATATGATATCAAGAGTATTTTTTTCCTTTTTAGCAGCCGTTATGCTGGTGACAGCTCTCCCAGTAGTTGCTGAAAGTGATCTCAATTCTGAGATTAGTGCCGAAGAAGTCGGTGAATCATCGGCAGAGGTTAATGAGGCTGATGATGAAGAAGCAATTACCGTTGATAGGCGCGGTATGCTTATTGAAATTGGTAATACAACTGCTGAGCAAACAACTATCATTGTCCGCGTAGGTGAGGGTGAAGAAGAGGAGGATGTTACATTGGAGATTACATCTGACACTGTTTTGAATACTCAGTCAGGCACAACAGCTGACCTCTCAGATTGGATAGCTGGCGACCAAATTCGTTTTGTTGCGGAGGAATTTCAAAATAGTGAACAGTTAGTTGCTACCAAGGTGTGGAATCTATCGTTTGAGCGGAGACACAAAGGTAGAAATGGATGGATTGCTGCGATTCGTTTGGATGAAAATGAAATGGATGTTGAGTGGGCTGACCAGATTTACACACTTGATGTTTCTGATGCTCGTATGGTTGCTGGTAATGTTAATCCAGCATCACTTGAAGACTTTGAGGTTGGCGATCGTATTCGTGCTCGTGTGACCGAGGATGGTGATGGTAATAACTTAACTTGGGATGCTGAGATTGTAGTTGTGCTTCGTAGGGGCAATGACTTGTTTATGCGCGTGACACGTTGGGTAGTCCCTGGTGTTATTGTCGCCATGCCAAGTGATAACACAGTGCCAACAACAATAGATGTTGAAGTTCTAGATAGTAAGTTCTATGAAGAAGGGGATGTGAACAACTTGGTTGGCGCTCCAGGAAGTATTATTCAGGTTGATATTACTGAAGATACAAAACTTGTCCGTCGTTTTCTTGGTAGAACTAATTTGGATGAGTTTAGTGAAGGTGATGTAGTTAGGGTTATTGGTAGGCGCGATGAAAACACAGGCCACCTTGTAGCAAAGGTAGTTAAGAATAACAATATACAGAGACTAGGAGTAGGTAATAAGATTGGTTCGGTTGTAGAAGTAAATGAAGAAGATGGCACTATTGTTGCTGAGCTCACACACGCAGATGTTGATGGTACATATACAGTAACGGTCAATGGCGATACACTGGTTATGAAACTCGGACAGGAGATTAACTTGAGTGATATTTCTGAAGGTGATCTAATCCGCGTACGTGGTACATACCATCGTTCTGATCGCAATGTGGTCAGTAATAAAGTCAGTGTAGTTGTGAGAAGTGATGAGATAGGTGATGATGTTGTTGATGTAGATGAACTTCGTGAGCGTTTTGAAATTAGATTAGAAGAGCAAAGAGCGCGTATGCGAGATTTTCTTGATAATCGATTTGAAGCACTACGAACTCGTATGCAAGAGCGTTTTGAATCTCGTTTTTAGGCTAATATAAACGACATAGTAAACCCTCGCTTTGTGAAGCGGGGGTTTTGGTTTATGATGAAGCTATATGATAAAACGAAAAAATGATAGGTATTTTTGATTCAGGAATAGGCGGTCTAACAGTCGCTAGCGAAATACAATACCATATGCCAGAGCACGATATAGTGTACTTAGGTGATACACTGCGTGCACCCTATGGAGATGCCTCAGTTAATGAAATTAGGCAGTACGCAAAGCAGCAGGCTAGTTGGCTCAAAGAACGTGGTGCACATGTTATTGTGACAGCTTGCCATACATTATCGACACTTGCATATGATGATATTAGTAGCGCAGCTGGTGTTCCTGTACTTGGTATGGTGAATCCGGTTATTATTTCAGCTTTGAAACATTCACGAAAAGGGAATATAGGGATTATTGCAACACAAGGAACTATCAATTCTGGTGTGTATCAGAAAAGAATTACAGCATATGCAGCAAACAGAAACCAAAATGTTGAGGTTCATCCATTAGCAACGCCAGAGCTAGTTCCTTTGATAGAAGGAAATACATTAGTAGAGACTCTTGAGGAGACGCTCGAACGTATTTTGGCGCCACTTATAAAACGAAAAATAGACACTCTAATTTTAGGGTGCACCCATTACCCGCTTATCAGGCAACATATTGAGAGGGTGGTTGGTCATAAAGTAGTAGTCATTGATCCTAGCGTGGAAATGACCAAGCAGTTGATCGACTATCTTGCCAAGCACGAGAGTTTTTCTGAAAATCTTAGTACAACTCAAAAACGCCAGTATTACTTTACTGACGTTTCGGATCATTTGAAATCTGCGTTAGCGTTTATGTTTGATGAGAGAATAAATCCACAAAAGACCGTATTACCGTAGTCCAATTAGTTCATGTACCTCCATAAGAGTTTTGTGCGCCCTCTCTTTAGCTGTTGCGTCACCTTCAGCTATTATGCGTTTTACATCAGCATCAGAAATGGTGCTTCTTTTTTCTTGTATAGGAGAAAGCATAGCATTGATTGCTTCTGCGGCAGCATCTTTGAGAGTACTGTATTGGAGTGACCCTTCAGAATATAATTCATGTAGCTTTGTGTGTACATCATCTGCACCGCAATAGTGTAGTAGGTCAAATAAGTTCTGGACACCTTCCGACATGCCACCATCTTTTTTATCACCTGCGTCAGTGACTGCTTTGCGTATTTTTTTGACTACAGTATCAGGGTCATCAGTAAGTGCTATGTAATTTGCCTCACCGTGACTCTTGCTCATTTTTTTACTTGGTTCAGACAAAGACATTATACGTTTTGCTTCAGTAAGGTGGCCTTCAGGTTCAACAAAAAAACCTTCTTTGTACTTGTTATTAAATTTGCGTGCAACAATTCGTGCTAGTTCAATGTGTTGTAGTTGATCATCTCCCACTGGCACAACACCTGCTTGATAAAGAAGAATGTCAGCTGCCATTAGAAGTGGGTATGTAAGTAGGCCAGCGTTGCTGCTTTTCTGCGTTGTTGATTTGTCTTTGTACTGAGTCATGCGCTCGAGCTCACTCACAGGAGTTAGTGTGTTGAAGATCCATGCAAGTTCAGCATGTTCAGATACATGTGACTGAACAAAAATAGGAGCCTTATCTGGATCAAGGCCAATAGCCAGCAAATCTTTAACTGAGTTAGTAATGTTGTTTCTTAGTTCATCAGGGTCGCGGTCTATGGTTAGCGCATGCAGGTCAACAATGCAGTACAGTGCATCGTAGTCATTTTGCGTGGCAACCCAGTTTTTGAGCGCTCCGAGATAATTACCAATATGAGGTGTTCCTGTTGGTTGGATACCAGAAAGAAGTACTTGTTTAGACATACATATTATTCATCATTATGCTTATATAGTAGCAAAAAGCAAAGATATATGACAACTTGGCCGAAAAGTATGATGTGTTATACTAGTTATACATTTATGAAGCTATTCTTATCCATTACTATTCTAATAGCAATGTTGTTGTGCTCTTTTGGGTATCATCTCGCCGAGCATTGTATTTCAGTTACATCTGATCAGTCGGTCCTTCTCAATCAATGTAGGGTAGATACAGTTTCTTCTTCAGTTGGATTTTTATTAGACTATCTGGCGGCTGTAAGTGTGTTACCGATTGTGTTGGGATTGGGTGCTATTGCAACAATATTTGTAGCAATTCGAGTTCGGATCACGAATCGACTTGGGTTTAGTATACGGTTACGAAATGCATTAGAACGTTTTTATACATCCTGGCTTCGTCTTTTTGGTACTGGGGTGTACACGGCATACTACCGTATCAGTAGGTAGTGCTTAGGAGGATTTATTGAATTAACTTAAAAATATGTCAGAAAACAAACAGTCATTATTGGACTTTTTAGGACCAAAGAAAAGTTTTGGTTTTGGATTTTTAACAGCCATCGTGCTTGTTATTGTCGTCGGATTCTTTATGCAAGCTGGTGGCAATTTCCCAGGGTTTGGTGGTGAAAAGGTAACTACATTTGGCACCCCAACAGGTTCAACCGGAACAACCAACGATGGTGGTAGTGATACTACAGGCACAGCTGGCCAAGCAGCAGTTGAGCTGAATGATATTACTTCAGATGATCATATTCGTGGAGACCTAGAAGCAGCTCAGGTGGTATTAGTAGAATTTTCAGATTTGGACTGCCCATTTTGTACCCGTTTTCACTCAACCGTACAGCAAGTACAGGCTGAGTATGGTGATCAAGTTGCGTGGGTGTATAGACATTTTCCTTTAGACTCACTACACCCAGAAGCACGTAGTAAAGCAGAAGCAACAGAATGTATTGCTGAGCTTGGTGGTAACGAAGTATTTTGGGCAGCAATTGACGCATTGTTTGATGATAGCCGTACCATTGCTCTAGCTCAAATGGGTGATTTGGCAGAGGAAGTTGGTGTGAGTCGTGCAGCATTTGATACGTGTATGGCAGAAGATCGTTACGCAGACGAAGTGCAGAAAGACTACAATGATGCTGTTGCAAGCACAGGACGTGGTACGCCGCATACTATTGTTGTAACAAGAGATGGACAACGCATCCCATTATCAGGTGCATTGCCAGTTGATCAAATTAAGAGTGTGATTGATCCGCTTTTACAATAAGACTTTTTTACAGGCCGCCTTTCAGGCGGCCTGCTAACCCTTTGCTTATGAAAAAAATATACACATGGATAATTGTATATCTATTTCTCCCAGGCATGGCACTCGCGCAACAGGCTGACTTTGGTACTGGTTATCTAACCGGTGTAGGTCTTGGCACGTCGGATATTCGGCTTACTGTTGTGAATCTTATACGTGTAGGCCTTGGTATTTTGGGGGTGCTACTTTTGGTGCTTATTATTTATGGTGTTGTTGCATCAGCAGGTGGTGGGCGCGATGGTGGGGCAGAGCGGGGAAGAAAGATAATCTCAGGGGCTGTTATTGGACTTATTATTATAGTTGTAGCCTATGCGCTTACAACCTGGGTGTTTAATTCTATTTTGGAGGCTACTTTGACTGCATAATATATTACTTTCCACAATGCACGTTTGTCACGTTTTGATGTGGTTGGTACAGTATATACACAAAGTTCATTTGCAACCGAATAAACAATAATCCAATATAAGGATTTGGCACACTGTAGGTGAAGCACGTGATGATCATTGACTGGTCACTACATGTTTCACCTACATCAAAAACTTCTTTCACGCGACCATACCTTCACAGCACCTTTTTCTCAGTTTTTACCACACCCGACCAAATACACAATGTCGCAAAACCTACCCCCCCACAAACGCCAAATCCTTTTTTTAATGGCTAAAAAATTTGCTATACTATATACATATGAAATCACCCTTTACTATAGCAACAGCTGCTATACTCGCCTTCACGCCCGTGTTGGTGGTTGCGCAGTTATTTGAGACTAGTACACATACGTACTATATATCAGTGAGTAATGTTTCTTTACTTCAACGTGTATTTGGTATTTCTACATCACCTGAGGTGCTTATGTTTATGGCAATATTGTCTTTGATGGCATTTATTGGCTTCACATACATAGCTTTTGGTGTCATTGTTTTTTATTTATTTAGAGATTAACTCATATGAAAGAAGCGCCGTTTACTATCAAGAAAGTGTTTTCCTATAGCTGGACAATGTATAAACATCATATTGGCTTTTTGGTTTTGTTGATGCTCGCACTGTTTGGGGTATCAATGTTCTTTGGGTGGGTACAAGGTTTAGCAGAGGATTCACAGATGCTATTGATGTTGATTACTGGTATTAGCTGGCTCGTTCAGATAATCATAGGTATGATTTTAATACATGTTGTTTTGCAACTGCTTGATACTCACAAGGCCAGCTTGCAGACAGCAACAGAAAGCTTTGTATCATTTTGGCGGTATTTAGGAGGTGTTTTGTTGACGTCGCTTATTGTGACTGCTGGCTTCTTTTTGCTTATTATTCCTGGTGTATATCTAGCTATACGTCTACAGTTTGTTCAGTATTTGATTATAGATAAAAATTACAGCCCACTGGATGCGATTCAGAAAAGTTTTGAGCTCACTCGTGGGGTTGTATTTGAACTGTTTTTGCTGGCAATTGTTTTCTTCGTGATCAACGTGGTCGGAGCAGCGCTCTTTGGTCTGGGCTTATTTGTGTCTGTCCCTCTTACACTTCTTGCAACCGCTTATGTATATCGTTTGCTTCTAGGTATGTCACCTGAACTTCCGGTCGTAGCAGAGGCTAGTATAGGGCCAGCTGTGCAGAGTCAAACCCCACCAGGGCAATTGTCTGACCATTCAGAAAATCAGTAAAAGGTTGTCTTGTCATGGCAAATAAACTTTTTTCATTTTTGATAGTTAGTGCCACCGTAGTTTTGTTACTCGGTGGTTCTGTGTTTTTAGTTATATATGATTATCAGATTTACGAACCGCTTTACTCAGATTCTTTCAAGACAGGTAAGGGTGATCAGCAGTTTTTAACTGAGCTTGCTGTTGATTATATTAGTGGTATTGATGTGTCGCTGTTTCCGTTTGAACGAGAGGAAAAAGATCATTTAGATGATGTTCGAGCTTTGGTTAGTACAACTGAAGTTGTTACAGTAGTTTCGTTAGTGTTGCTCATATTACTTATTCCTTATGCCTGGTTTTATAAAAAGGAAAAGAGGCGTGTACTTTGGGCAGTGTGGTATGGTAGCTTATCAGTTACAGTCCTCGCGCTTGTGGTTGTATTTGGGGCGCTTGTACAGTTTGATAATTTCTTTACTAATATTCATTATGTCTTATTTCCACAAGGTGGATGGGCATTTGGAGAAAATAGTTTACTTTTGCTCTTGTTCCCGCAAGAGTTCTTCTTCTACATGTTTGAGCGTATTGTCATGTTTATGCTAATGGGAGGTGCGCTTGTGTGGTTGGTTGTGTCTACGGTTCTTGGGCTTAATCCAGAAAAATTTCGATTGAATTGATTTTTATGCGTGAAAAACCTTCGCTTTGGCTTATTTTTTTTATTTCATTCCTTGACCTTCTAGGTATCAGTATAATCATACCGATATTGGCACCCATGTTTTTAGGTGACAATTCGTTTTTGCCAGCAGATGCTTCATTTGGTACTCGTACGGTTATATTGGGATTTTTATTAGCAATTTACCCGCTAGCTCAGTTTTTTAGTGCTCCACTGCTTGGGGCGTGGTCAGATAAGATAGGTAGGAAGCCAGTGCTCGCACTAGCTTTTACTGGCACTATGTGTGCGCATATTATGGTGGCGCTGGGTATTGTACTGGGTAATTTGCCCCTTTTGTTTTTCGCGCGGTTGCTTGATGGATTCACAGGAGGAAACATTTCGGTTGTGCATGCAATTACAGCTGATATTTCAAAGCAGAAACAAAGAGCAAAGAATTTTGGGTTAGTTGGTATGGCATTTGGTGCAAGTTATGTAATAGGACCCTTTTTTGGTGGAAAATTATCTGACCCAGGTGTAGTTGAGTGGTTCACATATGCTACTCCGTTTTGGGTTGCGTCAGCTTTGTCAGCTTTGACAGTTGTGCTTACACTTACTCAACTTAGAGAAACACTACTCGAGAAAAAGAAGCAATCTGACTTTTCTTTGTTGTCAGGGCTGAAGAGTATTTATAGAGTGATGAGCAGTGCAAAAACTAAGCTTATTATGTGGATTTTGTTCCTGCATGCAGTTGGATTTACTTTTTTTACTCTTTTTTATCAGGTTATTTTGGTGGAAAGCTTTGACTTCACCCCAAATGATATTGGTCAGTTTTTTGCTTATATTGGCGTATGGATAGTAATAACACAGGGTCTTGTTAATCCATGGGTCAGCAAGAGGCTATTGCCAAGGAATATACTGCCTTATTCAATCATTGCTCTGGTGGTCCTGTATATACTATTATTATTTATAGAGGAAGCGTGGTTGATTTATGTGCTTGGGCCGTTTATAGCGCTGGCGCAGGGCATGACTATACCGAGTCTGCTCGCTACTGTATCAAATAGCGTGAGTGGCGCTGAGCAGGGTGAGGTGCTAGGTGTACAGCAGTCGCTGACATCAATTGCAGTTGCACTTCCACCAGTGATAGCAGGTTTTCTAGCAATTATACACATATCACTTCCGCTTATAGCTGCGGCGATGATAACAGCGATTGGCTGGACATTATACACATTTATTTATCGTACAAAAACTCATTTTTAACTTATTATTATATGTCTATGAAAAAAGAAAGGCTCGATGGGTTGGCTGATGGTATATTTGCCATTGTTATTACGTTACTTGTAATTGAGATTCGAGTACCTGAGCTTACTGGTATTGTTACCAACAAAGAACTTTGGCATGAGCTTGTTGAACTTTACCCATTGTTCTTAAGTTATTTACTTAGTTTCGCACTGCTATTTACTTATTGGCGAGCTCACAACTACTTAATGTCATTTTTTGCAAAAAATATTGATACACCCCTTTCAAATTTAAATGCCATTTTTTTCTTCTTTGTGGCGTTAGTCCCGTTTTCTTCTCACATGCTTGGTCGTTACAGTGATACACAGGTTGGTGTACTTATACTTGGTGGTAATACGATTTTGATTGGTCTGTCACTTATCTTGATGCGTCGTTATATCATAAAGGCAAAAACAATCGAGAATGTAGAGTTTACATCACGAAGCTTGCGTCATGGGACTATTCGTACAGTTTTTCCAACACTGTGTGCTGTTGTTGCAATAGCGCTTAGTTTTGCAAACATACAGGTAGCGCTCTTTATATTTACCATTGCAGTATTATTCAACTTAATCCCGTACTCAGCTGATTTAGTTGATAAAATATTTTTCCGCAAAGCAATAGTTGCTGAGCAGTCAGATAATTCACCTACATAGTTTTTTATGGCTCTTGATCCATACACAGCAGTTTGGGTTTCACACACTTCTATAAGTGATTTTTTGGCCTGTCCAAGAAGTTATTTTTTAAAAAACGTGTATAAGGATCCAAAGACAGGGAATAAGATTCAGGTTATGTCACCACCACTGGCGCTTGGTCAGGCTGTGCATGAGGTTTTAGAGAACTTGTCAGTTGTACCAACAGATAAGCGTTTTGACACTCCGTTGATTGAGAAATTTGAGGAATCCTGGAAAAGAGTTGCCGGCAAAAAGGGTGGTTTTTGGGATAAGGACACTGAGCATAGGTATAAGCAACGTGGCATTGATATGATCAAAAGGGTTCAGGCACATCCGGGTGTTTTGGCAAAAAAGGCAGTAAAGATTAACATGGATTTGCCGCATTTTTGGCTTTCAGAAGAAGAGGAGATTATTTTGTGCGGCAAGATTGATTGGCTCGAATACAATGAAGAAAATGATTCAGTGCATATTGTAGACTTCAAAACAGGGAAATCAAGACAAACTCAAGAGTCACTGCAGCTTCCAATATATATGCTACTAGTAAATGAGTGTCAAAAAAGAGAAGTTGAAGCTATTAGTTATTGGTATCTTGAGTCAGCTGACGAGCCAGAAACACAGCCTTTGCCAGATCCGGATCAGTCACGCAAGAAAGTTCTTGATATTGCACGGCGCGTGAAAGTCGCCAGAAAGCTAGAAAAGTTTGATTGTCCGCATAATGGATGCTCAAACTGTGCGCAGTACGAGGCTGTATTGAGAGGAGAAGGGGAGCATGTTGGGGTGAATGCATTTCGCCAGGACGTATACATTGTGAAGCCAAAAGCAAAATTATCAGACAGTGAGGAGGATAGTCGGATATTATAACATGCATCAAGAGTACGACATTAGGCGGAGTAAACGCAAAACATTAGCACTGGAGATTGATGCCAGTGCTCGTTTAATAGTACGCGCGCCTATGCGTCTTGCGCTTCGTGATATAGAGGCTTTTATTCGACAAAAAAGAACATGGATACGAAAAGGTCTTCAAGAAATGGAAAAGGTAAAGCAAGTCCGAGAACGAGAGCGTTTTTTTGAAGGAGACACAGTGTTGTATTTAGGAAAAGAGCATACAGTTCGTTTTGATGATGTGAAAAGATGTACCATAGTAGATGGTATTTTTATTCTGCCGATCGCCGTACAAGGTCAGGCACAAAAGTATGTTCACATGTGGTATGCCAAACAAGCTCGTTTGTATATAGCGCCGCGGATTCGTGAGCTGGCAAGTGTTTTGGGGTATAGGATTACAGGTATTAGGATAACATCAGCAAAAACGCGCTGGGGTTCATGTAGTGCTAAGGATACGATCAGTATCTCGTGGAGATTGCTGCAAGCACCGTCTAAAGTTATAGAGTATGTGATAATACATGAACTCGTTCATACTATACATAAAAATCACAAAACTAGATTTTGGCAACGAGTAGCAAAGCACTGCCCTGAATATAAAAAGCATGTGAAGTGGCTAAGGGATAATAGTCATGTTTTGGGAATGTAAAAACCCTACTCATTTTGAGCAGGGACGTTGTTATCTTTTGTAGCAAATATTACCTTCACCAGTACCTCTTTTGGCAGAGGTTTTATACCATTGGTGTGAGAGTTTCTGTACATTGATTCTTAATCTTCCGGCGATGGTGGACAGGTCCGTGCTGGTGAGACAGACTCCAGAATATTGTGTGGACGGTTTTTGTCTGAGTTCACTGACCAGGCGGTCGATCAGTTTGGAGCTCGCGTTTCGTTTGAGTGATCTCCCTCGTTTTTTTTGGCGCCGGCGAAGCAGAGAGTATCCGATTGCGCTAAGTAGCAGCGTCAGTTTTGAGTCCGGTTTCAGTTGAAGCATAATCTACTCCTTTACAGGTTTGCCATTTTAACTTTTACAGTTTGTTCACTTCTGGAGTGAGACAGCTTTACTCTTCTGATGCCAAGTAGCTGTGCGAGGCGTTCCAGCTCTGGGTTGGTTAATTTTTTACCACTGTACTTGTGGTCATTGCCTGGGTAAGTTTCCAACCTTTCAGCTAGAAGCAAGATTCTATCTCTTCCTTTCATCTTGGTAAATCCTTTCATTGCTTAGTTTAACTTGTGAAGTTGCATTTACGAGAAAATTATCTCGACATGCTTTACTATACTGATATTTTATTAAACTGTCAATATAAAGTTCACAATCTGTATTTGTTTCCGTTTTTGTGCTATAGTTAGCTTAAATAAGCTATTTTATGGTAGAGGCATTGCAACCATTTTTAATATTCGTTTATTTACTGGGTATGGCAGCGCTACTTGGCGGCTTAATCGCTCAGTGGGGTGAGCGAACATATCATGTAGAACGAGCGCTATTGTATGGCGTTTTTTTGCAGCTTATCGCAAGTGTTGTTTATGTGTTCACAAGTAGTGTGGCAACAGAGCTGTTATCTCATATGCTCAGAGTGATAGTGCTATGTGCTATTATAGTTATTTTGCTTGTGGCAAAACAAAGAAAATTTTCATGGAACGCATACCATAGCGTACTTGTGTTGGTAATAGCAGAGCTTGCTATAGGGGTATTTTGGTTTTGATAGGTTAATTGACACTACAGTTGAAGAGTAATATACTACCTCTCTTAAGTCTAAAGGGGAGTTATTTATTTGCTATGAAGGTATTAGTAGTAAAAAACTATAAAGAGCTGTCGCAACGTGCGGCAACTTTTTTATTAAATCATGTTGCGCTTGAGCCACGCAGTGTATTTGGTTTGGCCACAGGTTCAACTCCAGAAGGAATGTATAAAGAGATTATAAATGCTACAAAAAATTTGTCTTATGACTTTTTTCATTGTAAAACTTTTAATCTTGATGAGTATGTGGGGTTAAACCCCGAGCATGAGCAAAGCTATCATGCGTACATGAACAGAGAGCTCTTTGATCATATACAGATTCAGAAAGAAAATATTCATATTCCAGAAGGACACAAGAATAATCTTGAAAAACAGTGCGAGGCTTACGAGAGACATTTAGAACGACACCAGGTAGATGTTCAGGTATTGGGTTTGGGGGCTAATGGGCATATTGGTTTCAACGAGCCAGGTAGCGCGTTTACATCTCGCACACGTGTTGTTGATTTAACTCCTGCAACCATCAAGGCAAATTCTCGGTTTTTTGATACCAAAGCTTCTGTACCAAAAAAAGCTATAACAATGGGCATAGCGACCATTATGCAGGCAAAGAAGATAGTGATCATTGCAAATGGTGAGCATAAAGCGCGAGCAGTAAGACAAATGGTAGAAGGAAAGGTGAGTACAGCATGCCCTGCAAGTATTTTGCAGAACCATCCAGATGTGACCGTTATAGTTGATAGAGCGGCAGCTAAGCTTTTGAAAAATGATTATTCAGATCATAAAAACGGTTGGACTGACGTGCGTATTCTAAACAAAAACGTGTTACCGCAATACAAAAATGTGTTAGTGGTATCACCGCATCCAGATGACTCAGCAGTTAGCAGTGGTGCAACTATTAGGGCTCTATTTGAGCAAAACAATGTCACTATCATGGCGATGACGTCAGGGTATCGTGCTGCTATACCCGGAGCTGACAAAAAGAAACGTATTGCTGCCCGAAAAAAAGAAGCTTTGGCTGAGGCAAAAAAGCTGCAAGCAGATTTGTTGTTCCCAGAGTTTCATTTTTATGACCAAGGAAGAAAAAAATGGAAGCAAGATCTTAAGAAATTCGGTAAACTCTGGAAGTCAATCAATCCGTCTGTGGTTATACTTCCGCATCAGTATGATGAGCACCCAACTCATAGATATAGCACAGCGCTTGTAGAGGACTATATCAAGCAAGAAAAGGTTAAGCAGTTAGAGCTTTGGTATTATGAGAGTGTCTGGTCGCAGCATTTGCTTACAAGTATTTCACAAGTCTTTTGTTACAACGAAGAATTGCATGATGTTAAGAATGCTGCAATTAACAGCCATACTAGTCAGGTAAAGCGAATACCGCTTGTAGAGATTACTGAGAATTTATCTCGTTTTAGGGCTCTTACTATACCTGAGCAGAAGTTTGTAACCTATGGACAAGAGCCTATTAACCTAAGTAGTTTTGTAGAGGCGTATCATATAGAGAAAAGGTAAGTGGTTGATTATTTTTACATTCTCATTCATAATCGCTAGTGAAATATATGCAAACATCACTAGTTGAACAAATATTTTACTCAAGCAAAGAACTGTTGAATTCTGTCCGAACTGAACATGGTTTTATTGCGGCTGCAGAAAGCGCTGCTTCTCAAAAAAGAGGATATACAAGTATATTTGGTAGGGACGCTAGCATGTGCGCACTTGCAGGCCTTGTTTCTGAGGACGAGGGGCTAATTGAGGCAGGAAAGCAATCTCTTATTACTCTTGCTGAACATGCTTCTGATATTGGTCAGATACCATTTTCTGTAAATACAGAGCGCAAGCTTGTGAAGTACCGAATGCCACAAAGTATTGATAGTACTATTTGGTGGCTTTTAACTTTTTGGTTATATACTCAAAAATTATCTGACACATCATTAAAGGCACAGTATTATGCTGCGTTTCAGGAAGGTATTACTTGGCTTCAAAACCGCATGCAATATGGCTTGCTGGAGGAGGGAGAGGGAGCGGGTTGGGCTGATGAATTACCTCGTAGTGGTATGGTTTTGTATACGAACGCATTGTGGCTTCTCTTTTTAGAGCATATTAAAAGTGCAGAACGTAAAGCTATTTATCATAATTTTCTATACTTTTTTGATTATCATACTGATACTGTAAGGGGTTACCCAGAGCTGCAACGTCAGTTCCCAAACTTTAGGAATAATCTCAAGAAGACAAAGCGGAAAAGTCAGACATTTTATGCAAGTGTGTCACGGTTTAATTTGAATGAAAGTATAGATGTATTTGGCAACACACTCGCTTGTATATCAGGAGCGCTACCACGTACACGAGAGCGTGCGATTTTAAAAGAACTACAGGATGTTGCAGACGAGAGCCCGTTTTTGATTCGAAGTATGCCTGAGCCAGAACGACTTCACCAGGGAATCTTTGAGGCAACATTTCAAAATCGTGCTTGGCAATACCATAACGCTGGGGTGTGGCCGATGATTGGTGGTTGGTATGTGTATGCGCATGCTAAGGCTGGTAATATGCGAGTTGCTCATGAAGCACTTGAGAGGCTCGCAGAGGTTAATAGTCTCGAAAAGCATCCATTTCCAGAGTGGATACATGGAAGGACAGGTAAAACTATGGGACTTGATAGGCAAGCATGGAATGCAGCTGTCTATATACTAGCTTATAAGGCTGTAACCGAGGGTACCTTCTTGGTGTAGCGGCAACACAACAAAATGTAGTACACTACATGTATAGATAATATTACATTATGAAATTTCAATCATTTCAAAGAGGACTGTTTATCAGCATGCTATTTGTGGTTACAGCCCTTTTTCTATGGCTTATTCAGCCATTTTTGTTAGCTCTTTTTTGGGCTATTGTTTTAACAATACTATTTTATCCTTTGCGAAGTTGGTTTGTTGAGATACTACAAGGAAGAGAAGTTGCTGGAGTCATTCTGACCATTTTTGTTGTGTTTGCAGCTGTGTTTTTGCCTTTGTACGGATTAACAGTCGCAATGGTACATGAGCTTACTAGCATGTATCAGATTGCTGTTCAGCAAGATTATTCAGTTGTTGAGACAGTAAGTGTTGTAGAAGATTATATTCCAGTTTTTGAGTGGCTTGAAACATTTAACATTTCTCGTGATGATGTTCAGACTAAGATCACTAGTAGTCTGGGATCAATTAGTTCATATATCGCACAGTCACTCGCAAATTTGGGTCAACAAACATTTAGATTTTTCTTACAGTTTTTCATAATGATGTACGCGCTGTTTTTCTTTCTCAAAGATGGCGCTCGAATACTTCATGTTTTACAGCACATGTTACCCCTTGGTGATAAGCGAGAGAAAAGACTATATGATAGATTTTCTTCAACAGTACGCGCAACCATAAAGGGAACTATTATTATTGGCATTATACAAGGTGCTCTCGGCGGCATTATGTTTTGGGTAGCTGGTATTCCTGGTGCAATTATGTGGGCAGCGATTATGACAGTCCTGTCCATTATCCCAGCAGTTGGTAGTGGTTTGATCTGGGGGCCTGCTGGTCTGATTCTTATATTATCAGGAAATGTAGTTACTGGCGTTAGTATCTTGGTTGTTGGTGTTCTGCTGATAAGTTTTGTTGATAATATACTTCGCCCACCATTGGTAGGAAAAGACACGGAGATGCCAGATATTTTAGTGTTACTTTCTACACTTGGTGGTTTGGCTACATTTGGTATTAGTGGGTTTGTTATTGGTCCGGTAATAGCTGCATTTTTCCTAACATTTTGGAGGATGTTTGGTGAAGACTACGCAAAGGACTTGTCATTGTTTGGATAAGTATGCACACACTCCGTACTCGTTTTGCAAATGAAATTGTAACTGAATTTCTACCGCCGCGAAAAAAGTCGCGGCGTGTAGTGATTTTGTGTGGCGGTATGCCTTCAATACCTGCCAAAAAGGCAGTGATTGAATATTTTGCAAAAAATAATTTCTGGGTATTTTTTCCAAGGTATCGAGGTACATGGGAGAGTGACGGAAAATTTCTGAAACGATCACCTCACGAAGACGTCATAGATATTATCAATGGTTTGTCTGATGGTTTTGTGAGTTACTGGGATCATGAGTCTTACCGAGTGCAGCCGGAAGAGATATACATAATAGGAGCAAGTTTTGGTGGACCGGCTGCAATTCTTGCAAGTAAGGATGAACGAGTAACAGCTGCTGTTGCAGTGTCGCCTGTTATTGACTGGCAGCATGAGAGTGAGGATGAGCCGCTAGATTTTCTTAAAACTTTTGTACGTGAGGGTTTTGGAAATGGTTACCGTTTTGAAGATGCAGAGTGGAATAAGTTAGCTGAAGGAAATTTTTATAACCCAGCCGCGCAAGTCAGTAGTATTGATGGTTCTAAGATTTTTATTATGCATTCACTTGATGATCGCGCTGCTCCATATGAAGCAAGTCATGACTTCTCGCTAAAGACAGGGGCAAAACTTTGGACTTTGAAGAAATATGGCCATTTAGGTTTGTCTTTTGCCACACGGTTTGTGCCATTTATGCGAATCAAACATTTTTTTAGAAGCGTAAGATAGTATGGGTAGAAAAACACCTCCACAGTTTCCACTTACCATTGAGCATATAGTATTTGGAGGGGAAGGAATGGGGTATTTTGAAAATAGGCCCGTTTTTGTTTATGGAGTTTTTCCAGGAGAAGAGGTAGTGGTTGCTCCTATTAAAGTTAATAGCAGGTTTGTGAAGGCACGGCTTGTGTCAGTTACCAAGTCTTCACCAAAACGTATACCAGCACTCGAGGAGCATCATTTAACCTGTAGTCCATGGCAAACTATTTCATATGATGAGCAGGTGGTGTATAAGACAAGCATGGTGAAATCTATGTGGGAACATATGACTAAAGACGTGAGCAAAGAGACGCTCACCATTTTGCCTAGTGATGAGCAGTGGAATTATCGTAATAAGCTAGAGTTTTCAGTTATAGAGGGTGATGGAGGTGGTATGCAGTTAGCATTTCATAAACGTTACCGTCACAGTCAGTATTATGGTCTAGATAAGTGTGTACTTGGTATGCCGCAGATGAATACAGCAGCAACAGCTTTGCTCGGTCAGCTACAAGATTTGGGAGTAACTGCAGATATGATAAAGAACATTTTAGTACGAGGTACAAATACAGGAGATGTAGTTGCTGTGGTATACGCAATGACAAAAAAGTTTCCAGATGTAGATTTTTCAAAATTATCAATACAAGGAGGTGCGGTCGTTTACTCTGATCCAAAATCGCCAGTCGCAAAAACAGATGAAGTTCTTCTGAGTTTTGGGATTCTTGATCTTACAGAAAGTGTAAATGAAAAAAAGTTAACTTACGGGTATGAAAGTTTTTTCCAAGTACATACACCGATGTTTACAAAGCTTATACAAGAACTGAAGAAGCACTTGCCCAAGTCTATTCCAAGATTGCTAGACTTATACTCAGGTGTTGGAACTATTGGGATTGCTCTCTCAGATATTGTAGGTCATATTACTGCAATAGAGAATCATAGTAAGTCTAAGTACTATGCAGAGATTAATTTCTCACAAAATGGTATTAACAATTTTGATTTTATGCAGATTGAGGTAGAGAAAAGTGAAATGCATGATTTGTTTACATCACATGATGTGATATGCGTTGATCCTCCTAGAGCTGGCTTACATCCGAAGGTATCTGAGATGTTGAGTGAAAGTGGTTCAGATATTATTGTATACGTATCATGTAACCCAGCAACACAGGCAAGAGATTGGAACATTTTGAAGAAAAATTATATCATAAAGACATGGTATCTTGTGGATATGTATCCGCAAACACCACATGTAGAAAGTGTACTAGTTTTAAAACGTACGTAATATGCTTTTCACAGTTTTAGTTTCATTTTTCTTCGCAGGACTTTGTACTATACTTTGGCAGCGAATTATAACCGCGACTGACGGCGGGAGATTGTCATGGCTCTTTATACCAATAGAGTCACTCATTGGCGATGAATACAATGTCAATGTTCGGACAGTGGTTGGAATCATCGTGTGGTTTTTCTTGTCCATAGTATTTGGGCTTTTGTACTGGTACTTGGTTGAGTCAAATGTTTTGACGTATTATGATGGTTTGTCAGTAGGTATTTTTACATTTGTATTGTACAGTATTAGTCAGATAGGTGTGTTGCCGTTTTTTTCACAAGGAGTTGGTGGCTGGAAGATAAGTACATGGCTGTGGCTTGAGTCTATTGTTTCTTGGGTCTTATTTGGAGTGGTACTGTGGGTATTTGTTCACGTGTAATATGGAAAATAAGTTACAACATATAGGTATTATAATGGACGGAAATAGACGTTGGGCGCGCAAGCGCGGTATGCCTACTTTTGCTGGCCACAAAGCAGGTGTTGATTCTCTTAAAAAGGTCGCAAAAGCTGCCATAAATAACAACATACCATATATAACAATATATGCTTTTTCAACTGAGAATTGGAAGCGTGCACAAGATGAAGTTAAGTACTTGATGAAGTTGATAAAAAATTCGATAGCAAAGGGGACGGAATTTTTTAATACAAACAATATTAAAATCCGCATCTTTGGTGATTTAGATAACATGGTCGAGCCATCGTTAGCTGACGCGCTGCGCGCAGTAGAGAAGGGTACTGCTTCCAATACAGCTGTGCAGTGTAATGTGTGTTTTAATTATGGAGGGCGTGATGAAATAGTAAACGCTGTGCGGAAGCTAGTTGATAAAAAAATACCTGCAGATGAGGTAACAGCAGATGCTATATCAAAAGAATTATATTCAGTTGGTGTGCCAGATCCTGATATTATAGTTCGCACTAGTGGGGAGCAGCGACTATCTAATTTCTTACTATGGCAATCAGCTTACAGTGAGCTTTATTTTGTCGATACATTGTGGCCTGACTTTGACGAAGAGGCGCTAGTTGATGTTATTGAGGAGTATGGTCGCAGACAGAGGAGATTTGGGCAATAACATTACCAAAGTGTAATCATCAAACCTAAGAACACTATCTGAACGAGAATGCCGTATTTGAACGGTATTTCTTTTTTGAAAAAACCGTGCAAATAAGTGTGCATTTTTTGATGGGTATGAATAAGTTTGAACCTTCCTTTGGTTTTTATTTCTATGAATTGAAGGCCGTCAGGGAGGCATGCTAAAAAGGCAGCAATTATTCCTCTCCAAAGTGGAGTTGATGGGTGAGTATAAAAGTATGCCCCTAAAATGAGTAGAATAATTAAGCCATCAATACCTGCTATTAGTAGCATGCGTTTTTCTTTCTGCTTTTCAGTAAATGAATCTGGTATAAGGTGTTCATCACCGTGAGGTATGCTATCTACTATGTAGTGCGATATAAACGATATTGGAAAGAGAAGAGCAGCATGCAGTGGCATTGTTGCGAGTACAAGCGCAGCTGAAGAGTGGACAGATAAAAACATAAAAAAATTATAATAACTTTATACAGTATAGCATGCTGGATTACATTGTGCTGGTACTAAAAAACAACCTCTAAAACGAGATTGTTTTTTGGTGGCGGGGGTGGGATTTTCCGCCCAAGGCGGACCAGCCTTGGGCTGGGAACCCACTTAGTTTATATTCTAGACCCATAACACAACAACCTCACTAAAAAGTGAGGTGTTTGTGGTGGCGGGGGTGGGATTTGAACCCACGACCTCCAGGTTATGGGCCTGGCGAGCTGCCGGACTGCTCTACCCCGCGTCGATCGTAGTATCCACTATAGCTTGATTTTTAGCATATGTCAAGCTGTCTTAGCGTAAAATTGGTCAGATTCTTCTTTGAGTGGTTTCCACCATGATTCATTTTCTTTGTACCAGATAATAGTTTTTTCAAGCCAGTCAGCTGTATTATGTAGTGGTTCCCAGCCTAAGTCCTTTTTGATAAGACTCCAATCAACAGCATAGCGTCTGTCATGACCAGCGCGATCTCGTACAGTCTCAAGCCAAGATTCGTCGTACCCAAAGTGTTCAAGCACCATAAGCGCTAAGTCCTTGTTAGACGTGTCTTCAGTTGACCCTCCGACGCAGTATGTTTTTCCTAAAGTGTCTTGATTTTGCACAATGAGATCAATAGCACGGCAGTGATCATCAACATATAGCCAATCTCTGACATAGAGACCATCTCCATAGATTGGAATTTTTTCACCATGCATAACATTTGTAATCATGCGGGGTAGGAATTTCTCAGGGTATTGGTAAGGGCCATAGTTGTTTGAGCAGTTAGTTATAGAGAAGGGTAGGTCAAATGATTCACCAAACGCTCTTACAAGATGATCAGCAGCAGCCTTGCTGGCTGAGTACGGGCTACGTGGATCATAGGGGGTGTTTTCTGAAAACTTTTCTTGATCACCAAGTTTTAGTGAGCCAAATACTTCATCAGTGGAGATATGGTGAAATCGTTGTATACCGTGATCACGCGCAGCTTCAAGTAGGTTGTGTGTTCCTAGTATGTTTGTCTCCAAAAAAACATGGGAGTTATCAAGAGAGCGATCAACATGTGTCTCGGCTGCAAAATGAACAAGCATATCAGGTTTTACTTTTTCAAAAATGGCATACACTCCCGTTTTGTCATTTATTGATTGCTCAATGAAGGTCACATTTCCAGCATCAATTTCATTTTGAATATTGGCCTTATTACCTGCGTAGGTGAGTGAGTCGATGACTGTAAGATTATCATCTGGATGATTTGCGCGCCAATAGTGGACGAAGTTTGATCCTATAAAGCCCGCCCCTCCGGTAATAAGAATATTCATAGTAGTTGTTTTAAATAATGAGTGATGAAGTCTGCATGCATTGTACCAAAAAATAGAAAATCATTCAGCTCTATAAAAACTCGTCTTGTTGCTGGATAAAAATGTAGTGTAGTCGAGGAGTTTTGTTGTGAGATGTGAGATTCTTGTATTGTATTTGAAACAAATGTTTCTTTAAGATCATGACCATGCAATATAATAACAGAGTCTTGTAGCGATGCAGTTGCTTCATAGCACATGAGTTTTTGTTTGTGACATAGGTTGCCGACAATAGGAATGTTTACTTGTAGGCTACATATATTATCTTTTTTGATTTTGGTAAAAGCATCACCACAACCAGAGTTCTTGTATGTATACAGAATTTGCTTGGTAGTGTCTGATATGCATGTTTCGCGAACTATGGTTGGTGTGCATACTCTTGCTAGGGTTGTATTTGGTAATAGTAAAAAAATGCCGTACACGACGACATACAAGTAAATATTCTCCCTCCTCATATGTGTTTGATTAATGTTAAAAATACATTACCACATGACGTATATTTAGCAAGATTGCATTGACACTCCAAGGGTGGTATAGTATGGTAATAATTGCTATTTTAAGCAAATATACATTTTTGCCGCGGTGGCGGAACTGGTAGACGCGCGGGACTCAAAATCCCGTATGCTTTTCGCATGTGAGAGTTCGATTCTCTCCCGCGGCACCATACGGCAGGGTAGCTCAGGTGGTTAGAGCGAGGGAATCATAACCCCTAGGTCGTGGGTTCAAGTCCCACCCCTGTCACCAAAAACTCACTTTTTTAAAGTGAGTTTTTGATTGGATTTGGCTAATTATAGCAGTAAAATATTCAAAAAGTAGGTATCCAGGTTTATTGTAAAAAATCCTTGACAAATTTTGATATACTTGTATAATATATGTACAAGTTTAGACAACGCGTATCCCTGTGTTATTAATTAGAAAAAGAGTAATATATGTTACTTTGTTTACCACATTCAATTAAAAACAACCAACGCGTTGTGAACAAAGCGGTTAGCCGACAGGCTATAGGTTGTTTTGCTTTTTCAGGAAATAACGGTTGATTTCACACTCCGATATTTGTTCACGCAATCTAGTATCCCTCCATGCATTAGCACGTTAGTACGTGCTATTTATTTTTTTTCAGTTCCTCTTTTAAATTTGAAATTAGAGTTCGAATTGAGTTAGCAATATGTTGGTTCTTGATGATAAAAGACTTCACATCATCGTCGATAAATGAAAAACATACCTTATCATCATAAACGTCTATTTCAGCAGTAGGGAGGGCTACTTGATCTTTACTTAGCTTAACCTCATTTGTTTCAATAGTTGACTTACTACCTTCTTCCTTGGCTGTATAGATGACCTCAAAGTTAATATTATTCTTTTCAAATAGTTTTTTGTGGTCTATCTTATCTTTACTTTTGTTATATACAAGTAGATCACGGTCATAAAATTCATAGACTGTTTTGTTTTGTGCTGCTGCAATTTGTTGAGCAATGATGTTTGAACCTTCTTTGCCTTTATAAAATTCTAAACCAATTTCACTGTCTGTACTAATGTTGGTTTTTGTCTCCAAGATTTGATCAATAGACTTTGCTAAGTCAATCTTTTTGTTGTTCTCTTTGACACTTTTTTCAGCAAGGTTCTTAACATACTCTACAAGATTGTCACTGTCTTCTGGAAAATAAAATGTTGATTTGCCATATGTGCCAATACGAATAAGTGCTTTGTGAACAAGACTATCAAGAATTTTTTTTGCAGCTGGATGAGTAACATCAAGATGACGTGCAATTTCTGATGCTTTAGCCTTATAATTCTCAGTTAAGTAAATATATGTCTCAGCTTCATTGTTAGTTAGACCGAGTTGTACCAAATTATCCTTTAACATAGCCAAATAAAATTAAACCTCATTAAACAACTATACTTAATTAATTTAATCGAGTTAAGTATAGCATATATTTATCATAGCTGTTTAGGGAAGTCAAATGACATTTTCTCTTTCTGTGGATAAGTTTGTGGCACTTTGGTTCATTTTACTATTTTAGTTACATACGTAATAACTTTCTATTATTTTTTCCTTAAAATAAGGTAAAAAAAGGTAACTTGACGAATTTAATAATAGGAATATAATAGTAAGTGAAGATAATCTACGATTTATGCAGAAAGCAACCGTTACAAAACATTTCGCAACAAACATGTTGTTTTGCTGCACAAATCCAGGGCCAGTATTAATCAGTTAGCACATAAAACCAGAGAGTCTCTCTGGATTTTTTGTGCCTTAAACAAGCGTACATATGCAGTATGCAAATGCAGGGTCAAAAGTCACAGTCAAGCTCAATGGTATTGAGCAGGATTTGACGATTGTTGACCCTGAGTCAATTGACCCAAATAGCGGCTGCATTTCTTTTAATTCACCAATTGCGCAAGCTCTTATTGGGACAGAGCCTGGTGATACTCGAGAAATTGATTTGCCAAACGGCAATCATGTGAGTCTCGAGATAGTTTCTGTCATATAGTCTTGAGAAAGTTCTTTATGTGAAGACCCTTCGTTTTGAGAATGGGTTTTTTATTTTTGTGAGTACTTTTGTCATTTGGTATAATACAGGTATAAATATATGGGTACTATAATAGCACTAGTTAATCAAAAGGGTGGTGTAGGCAAGACCACAACAGCTGTGAACTTAGCAGCTTTTTTGGCGCGGTCTGATAAGCGAGTGCTTATTGTTGACCTTGATCCACAAGCAAATGCATCATCGGGTCTAGGTGTAAAGTTATCTGATGACGATCCGCACATTTATCATGCCATGCTCGAGCCAGGGCAGTCATCAAGTAGTGTGAAGTCAACTGCTGTGGATAGTTTGCATGCTATGCCGTCACACCGTGATTTAGCAGGTGCTGCGGTTGAGTTGGTGAGTGTTGAAGAGCGTGAGTATCGTTTGCGTAAGGCACTTGATGCTCTGCGTCCAATGTATGATTACATTATTATTGATTGTCCGCCTTCACTTGGTTTATTGACGATCAACGGGCTTGTAGCTGCAGATCACATTATCATCCCAGTACAGGCAGAGTATTATGCTCTTGAAGGGCTAGGGCAGCTACTTCACACAATTCAGTTAATACAAACACACCTGCATCCGGAGTTAAATATTCTTGGCGCTGTTATCACTATGTATGATCAGCGCAACAAACTATCTCAGTCAGTCATGCAAGAGCTATACGGTTACTTTCCAAATAGGATTTTCCGTAGTGTAATTCCGCGTAATGTCAGACTTGCTGAAGCGCCGTCATATGGACAGGCTATTGCAGATTATGATCCGGGTAGCAAAGGAGCTAAAGCATATGAGCGTTTAGCTCGAGAGTTGTTAACGCGTTTTTAGCAGTGTATACTAAGATATAACAAGTAAAAGCATATCCCTACATGCCACAAACAGGACTTGGTCGAGGCCTTGCGTCACTTATCCCTGATGCGCCTAAGCCAGAAAAAAAAGAACAAAAGATTGCAGACCGCGCGAGTAAGGCGTGGGGCGGTGTTAATGTGCCAGTAAGTACAGGAGATAGTGACACGGCAACTACAAAAGCAGAGAGTAAAGAGGTTCAGGCACCGAGTAAAAATCAAGTTGTTGACATTCCTGTTGAGTTGATTGACGCAAATCCGTACCAGCCGCGTAAAACATTTGAAGAGCAAGCACTTGATGACTTGGTGGCATCTATTAGTACACATGGAATTCTTCAGCCACTTGTTGTTGTTACGCGAGGTGATCGCTTTGAGCTTATTGCTGGTGAGCGGCGTTTTCGTGCAGCGCAAAAGGCAGAACTTACACATGTCCCGGTCATTACTCGCGATGTGCCTGAGCAAGAGCAACTCGAGCTTTCATTGATTGAAAATATTCAGCGACAGAATCTTAATCCAATAGAAGAAGCAGAGAGTTTCACTCAGCTTGGTGACGAGTTTTCACTGTCGCAAGAAGAAATAGCAAAAAGAGTAGGCAAGTCACGATCTAGTGTTGCTAACACAATGAGGCTTTTACAATTACCACAAGAGGTAAAGCAATACGTAAGGGATGGTAAGCTAACAGAAGGTCATGCAAAGGTTTTGCTTGAGCTAGATTCAGAAGCAAAACAAGTGGCGCTAGCAAAGAAGATCATCAGGCAGCAATTAACAGTCCGTGATACCACCGCAACAGTGAAGGAGGTTACAGGTAAGTCATCACCACAAAAAAAGAGCGCGACTGATGGTCGGCTCCATGCATGGGAGCAAAAGTTACAAGCACTTTACGGAACAAAGGCTCATATCAAGGATACAAAAGGAAAGGGTAGGGTTGAACTTGAGTATTTTTCAAATGAAGAGCTAATGGCGCTTCTTGATAAGCTTACGAGTGTTGATGATTTGAGTTAGCTTTTATTAAACCCAGGAAAGTTAAATATTCCGCGTGAAGATTTTCTGATCGCGGTTTTTATGTGATCGCGAGCAGAGCGAGTTTTCACAAAATCAAGCCAGTCTTTTGAGGGGCTTTTTCTATTTTTATCAACTATAATTTCTACAACATCACCACTTTGTAGGTGTGTATCAAGGCCTGCGATATTGTCATTTATTTTTGCGCCACCGCAGTGGTTGCCAAGGTATGTATGCACATGATAAGCAAAGTCGACAGGGGTGGCTTCTTCAGGTAGCTCAATAACGTCACCTCGAGGTGTAAAGATAAAAATTCGGTCAGTAAAGAAATCAAGCTTAATCTCTTTTAGATACTCTTCTGTTGCGCCAGTTCTTTTTTGTATATGCGCAAGCTCTTCGATCCATTTCTTTTGTTCTGGAGGGAGCTGGATAGATCCTGAGCGCTTATAGTGCCAATGAGCCGCTACACCATACTCAGCCTGTTCATGCATTTCTTGAGTTCTGATTTGGATTTCAACTATTTGTCCGTTGTCAGCGAATACAGTTGTATGAAGTGACTTATAACCATTTGGTTTTGGCACTGAAATATAGTCTTTGATTCGTCCAGGCATAGGACGCCAAATACTATGCAGCACTCCCATTGATTTATAACAATCAGCAATTGAAGGTACAATAATCCGAAGCGCAATAACATCATAGATGTTATTGATATCTCTATTTTTCCGAAGTAGTTTTTTGTACAGACTGTAAACCATTTTCTGTCTACCAACCACAACAAATGTTTCAATGTCATGTAGGTGTAGTTCTTTGAGAATGCGTTTCTTGATATTTTCTAGGTTCTTGAGCAAGATTCTTTCTGGTTCTTTACGGAGTGATATAACCCAGTCGTATTCTTTTGGGGACAGCACACGAAATGATGCGTCTTCCAGCTGATGTCTAATTTCATTCATACCAAGTCTGTTTGCAATAGCAGCGTAAATTTCCAAACTTTCCAGTGCAATACGTCTTTGTTTTTCTGGTGGTAGGAATTGGAGCGTCTGTAGATTATGAAGGCGATCAGCAAATTTGATAAAAATTACACGAATATCATCAGCCATCGCTAAGAACATTTTACGAAGATTTTCTGCATAGCGTTCAAGTCCACGATATTTCAGTGTACCTAGTTTTGTTACTCCTTGTACAAGATGTGTAATTTCGCGACCAAAGTTTTTTTCTACGTCTTCAAATGTTCGTTCTGTATCTTCTGGAACATCATGTAGAATACCTGCAATAACCATGGTGACGTCCATTTTTAGCCTAGCGAGATTATACGCAGTGTGAAGTGAGTGAATGATATATGGATCACCTGAAGCCCTTTTTTGGCCGCGGTGAGCTTCCTCAGCAAATTCATACGCAAGCATCAATAAATCAGTGTCAGCATCTGGCTCATACTCCTGAACTTTTTCGATCACATCGTCAATTGTGATTTGGCTGATTTGGATTTTCTTAATCAATGGCTTCATATACTATAGTGTAGTCATAAATAGTCTCATAATGCAATAAACCCCCGAATATGTCGGAGGTTTAGTGTGTGGGGTAAAAATGAGAGTTATTTTGTAACAAGTTCTCTGAGGTCATACTGCTTGCCTTCAGCTTGCCATTTTTGCAGGGTCTTGAGCGCTTTTGCAGAAAGTGTAACTTTCATAATTTCTCCTGTAGCAGGATTAAGCAATCGTTTGGTTTGCAAATTTGGCTTGAACTTACGTTTAGTTTTGTTCTGTGCGTGACTGACGTTATGACCGCTCTGTGCTTTTTTACCTGTGATTTCGCATTTCTTTGCCATATGTGTGTGATTAATACGTACGATAAACTTTACTATACATACTGTGCTTTGTCAAGGCTATTTTTTACGCCCTCGACCTCTTTTTGGCTTTTTTGCAGCTTCTTCTAGAAGCTCCTCACATTGTGCTTGTGTTAGACTTTCAGGCTCTGTATCTTTTGGAATCTTAGCATTTGTTTTACCATCGGTAATATATGGACCATATCTGCCATGTTGTACAATGATGTCTGTGCCTTCAAATGTTTTGATGATTTTTTCAGCTTCTTTTTTCTTGTATTCAGCTACAAGCTCTCGGGCACGCGCTTCTTCAATTTCGTATGGGTCATCTTCTTTTAGTGAAATATATTTTTTGCCAAGTTGTAGATATGGACCATATCGACCAATATTTACAATAATGTCACCATCATCAGTATCAGAGTAGACAACGCGGGGAAGTTTTAGTAGATGAAGCGCTTGATCGAGTGTAATGGTTTCAATAGAGAGCTCTTTTGGAATTGATGCAAAAACTGGCTTTTCTTCATCATCCTTTGAGCCATGTTGTACAAATGGTCCAAAGCGGCCAATACGCACGTAAATAGGCTTATCCGTTTCAGGATGTTTGCCAAGTTCTTTCATTTCTGTTGCTTCTTCCTTAGTAATGCTCTCTTCTTTTTCTTCAATTGTGGCGTGAAATGGTTTGTAAAATTTTTGTAGCATAGTGACACGTTCTAAGTTTCCATTTGATATTTCGTCAAATTCATTTTCGACCTCTGCGGTAAAATCAAAGTCAACAATATTTGGGAAATGCTCTACAAGGAGGTCAGTTACAAGCTTTGCAACATCAGTTGGTTTCAATGCATTGCCTTCTTTGTATACGTAGTTGCGAGCTTGTACTGTACTGATCGTAGGTGCATACGTAGATGGACGACCAATGCCAAGCTCTTCTAGTTTCTTAACCAAACTTGCCTCAGTGTATCGCCCTGGCGGCTGAGTAAAGTGTTGTTCTGGTCGGATTTTTTCAAGCTTTAGTGTTTGTCCTTTTTCTACCTGAGGAAGTTCGTTTTCTTGAATCTTATCTGGATATACTTTGAGCCAACCTGGGAAATCAATAACTGAGCCACTTACTCTAAATGTATATACATTAGCAGCGATAGCAATGGTTGTTTGTTTGGTCTTGGCTGGTTTCATTTGACTTGCGACCGCGCGCTGCCAGATAAGTTGATACAACTTAAACTGTTTGCTATCAAGATGAGTTTTTATACTCTCTGGTGTACGACTGGCACTTGTAGGTCTGACTGCTTCGTGGGCTTCTTGGGCATTTTTAGTTTTGCCAGCAAATTGTTTTACCTCTACGTATTCTTTACCGTATTCAGACTCAACATGTGATGCTGCCTCTGCCTGAAAGCGTTTTGCTAGGGTTGTTGAGTCAGTACGCATGTATGTGATCAAACCAACAGCACCTTCGCTACCAAGGTCAATGCCTTCGTATAATTGTTGTGCTAGTACCATTGTTTGTTTTGCTGAATATCCAAGTATAGTATTAGCAGCTTGCTGTAGGGTTGATGTAGTAAATGGCGGGTATGGTTTTTTATTGACTGTCTTTTGTGTAATGTCGTCTACAGTAAATGGCTCTTTTTCAAGTTTTTTTACAATCTCTGTAGCATCCTTTTCGTTGTTAATTGCAAACTTGTCTAGAGTTTTACCATCTTTTTTTGCAAGTACCGCTTCAAAGTTGTCTTTGTCATTATTCAACAGAGCATGGATTGACCAGTATTCTTGTGGGTCAAATGCTTCAATTTCGCGTTCACGTTCTACGATAAGTCTGACGGCAACAGATTGTACGCGACCAGCAGATAATCCGCGGGCAATTTTCTTCCAAAGAAGAGGAGATAGTTCGTATCCTACAAGTCTATCAAGAATACGGCGAGCTTGCTGCGCTTCTACAAGGTTGAAATCAATAGTTCGAGGGCTTTCAAGTGATTCAAGAATGGCTTCTTTAGTAATTTCATGAAATACTATTCGCTTGATTTTGTCCTCTGGGGCCTCAAAGATCTGTTGTAAGTGCCATGAAATAGCCTCACCTTCGCGATCTTCATCAGTAGCATAATAAATTTCACTAGCTTTATTGGCTAGCTTTTTTAGTTCTGTGACCTTTTTTTGTTTGTCTTTAGGGATTACATAGTCAGGTGAAAAGTCACCATCGACATCAACGCCCATTTTGCTTTTTGGTAAGTCTCTGATGTGACCAAAAGAAGACATAACAGTAAATTCTTTGCCTAAGAACTTACTTATAGTCTTTGCTTTGGTTGGAGACTCTACAATTACTAGTTTGTCTGCCATAAAGTGCGTAAAAAATAAACTAGTATGTGTTATAACGAAAAACTTTTATTCTGTCAAAAATTATACAATTTTGACGTACTGCCGTCCGCCAGTATCAGTGATGTACCCTTTCATTTCTAGGTGGGTAATAAGGCGTGCTGTACTTGCTGCATCAAGGCCTGTTTTTTGTACAATAGAGTCAAATGAGGTAGGTTCAAATGATATAAATGCATAAAGAGCCTCCTCTTGTTCAGTAAGTAGATCGCGGGGTATTGCTTTGTCTTTCATGCTATGATCAGAGATTCCTAAAAGAGAAAGCACATCATCAGCAGAGGATACGACAGCCGCGCCTTTTTGAAGTAGTGCATGGCATCCAGTAGACAGTGGTGAGAACATAGAGCCAGGCACTGCTCCAACTGATCGGTTGTATTCTAGTGCTTGGTAGGCAGTGATATTTGCTCCTGACTTTTGTGCTGCTTCAATAACCAAGGTTGCCTGAGAAAGTCCAGCTATGATTCGGTTTCGTTGCGGAAAATGAGTTTTTAGAGGGGTTGCGCCTATAGGTCTCTCTGATACAAGCAGTCCACCCTCACTTATAATCTTTTTAGCTATGAATCTATTGTGAGATGGGTATATGCTGTTGGTATCAAGGCCAGATGCAAGTACAGCTATAGTACGTCCATTTCTGGTAAGGCATGTTGTATGTGCATGCGCATCAACTCCAAGAGCCAGTCCAGATACAATAGTTGCCCCAGCACGTATAGCAGATGGTACAAGTGTTTCGACAACTTGTTTGCCATATGGTGACATTTTTCGTGTACCAACTACTGACAAAAGCAGCTCATCGTCCCCAAGGTCGCCTTTGTAATATAGCACTGGGGGAGCGTCAGGAATTTCTTTAAGTAGTTTTGGATAGGCTTCATCTTCAAGTGTGACAGCAAGTACTTTATTTTGTACAAGTTCTGCAATAAGGCTGTCAGGATTTACTTCACTGCGCCTGAGTGTAATCTCTTGGGCTATGTTAGATGGAATGCCGGCAGTTATAAAGTCACCATGCGGGGCATGCCAGGCTTCTTCAAGTGAATTAAAGTGTTTACGTATTTTTTGAAAACGCACTGGGCCAATGTTTGGAATTTTTGTAAACGCTAGCCAATACGATAGTTCTGAGTTCATATGGTTCCCTCCTTCTTAATTAAGGTCATATTGTACCATTATATATAAGTGTGTGAATACCTTGACTATATGCTTATTTTATGGTTTAAGGAAGATAGGTAGTATACCGTTCACATAAACGGCACTTAAGCCGGGAGGTATATAATGAAAACTAAAAAAAAGAGAAGACGCAAACGCGAAAGTAGGAGGAAGGTAGTAAAGAGAAAAAGAGCAGTGAAGCGTAAGTCAGGAAATGAGTTTCGGGCACATTACAAACATGGAAGGCAACCGGGTGAAGTTCAATGCCCAGAGTGTAGCGGTACTATAAGTCATGACTCACCGCTTAATGCAGCGGGTGAGTGCCCACATTGCCGAGTTCGCGTACGCGATCGCCTTAACTTTCGTTGCTCAGCGTAGTAGTTGAGCTAATTTTGTCAGCCAGTCGTCACCAAGATGACTGGTTTTAATTTTTAGTTCAGTGCCATCATAGATAAAGTTGTCATTTTTATCTAGCAGAGATCGTATGTGTTTTTTATTTACATCAGGAACAAACTGCATTTTAATAAGCGCCTCAAAGGGGTCTTTTTTTTGTACAAGCCCATGCATGGAGTAAATACCGAGCCGTTGGCAAGATATACGCAAGGTATGAATAGCTAAAATATTTTGTGCGTACTGCGACCGCGGGACAGGGAGTAGCCTGTCAGCTGCTTCTTTTAATTCATCAGTGTTTTTTGTATAAGCAAGTTCCTGATAAACGCGTAGTCGCTCGCCAATAGGCATGGCTGATTCATGTTCAAGCGTTGCTGGAATAGGTAGGTCAATGGTTGGGTCGATTGCATACACTTTTTCGTCTGTATTTTTTTCTTGAGTAATTGCTTCTTCTATTAGTTCAGTATAAAGCGCAAGTCCAACAGCTGCGATCTGACCATGTTGTTCTTTGCCAAGGAGATTGCCAGCACCACGGATTTCTAGATCACGGACTGCTATATCAAAGCCAGCGCCAAGCTCGTATGCTGACTGTAGGGCTTGGAGGCGTTTAGCTGCAATGCCTGATAGCTTTTGTTTTTGAAATAAGAAAAATGCATACCCTTGCGTTTCAGAGCGACCAATACGACCGCGCAATTGATAAAGTTGTGACAAACCAAAGTGGGCCGCATTATCTACGATCAGAGTATTTGCATTAGCAACATCAAGACCATTTTCGATGATGGTTGATGCAACAAGTACATCAAGCTTTCCTTGATCAAAGGCGCCCATAACGTGCGCTAGTTCTTTTGGAGGAAGTGAACCATGAGCTACACCAATCCGTGCAGTTGGTACAAGTTTTTCTAATTGTTTCACAATACCAGGTATTTCTTTTACTTTTCGTACCAGGTAGTAGCACTGACCGTTTCGTTTCATTTCGCGTTCAATAGCGTCGCGGATAAGTTCTTTGTTGTGTGGGGTTATGCTCGTGGTTACAGGTAAGCGCCCAGGTGGCGGAGTTTGAATAATAGAAATATCACGAATACCTGCTAGTGAATAGTTAAGTGTACGTGGGATTGGAGTTGCGGACAGAGAAAGTGTATGCAAGCGTGGCTTTGCTTTTTTAAGTTTTTCTTTGTCTTTCACGCCAAATTTCTGTTCTTCATCGACTATTAGCAGTTCAAGATTTTTAAATGATACATCTCGAGAAAGTAGTCGGTGAGTACCAATGATGATATCAACTTCTCCTGATTTTACTTTTTCAACTATTTCTTTTTGTTCTTTGCTTGTTTGCCAGCGTGATAGCAAGGAAACAGTAATTCCTCGTCCTGAAAGACGTTTGGCAAATGTATCAAAGTGTTGCTGTACAAGAATTGTTGTTGGCGCAAGTAGCGCAACCTGGCCACCGTGGAGTGCGATGCGATATGCAGAGCGTAAGGCAAGTTCAGTTTTGCCAAAGGCGACATCACCGCATAGTAGACGATCCATCGGATGACCAGACGCCAGGTCTGTATTGATATCAGAGAGCGCCTGTGATTGGTCGGGCGTGAGTTCATATGGAAAATCATCAGCTAAAGATTCTTCTTCAGGGAGTACTGCTAACGGACGGACACGTGCTAGTTGGCGCTTTGCTGAAAGCGCGATAATGTCATGGGCTATGAGTATAGTTTCTTCTCTGATTTTTTTAACAATTGATGGCCAGGTAGATCCTGAGAGTCTGTTAACTTTCGGGTGTGCCTCTCCGATGTACTTGGTTATTTTGTGTATTTGGTAGGGCGGTACATATAGCTTGTCTCCTTGAGCATAGGTGAGCATCAGGTATTCAAATTCTATGTCATCAATGATTTGCGTCACCATACCGCTAAATCGTCCAACGCCATGATCTTGATGTACAACATACTCACCAACATTAAGAGAGCTGAGTAGTAGTTTGGTTTTTTTCGTATTTGTTTTTTTAATTTTTTGTTTTGCTTCAATAAAGCACGCAGTTTTAAAAAAGTGCGAATACCACGGAGTCATGTAGGGGAATGGATCAACTATTGTTTTAGCACATGGAAACTTCGTTTTATTCGAAGTGATGGTTGTTTCAATATCAAGTGATTCTAACTTTTTCGACAAAAGACTCGCAGGAATTTTTGTAGGCAATTCAGTAAAGCCAAATGAGATAGCATGCTCGTGAGATCCCAAGGAAATTATTATTTGCTTTTTTGGCAGTTCCTTTTTGAGGAATGGTTGTATGAGTGTTTGTTCAGATAAAACTACTATACCTGCTGTTTTGAGCCACGATCCAAAAGAGAACACTGCTTCTTTTTCTTGCTGCGGGATGGTGAGTGATGTGATAGCCTCTTTCTTGTCATCAGTAATTTTTGCAATACTCTCTATAGTCTTATTATCTAGTGTTATCCGAATGTATGTATCAAATCCAAATGGCCATATATCTATAACTGAGCCTCGAATAGAAAACATACCCTCTTCATGTATTGAGGAAACCTCAAAGAAGCCAAGTTTTAGTAGTAGTGATCGTATAGCTCGCGTACTTATCTGACTCTTTTTTGTCAGAGTGGTATATGTATCAGGGTCTGGTATATACGCTGTTTTTGCTTGTAGTTCTTGCGTTGTAGTTAGGATTATCTCAGGCTGCTGGTTAAGTAGCGGCATAAGCCAAGGCGTAGATTCATCCTTGGTGTTAGTAATGGCATACGGATGGTTGTGGTATTGTTTCCAATACTCAAGTAATAGTAGTGCTTTTTCGCGTTCTTGCTGCGTATGTAAACACCACAAAATGGCTGTTGGTGATTTCGGATGGGGGTCCGACAACAGCTTAGTTATGACAAATGTTTGACTGGATAGATTGGGTACATCTGAGACAGTTGTTTGCTTCTGATTATGTATTGTCTGCCAAACATCTGCAATTTTAGCTTGTAGATGTGTTTTTGTCATCAGTATTGAAAGTGTACCAATGAAGAATTATCAATGCAAATAAAATACCGCCTATAAGCGGTTTTTTGATTATACACATCATGCTCGCTATCAGCGCAAGGGAAGTAGAGCATAAGCTTCACGTCCCTAGCTATAGGCTACTTGATGAGGGAGGAGGGGGCCCTTACCGTTCACCACTGATAGTGAGCATGATAGGTACAATCTTCTGGTACCTAATCTTAGGAAAGACCCGTAATTTTGTCAACCTATGTTTTTGTGAGTATTGTGTGGAGTACTTTTGGAAGATCAGCAAAGACATGAGCAAATATAGTGTTCAGCTCATGTAGTTCATCACTAGAGAACGATTGCAGTACATATGCGTCAGTTGGAATGGTGTCTGATTTGCCAACTCCGATGCGGATTCGAGTGATTTCTTTTGTCTTAAGTAGTCGTTGAATTGATCCTACTCCGCGGTGACCTGCGTCTCCTGAGTTTGTAGCCACTTTGTATTCGCCAAATGGTATATCAACATCATCATGAATAACGACAACATGGTTCTTTGTGGTTTTATAAAAAGAGAGTAGCTTTTGTACTGTTTCGCCTGATTTATTCATAAATGTACCAGGTTTAACAAGCATGAATTGCTGATTTTGCGCATTCACAGATGTAACAGTTGCTGTTAGTTTTTTCTGATCATGCCAGTCAGTTTGATCAAGCTTTCTTGCTATATAGTCGAGAAAAAGAAAGCCTACATTATGCCTTGTGTCTTCGTATTTAAGTCCTGGATTGCCAAGTCCCACTAGATAGATTGTATCTTCATGCGCTTGAACGCTGTTTTCTTGAGATTTTGAAAAAAATGAGAACATGTTATTTGAGTGCTGTAATGTATATTTTGATCGGTACACCGTGGAAGCCAAATTGTTCACGTAGTTGATTTTCTAAAAAGCGAACATATGATCCATGAAGGGATCTTTGGTATTTTATCGTAAGTTCAAACACAGGCGGGTTTACTGATACTTGTCGCATACGGTAGATATATGGATGTGCCACGCCTTTATCGCGTGAGGGTTTGTGTCTTTTTATAACTTTCTTGATAAATTTATCGAGTGCATTGTCATCAATCTTTCGGAAACGTTCTTCCCAAACATCTAGTGTTACATCTAATATGTTTGATACGCGTTGGTTTTCCATAGCTGATGTAAATATAATTGGTGCAAAGTCTAGGAACGGCAAGTTAGCGCGTATGTACTTTTCGTATTCGTTGATAGTATTAGTTTCTTTGTCCTGAATAAGATCCCACTTGTTGGCAATCAATATAACGCTATTGCCGGTTTCGATAACTCTCTCTGCTAAGTGCTTGTCCTGGTGACTAAGTCTCTTTGTAATATCAAGTACAAGTAGCGCAACATGAGAGTGGCGTAGGTTTTTGAGAGAAAGATCAATGCTGTATTTTTCAATGAGATCTCCTTTTGTTTTTTTGCGTCTAATTCCTGCAGTGTCAATGATTTGGATGCGATGCTGTTTATAATCAATGTGAATGTCGTGCGCATCGCGGGTTGTGTGGGCAATGGGAGAGACGATAGCGCGCTTTTTTCCAGCTAGAGAATTTAATATAGAAGATTTGCCAACATTAGGCTGTCCGATGATGGCTAGTTTGATATCAGGATTTAGGATAGATTGGCCAGCTTCATCAGCTTCTTTGATATGAGGTATATACTTCAAAATTGCATCAAGCAGCTCATCAGTACCTTCGCCAGTAACAGCAGAAACAGGATAAAGGTCGTTGGTGCCGAGTGGTGATGCCTCAAGAAGGGCTTGGTCTCTCTCTTTAGTCTTATCAACTTTATTGATAGCTATGACTATCGGTTTGTTATATTTTTTACAAACAGAATAAAGTTCAGCATCAAAAGGCGTGAGTCCATCACGATGATCTATGACAATTACGATCATGTCAGCCTGATCAGCCTGTGTTTCAGCCTGCATGATTGTTTCTTCTTTTATATCCTCATCTGACTCCTCTGATAGATAACCAGCTGTATCAATGAGTGAAAATGTTGCATCGCGCCACATAACAATACCTTGGTTATAGTCACGTGTGGTGCCGGCCACTGGGCTTTCGAGTGCTTTGCGTTGTCCTACTAGGGTATTGAATAGTGTTGACTTTCCAACATTTACACGTCCAATAAGCGCAACTTGTGGTAGTTTTTTCATACTTGTATATTAGCAAAAATCAGGAAAAAAAATAGTCTTGTGCTGCCGAACTGTAACTTTTTTTATACTTGTTCGTCAACTGCTATGTAGGATACTAATTTATACATTATGATTATTATGCACACAACCAAGCAGTATATCGCGCCAGTGCCAGTTGGCCTTGTTCAGGCTGGGCGAGATACTACTAGCGTAAGGTGTGCTTATGATATAACTTAAAAATAGTGACTAAAGTTGAGTTGTTTCAGAAGCCTGCCTTATTTTAGAGGGAGGTTTAATCGTTAACAACCACATAATAACCTAAAAAGAGGAAAGTTATGGACGCACGAGTAAACAGAAAAGCGCCAAAATCCATCAAGGAATATTTGGCCGATATTAAGGAAACCATCGATGTATTTCGTTGGGTTGCTAGTGTGCTGATGGTTGATGAGACAAAACAATGGGTTAAACGCATGCTTATTTGGATGGTTATATCTGTTTCATCATCAATCGCACTACCACTTCTTATTCGCTTGGTAATTGATGGACTCACTGAGCGAGACCAGCAGTACATTATGATTGGTATTGTTGGTTATGCAATAATTTTTACCATCAACGCATTTGCAGCACACCGGCAGTCAGTTGCGCGAGAGTGGATACTAGGGCTCAACTGGGGACGACTTGATGATATGATTACACGGAAGTTTTTTGAGAAAAGTATGAATCAGCATATTTTGCATGGCAGCATGCTCAGTATCTCAAATATTGATAAGGGTCGCTGGAAAGTTCTTGATTTGCAGGGCTTAGTATTGTTTGAAGGTCTCCCAGTTATTCTTACTACTTTGGTTTCATTTATTGCGCTGGCCATTATTAGTCCAATTGCAGGACTTATCATGGGGATTATTTTGCTGGTTCATTTTAGTTGGATGTTATTTTTGAACAGCAAAACTGTTCAGGAGTGTTTGCCAATTGAACGCGAGCTTAGAAGTCTCAACCGATACCGTATTGGACGTTGGGAGGCGATGGAAAGAGTAAAGACAAGCGGCAAGGAAGCTCATGAAAGTGAGCACATGGCAAAGCGTTTTGATGAATCAATCCGAAAGGATAGAAAATTCTGGGTATGGTTTATTGGGCAAAGTTCTATCAGGGGGTACATTAACATTATCGCTCAGTTGGCTATTATGTTATATGGTGTATATCTTGTATGGAATGGTGCGTGGACTGTAGGCCTGCTTTATCCGCTCATGAGTTGGACTATGCAACTAACAAGTAACATTTGGCGTTTTGGACATCTTGAGTATCAACTTAATTGGAATATGCCAGCAGTAAAATCAATGAAAGAAGCGCTTGAGATAGTTCCTGAGTTTGAACGCCGTCCTGATGCTTTGAAATTATCAGATACCGGAAGTGAGAAGGTTAGTGTATCTTTTGAAAACGTTTCTTATGCATATCCGATTGTGACAGATCCAGAAAGCCATGAATTATCTGAAAATAGTCAATTGCACACACTTAAAGGAATCACTTTCAAAATTGATGAGGGAGAAAAAGTCGCTTTGATTGGTGAGAGTGGAGCTGGCAAAACAACTGTCATGAGACTTTTGTTACGCTTCACTGACCCAACAAGCGGTATCATCCGAGTAAACGGACATGACCTAAGAGATATTGACTTAGAAGACTGGATGCACATGATCGGATATATTCCGCAGGAGTCTCAGGTCTTTGATGACACTATTGGCAGCAACCTTACCTATGGTCTGTGGGGTAAGAATGGGTCTATACCTGATAAAAAGGTATGGGATGTGATGAAACTTCTGCAGATTGACTTTGGCAAGCGCCTTGATAAAGGACTTCAAACACGAGTAGGTAAAGATGGTTTGCAGTTGTCAGGTGGTCAGCGCCAGCGCATCATGATTGGTGCGGCTGTAATGGATGATCCACTCATGATGGTAATTGATGAAGCGACCAGTAACCTCGATAGTATGACCGAAAGAGCAGTACAGGCTGGTCTCGCCAAAGTATTAACTGATAAGGTGAGTGCTCTTGTAGTAGCGCACCGATTATCTACTGTTCGTGATATTTGTGATAAGTTCATAGTTCTACGGCCGCTTGATAAGCTACAGCCAGGCGAGCAGCAGATAGAAGCTGTTGCAACATCATTCGAAGAGCTACATGACATTTCTCCAACATTTAGACAACTTGCACAAGATCAACAGCTTGTTGTGTAACAATAAAACTACTCTAAAATGAGTAGTTTTATTTTTTTGAAATATATTCTGCTATACTGCGTAGTATATAGGACATGCTTTAAAATAGTGGCATGAAACATAAAGAACAAGCACTTACAGACGAACAGCTAGCAAAGCTAGTGCAAGCAGGCCAAACAGAAGCATTTGGTGATTTGGTGGTGCGATACGAAGACAAGCTGAAGCGGTATGCTAGGCGGTTTTTGTTTCAACTTGAAGATCAGGAGGATTTAGTGCAGACTGTTTTTCTAAAGGTATTTGAAAATATCCAAGGCTTTAATACAGACAAGAGGTTTTCGCCATGGATTTATCGTATTGCGCACAACGAATTTATTAGTACACTACGAAAACGCAAATTTGAGCCACTGCCATTTTTTGATCCAGATACACTTTTCCCACATCCAGTGGCAAAAGAGAAGACAGATGCTGATACGTTGTTAGGCGAGCAAAAGGAAGTAGTTGAAAAAGCTTTGAAGGACTTAAAACCACAATACCGTGAAGTCGTGATCTTGTATTATTTTGAAGACTTTGATTATAAGGCCATTGGTGATATTCTGCGTATACCAACATCGACTGTTGGGGTTCGTTTGAAACGCGCAAAAGAAAAGCTTGTAACTATTTTAGAAAACAATAACTACACAGTATGAGTGAAGAGATGAATACAATGAAACATACTATAGAGTCAGCCATCCAAGATGGTAGTGTTCGTATGAAATCAAAGGGCTACTTTGTAGCAAGGTCAGTTGCGCTTGGAATTGGTTTGTTTATTTTGGCTGCTGCGATTGTTTATATTGTAAGTTTTGGTATGTTTGTCATGTATATCAGAGGGGGAGGTGAGTTGTTTGCATTTGGATTCCCAGGTATGTTCTCTTTTATAAAGTCATTTCCATATATATTATTGGGACTTGCCATTTTGTTGATACTTATATTTGAACTGATTTTGAAAAAGCAAACTATTAGCTATCGGAAGCCAATGATATTGTCTGTTGCTGTTGTTGTATGTTTAACCCTTGTGGTTGGTTTTGGGTTTACGAAGTTACCAGTGCATGAATACTTGTACTCGCGTTCTATATCAGACACACCAACTCCTCTGATAGGTCCTATATATAAAAGTTTTGGTGATGCGCCGCTTGACGGCGTCACGCCGGGGGTTTGCTTAGAAGTGCTAGAAAGTGGTTTTGCTATGAAGACCCTGGATGGTGAGGTTGTGACAGTCAATATGTTTGAAACAACTCGTCTATCACAAAAATCACCGCTTGTTGAAGGTGCTCAGGTAATGGTTTTGGGTGAACTTAAGGATGGGGTTATTGATGCTCATGGTGTAAAGGTTGTGCCGGAGGATCGTCCGTATGCGCCATTTAGAAAGTTCAAAAAAGACCCTAGATTTCACGCACCGCCACCTCCGGAGCTATAAATGAAATAAATAATTCATATGTACGTAGTAGTATATGCCGGCAGTTAAAGAATTTATTATTAACTACTACATATGAATAGATTCTTATCTAAGTATTCATTGTTTGCCCTTGGCGCACTTGCGCTCTTTGGGGCAACAACATTTTTTGCTGCTGCTTCTGAACAAGCGCCTGTTGACCCAAATGGAGATCGACACCAGCATATGCAGGAGCGTCGTGAGCATCGTATTCGTGAAGCATCAACTATTTTGGATGTATCTGTTGAAGATATTCGAAGTGCAATGGAGGAAGGAATGCGCTTCCCAGAAATAATTGAAAGCTATGGATATGATCAAGAGACATTTAGAAATGCTCTTAATGATTTACACCTTGAGCAGTTCCAAGCTCACCTTGATGAAAAGGTGGCAAATGGGGATCTAACCCAGGAGGAGGCTGATGAAATGTATGCTCGTGCTGAAGCCAAGGATTTCTTTCACTTTGGCAAACATGGCAAAGGGCCGCATCACGGCTGCAATAAAGATAATACAATTGCTGAATAAATAGATACGCATAAAGATAATCTCTCTTACAAACCGCTGTCGCTTCGCGCCAGCGGTTTGTTGCATGAACAGAATAAACGTGGGAAAATAGTAGAGTAAGCGTTAACTGCTTTATATGAAAAAAAATGTATACATGTATAGCCTTGCTATAACTTTATTCATTTTAGCAATGTCATTTGGACTAATGCCATTGTCAACACAAGCGGAAGAGGATCCCGCGCCTTTATACTCTCATTGGGCGTTTGATGAAGGTATAGGAGATTATGCTGAAGATAGCGGCACTGGCAATGTTCAAGGTCAATTGGGTAGAAATGGCAATTCTGATGATCCAAACGACCCGACATGGAAAGGTGCTGATTTTTGTTTGAGTGGCGGATGTCTTTACTTTGATGGCAATAATGATTATGTAAATCTAGGTTTAGATAACTATATACATAATGGCACATCGTCTTTTTCAATAAGTATATGGGCCAAGGGATATGGTTACCAGGATACTTTTCGTCATAGCCGTGGTGCATTTTTTGGTTGGATGGGATATGAGCCATATCGTGGTGTAGCATTTGGTCCAAATGATCAGGGTGACATTAATTTTTGGACCCCTATTGATCCAAATACATTAACGTATTTGATCGTAGATGATCTATATCCTGAAACTACCTGGAATCATTGGGTGGCTGTTTATGACGCTGAAGGGCAGGAGATGATTATGTATAAGAACGCTAAAATAATAGCATCAATTGGCGCTGAAGATGGTGTTCCAACTGAGATCTTTGCAAATAATAATGTTACGGTTAAGATAGGTGATCGTGGTGATGGGCTGGTAAATTTTAATGGATATATGGATGAAGTAAAGTTTTTTGCTTCTGCTCTCTCAGAGCAGGAAGTTGAAGAAGAGTTTAACTCTATAACATTACCTGATCTTGAAATAGAAATTTCAAATATCCAAGCAGTGAATATTGAGGATGATTCAGTCACTATACTATATGAGACAAATATTCCTACAGATAGCATTGTCAAGTTTCGTGAAAAAGGCACTGACTCTTGGTCATGGGCAGGAGATGATGATTTGACCAGTGACCATGAGGTTCATCTTACATCTCTATCCCCACAGACAATATATGAGTATTACATTACTGCGAAAGATAAGGACGACAGAGCTGTTGACTCGTCGGTTTATGAGTTTGTAACTACATATTTAGGTAATGATGATGACGATAGTGATGACGACAACGAAACAGAGAAGGGTGTGATTTGTCATAGAGAAGGACAAGGTGCAGGCAAGACAATTCATTTACCTGAAAATGCTATTAAAAGTCATCTTCGAAATCATGAACATGATTATCGAGGTGAATGTACAAACGACATTGGTGTAGAAGATATAAAAATTAAGGTTAAAAAGTTGCAAGAGGACATGTTAGATGAGGTGCTGGAAGAGCTGCAGGAGTTGCGCGATATCGTACGTGAGCAGCAAAATGAGATTAAATATTTGAAAGATCTTATTTCTGATGCGCGCGATATTGCTCAACAGGCACTAGATGATATAAATCAGTTTATTACGTATGGTGTTGACGAGAACACAAAGAAGCTAGGTGAGGGTGAGCGAGCGGCTGTCATTCATTCATATTCAGATGCTTTTGGAAAGCTTCCTGAGACAACAGAGGAATTAGAGGATGCATTTAAAATTGCCAATGGAAGATGGCCAGGTAACAGAAGTGAACGCGCAGAGGAACGTGCACGAGAGCGCTTTAGAGAAATATATGCACGTGCATACAATGAAAACAATCCGAATGATAATGCGGCCATAACTGTTATGGCTTACGGACTTCGTCAAAAAGCTGAAAACAGGAATCTAAAGAGCGAAGAACAGGGAATCGAAACATTTAAAGCTTTATTTGGAAAATTGCCTGAATCAACGGAAGACTGGAACATAATGCAAGCGATTACATACTCTGGAGCAACACGAGATGTTGATGATGCTGATAGTGATGGACTTTCTGATCGATTAGAAGATCAGTACGGTACTGATCCAAACAATCCGGATACTGATGGTGATGGGTATGGCGATGGTCAGGAGGTAGTCTCAGGATATTCGCCAATTTAGTAATGTAGAAAATTAATTACGTCATTTATTTAACTATTAATGCATATAGGTATATGTATTCATTCTCACTAAGAGCACGCCAAGCACTTCTTAATACATTTGGTGTTGTTGTATATTCATTTGTAGCTGCAGTAATATTACGTTCAGCATCTGATTTAATGGTCGGATTGCCTGAGATTGTTAATATCACTATTTTATTAATGCTTTTTGTGCTCTCAGTTTCAATTGTTGGTTGGTTGATTGTAGGTAGGCCATTACTTTTATATATTGATGGTAAGAAAAAGGATGCTCTGCAGTTGTTTCAGTTTACTCTTATGTGGTTAATTTTATTTACTGGCATTGGATTTTTAGTTGCGGCATCGCTATAAATATATGACACAAAAAATTGTTTTTGGTGGAGGATGTTTTTGGTGTACGGAGGCTGTGATGCAACAGTTGAGAGGAGTTGTGTCAGTGCGTTCCGGGTATGCTGGTGGTGATAAAGATGTATCGTCATATAGGATAGTCAGCACAGGAACAACTGGGCATGCTGAGGTTGTTGAGGTTGAATATGATCCAGAGGTTATTCCATTTTCGATTTTATTGGATGCATTTTTTACATCACACGATCCTACGTCTCTTGATCGTCAAGGAAATGACATTGGACCACAGTATCGTTCATGTATATTTTTTACAACTGACGAGCAAGAGCAAGAGATAGTAAGTAAAATAAAAAGCCTTGATGCGGAGGGGGTATATAACAAACCAATTGTAACAAAAGTAAAGAACCTTTATGAATTTTTTCCAGCTGAAGATTTGCATCAAAATTATTACAACAATAACAGGTCAAAGCCCTACTGTGCTACTATTATAGATCCAAAGGTGAAGAAGATAAGAGATCACTTTAAATCTTACTTAAAGGAAGAATGAAATTATTTTCCAAGAAAACTGAATTTCAGCCATTTGTGTACATACTCGCAGTAGTCGTGCCTCTTGGTATTGGGTTTCTAGGTTCGCTTGCAAATGAAGGTTCTCTGAATGTATGGTATGAGCTTTTAGTGCGTCCCATTTTGGCGCCGCCAAATTGGGTGTTTGGTCCGGTGTGGACAATATTATATCTTTTGATGGGTACAGCTTCATATTTAGTGTGGCAGCAAAGAAAAAAACCATATGCACGAAAAGCATTGGTTTTATATGGTTTGCAACTTGGTCTAAATCTTGTATGGTCTTTTGCCTTTTTTGGCTTGCAAAGCTTACTGGTTGGTTTTATAGATATTGTATTGTTGCTTGTTGTTATTGGGGCAACTATTGTTATGTTTGATAGGGTGGATAAGCGAGCAGGGTGGTTACTACTACCATATATCGTGTGGGTTGGTTTTGCCACGTATCTCAATCTAGCCTTCTTGCTACTCAACTAAAAATCCCGCCAAAATGGCGGGATTGATTATTCTATAAGCGATCTATTATCAAGTCCAAGAATGACTATATAGTCAGTGTCTTTGTACGTGGCTGTGCTAGTGAGTACACGGACATATTCAGCAAAGTCCTCTGGTACGTTAGTTTCAGCTTCAAATGATATGAGACTGCTAAGTATCTTGGTTGATGCGTTCATACTTGATGATGTGAGGTCGTATACCCGGGTAGTTTCAAATGTTTGATCATTGTTGTTCGCAACATCAAGCACTTCAAAGTTCTTGGTCTGCAAAAGTGCGGCGACCGTACCAGCATACCCTGGAAGCGTAGTGCCATTTAAGACAATGACTTTTGGATTTTCATATTCCTCGACCACTACCTCAGGTTCTGGTGTTACTGGTAGAGGATCAACTGTTTCTTCAATCTCAGCGGTTTCAGTTGATAGTTCTTCTTGTTCAAATAAAGTATTGATATGAGCTCGAATATCTGTATAGTTGCCAATACCTGCTTTTGGAATGAGGAGATATGCTCCTGAATCATGAATAGTTGCTTCAAGTAATCCTGTTGGTCCATCAGCAAGTACAGTTTTCTCTATTGATTGTTCGTTTATATTTTGGGCAAGCTGTGCAATGCGAATTATTTCAGATGATTCAATGTTCGTATCAACGTACTTCGTAAATGTATTATAAAGTGTTATTAATTTTGTTGGGTTTAGTAGTGTATTGGTTGATAGTACCTTGTCCTTGATAGCAAAGATAATTTTTTGTTGCCTGGCAGAACGAGCAAAGTCAGATCCTTCACCGTTATCACCATGACGCGAACGAACAAACTTGAGTGCTTGGTCGCCGTTCATGTGTTGCAAACCTTGTTCAAAACTAACAGTTTGAAACTGATAATTAGCGTCGGGAAACTCAAGGTCAGTAAATGATCTTTCAACATACACATCAACACCGCCAAGATCATCAACTAGCTCCTCAAAGCCATTAAAGTCAATAACAACATAATATGGTACTGGCTCATCAATAACATCACTGATCATATCAGCAAGCAATTCGGCTCCACCGTACGCATGGGCATTATTAATTTTGCGCCATCCGTATTGAGGAAGATTGACCGCAAAGTCTCGTGGAATTGAAACAAGACCAACTTGGCTTGTTGATGGTTTAAATCGTGCAAGTATAATTGTATCGGCTAAGTAGCCGCCATCATGACCTTCGCCGCCAATACCAACAACAACAATATTGATAATGTCTAGTTCTTCACCGACCAGTTCATTATCAAGTGGGTTTATGAAGCGTGTTATTGAACTGAGCCAGGGCAATGTACGCAACCCTTGGGATAGCGGACTTGCTGAGGCCTGTACGTATAAGAAAGTTGAAAACACGAAAAACCCAAATGAGAGCAATAAAATAAGCCATTTGCTAGAACGGCGGCTGTGTCTTTTTGGGGTATGGTGTTTTTTTGCTTCTACCTGCGCTTCATTCTGGTCGTCAACGTCAGGTATTTCATTTGAATAATAGTGTTTGGCCATGGTGGTAAACGTGGTAGTGCGTGCTTTAAATCATGCAAGATTATTGTCTCTTACTGCCTTAGATAAAAAGTAGGCTAAAATTTATGGCTTGAGGTCAGGAAAAAGTGGTATAATTCTCAGCTATTTTTATGCACTACTTCCCATATATACATAATAAATATGGATACAGTATACAGCTGAAATAAGGGGCTGGTCAACTTGATTTTTATAATTTTTCTGGTACAATAAGCAAACAGTTGACATTTTTAAGCTTTTTTAGTTTATTTTGGACTTATTGCACAGGTTTTGTGCCACTCAATTGTTTTACTACTAAAATCATCTTGTATCTTATGTCTATGCTTCATGAAGAAGAAAAGCCTTGGTGGAAAGGGGCCTTCAACTACTTTTTGGAAGTAGTAAAAGTATTTTTGATTGCCCTTGCAATCGTGGTTCCTGTTCGATATTTTTTGGTACAGCCATTTTATGTCAAAGGGTCATCAATGGTTCCGAATTTTGAAGATCATGAGTATTTGATAATTGATGAACTTAGTTTTCGTTTTAGAGCGCCGGAGAGAGGTGAGGTGGTAGTGTTTAGATACCCAAAGAATCCACGTCAGTATTACATCAAGCGCATCGTTGGTCTTCCAGGTGAAACTGTTAGTATTGAGGACGGATTAGTGTATTTGATTGATGATACAGGAAATAAACAACAACTAGATGAGGCCGAGTATCTCGACGAAGAGCTTAAGACACAAGGATATAACTACAGCCAAGTAACCCTGCAAGACAATGAGTACTATGTTATGGGTGACAACCGCAATGCTAGTTATGACTCTCGTCAATTTGGTCCTTTGGAGGAAGATTTTATTGTTGGTCGAGCAATGGTTAGAGTCCTGCCGCTTGATCGTATAGATTATTTTGAACGATAGCTTGTCATCATACCCTCGTGCACGTTTAGTTTTTATTACTTCGTATGGCACAACAAAATTCAAGCACTGACACAGCATCACTGTATAGTCTCAAGCCCTCTCAACGATCGTTGAAAGGTTTTCGTGATGTTGGGCCAGCAGAAAAGAAACACTTTAATGCACTGAGATACTCTACATCTCAGTTTGCAAATAGTTATGGATACAGCTTCATTGCTCAGCCTGTTTTAGAACAGGACTCTTTGTATAGTAGAACTCTTGGTAAGAACTCAGATCTTGTACAGCAAGATCTTGCACCAGTTACATACGGAGATACGTCTATGGCACTTCGTCCAGAGATGAGAATTAGTATGGCAAGGGCATATATTGAGCACGGTATGTATGAGGAGCCACAACCAAGTAAGCTCTACACAGAAGGGATGCTAGTAAAGCGCGATCCAAGTCAGGATGATAGACTTCGTCAGTGGTATCATACAAGCTACGCAGCGTTTGGTAGCAGCGATCCGCTTATTGACGCGCAGCTTATTTTTATTGCATATAAACAACTGCTTAACTTGGGATTGAGTGAAATTTTGGTACATATTAATAGTATTGGTTCAAAAGAATCTCAAGGTGAATACAAGAAAGCAGTGACTGAGTACTTGCGCACAGTTAGAGGTGAGTTATCTGATGATATGAAGAAGCTTATTACCAAGGATCCGTTTACTGTGGTTGATTCACTTGATGAGTCTCGTCAACATATTCGTGAGGGCGCTCCGCAAATGGTGGACTTTCTGGATACTGCAGGACAGCAACATTTCATGAAGGTGCTGGAATATTTGGATGAGTTAGATGTACCATACTTTTTAAGTAATGAGATTTTGCCTCGTGAAGAGTACACAACTCATACTCAGTTTAAAATCGTAGCTGATGTGGAAGGTTTGACCTCAAGAGCTCCGCTCGTATTTGGTGGGCGGTTTGATGGACTTCTTGGCATGATGGTAAGTGATGATATTCCAGCAGCCAGCGTGACACTACACTTTGATCGTATTTTAAATGCATTGCAAGCAGCACAAATTGTCATTGAGCCAGTTGTTGCGTGTGATGTGTTTGTGGCTCAGCTTGGAGAAGAAGCAAAACGCAAAAGTTTGAGGTTATTTGAAGAACTACGTGGAAAAGGTCTCGCAGTTGCTGAGGATTTGGCACAAGAAGGGTTAAAGCAGCAACTTCACGCAGCTGAAGCATGTGGAGTTAAGTTCGCGTTGATTTTGGGACAAAAAGAAATAATGGACGGTACTATTATGGTGCGAGATATGGAAAATGGTATTCAAGAAATTGTGGACTTTTCTAAGGTTGTTCCTGAAATAACAAAACGATTAGAAAAACAGCAAACTATTACCAAGAAGGCAGAGTAGATTTTGTTGACAGTTAGCCAAGTATCGTGGTATAGTGTGCATACATTAATCTAAGAAAGGAAGGTGAATTTTCACCATGGTGCAAGTATCACTGAAAGACAACGAGTCTTTTGAAGGTCTGTACAGACGTTTTAATAAGAAGTACCGACAAAGTAATTTAGCACCTCACGTTAAGAGCAAGAATTACCATGAAAAACCAAAGACAAAGCGCTTGCAAAAGCGCTCAGCATTGGTAGGTAAGAAGATTCGTGAGACTAAAGAGCACTTACAAAAGACTGGACAGTACGAGAAGTATGTTGACCATCGCGGGCGCTTGAAGCTCAAAGTCAATGTTAAGTAACATGTTGCATGTCACTATTTGATTCTCTACAGACTGATTTACGAAACGCAATGAAGCAAGGGGAAGTCGAGGCGCGCGATGCGCTGAGGCTTCTCTTGTCGTATATAAAAAATGCAGCTAAGGATATTAAAAAGGCTGAAAGTGAACTTGAGGACGCAGAAGTTGTTGCTGTAATAAAAAAGGAAATAAAAAAACGTAAAGATTCTATTAAGGCATTTATTGATGGTGGTAGGGAAGAGTTGGCTGAAAAAGAGCAACGCGAGGTAGTATTTTTTGAACAATATATGCCTGAGGAAATGCCGGTTGAGAAGATTGATGAAGTAGTTAAGAAAGTTGTTGATGGACTAGGAGACAAGTCAACGGTTCAGTTTGGCCAGGCTATGGGAGCTGTAATGAAAGAAATTGGCCCTGACGCTGATGGCGGGGTTGTGAAAGAGCGGCTCCAAGCGTACTTATCCTCATAAACATTTTTATCCCCCATGCGACGTTTTTCAAAAATAATACAACATACACTAGGACTAATAGCGGCATTTGGTTTGGCAATTGTGCCGTTTTTTGTATTTGGTCAACAGGCTGATTTTGGTACGGATTACTTAACTGGAGTTGGTCTTGGTACACAAGACATCAGACAGACAGTGATAAATATCATTCGTGTAGTGTACGGGATTTTGGGAGTTTTGACATTGATACTTATTGTTTATGCAGGATACACATGGATGACGTCTGGTGGTAGACCCGAAGCAATCAACAGAGCAAAGAAGATTATCATCAATGCAGTTATTGGGCTTTTGATTTTAATATTAGCTGCAGCTATTACTGAATTTGTATTTAGTCAACTTGTTGGACGAGGTATTTTTGGGGATCCAAGTGGCTCTAGTTGTTCACCACGAAATAGTTGTGTAGCAGATTGTACATATTGTGATGACACAGGTACGAGTCAGTTTGATAGTTCATGTTTTAGTTGTACTCTGGGTAGTAATGGATTTGAGCTGCGGTCAGTACAAACATCACATGGTGGAAGTGATCCAAAATTAGATGTTCACTTGTGTAGTCGTGTACAGCCCCAGTTCAATAACTCAGTAAATAGTGGAAGTGTTCCAGGTAACGCAACTGTCAATGAGCGTTTGTCTGGTGTGGAGGTGTCTGGTACATGGCAAACAAGTGGTAATGCACTGAAATTTACCCCTGATAATAATTTTGCCCCAACACGAGGGTATGAGGTTCGTCTGTATGACACCCTTGCTGATACATCGGGTGATTTACTTGAAGCATGTAATGGTACAGTTTGTGAAGGTTCGCCAGGTACTCCGCCTAACAATTATTTTGCATGGCATTTTGATACAGGTATTAGTCTTGATACTATAGAGCCATCAATAACAAGTGCATATCCAAAGCTAGATGGTACGTCACGGACAGTGTCACGAACGCCTACAATTGATGTTACTTTTAATGAAGAAATTGACTTCTTTACTATTAGTGATGGTGGTACACCGGCGCGTCCACAAACTAGTAAGTTTACACTGCAACAACTTGATGGTCCTGGTGGAATCGCCGTTGGTCCCCCAATTGATAACGCAGAATTGACAGTATCCTCTAAGGCAAAAGGTTTTAGAGTAAAGATTGATGATACTAGCACTTTGTTGCTAGAGCCATTTACTTGGTATAGCATTACGGTTCAGGATATAGAAGATTTATGTGCTAATAACCAACTACCATCTCCTGTAACTTGGGAGTTCCAAACTAACGATAGCGTTCCAGGAATTACTGATAAATCACCTACTGGTAGCAATTCATGTCCGAATGAGACAATTTTGTTTACATTTGGTACCGCAATGTTCAACGAGCTCATAACACTTGATGTTGATGGTACGTTTATTACTTTGCAGCCTGATGATGTGACAACCCAGACTACAGTGACTGGGTTTGGAACTTTGCGTGTACTTGATCCAAGAACACCTGTAAACAATGGCTATAGAAATTTTGAGTTTACGCCTGAGACAGAATGGACTACGGGGCAGACCTATAATATTGTTGTTACTGCTTCAGTTATTGTAGATAATGATGGTAATACACTCAGAGAGCCATGGAGTTTTACAGTTGCTGCGGCTGAAGACTGTACATGTACACCTTATATTACATCCCTTAGTCCAATAAGTGGTCCAGTTGGGCAGTGCTTAACTATTAATGGAAGATGTTTTGAAGGAACTGACACAAACTCAGCAACTGTGAGTGCCGTTCGGTTTATTGATCCGTTTGACAATAGCACTGGCGCAACCATAACCACTCCAACTGATACATATATAGTGACTAATGTTCCAAGTACGCTGAGTCCAGATGTGTACTCTGTGGAGGTTGAGTCATCATATGCAGATCCAAACTACGGGGATGTTACAAGTAATAGAAGAAACTTTACCGTTACTTCAAATGCACCATTCACTGGCCCCTGTTTGACTGGTATTTCTCCAGGAAGTGCATGTCATAGTGCTGCAATCACATTGTCTGGTACACGACTAACTGACGTGGCAGCAGGTAATAGAAGTAACAGCACGAACAATGTTAATTTCTCTGCTAGCGGAAACGTTCCTGAGACAGATTTCAATGACTGGACTGATGCCCAAATACAATTTGATTTACCAACTGGATTTTTAGATAGTGACGTTAGTGTAACCGCTGGTGGTCAGCAGAGTAATAGCCTGCCATTTGATGTGTCATGTAGTACTGGTGCGTGGTGTTCATCCCAGCCATTTCCAGTTTGTTCTTCTGATGATTCTCAGTGTTCAAGTAACTCATGTGATCCCGTTACATGTACATGTAATAGTAGTGGCGGTAGCGGGGGATCGGCTACATTTAAAGTAATAAAGAAATGGCCAAACTGTGATACAGCATGTCCTGAGTCAATTATTGCAGTTGAGTTTGGTAAAGATCCTGATGCAGCTACTATTTCTGACTCTTCAGTTACTATTGCTCGTTGTGATGATGATGCAGCCTGCAATTCATATACTGATATTAGTAAGACTTGGACAGTGACGGGTAAGGATGTTGACTTTGATGCTGGAGTACTCGATGAAGATCAGCATTACCGTGTTATTTTACGTAATTCAATTTTAGATACTAGCGGCGCATCGCTTGGCGGCCTTAATATGGATGAGAATGGAGATGGTGATAATGATGCATATACATGGGTATTCCATACAAAGATTGACGGCTGTGACGTGACAAGTGTTGATGTGGTACCTGATACAATGTCATTTGCATCACTTGGGCAAAGTAAGCGCATCATAGGTAGGGCTATGAGTGATCAGGGATGTTTTGGCGGTCAGCCTGTTATCAGTTCTGCGCTTAATTGGTTTTGGACGCAGGATGATGTATTAGTCGCTGAAGTTACGTATGATGACGATGATGGTAATGGCAATGTAGACCCACAGCAAACTGTATTTGCAAGAGGTATTGGAAATACATTTGTCCGGGGTAGTGTACAGGGACTTACATATGAGGATAGTACTGACGTAACTGTAGCACTTTCATTTACTGTTGATGATGAATGGCCCACTTGTAGTACAGCGTGCTTGAACTCAGAGCTTGGTGCTCGGTTTAGTTCAGATGCTGATAGGGCTACGGTTACTACAGGCAATATTGATTTGTACGTATGTAATGATGGTGATGTATGTAATGTGTTAACAGCAACAGGATTTAGTATTCTACCAAGTAGTGATGACGAAATTTTACTCACCCCAGACGGTTTAAGTCTAGATATTCATCATAGGGTAGTGCTTCATGGTGGACCAACTGGTATCCGCGGTGTAAATGGAGAGGAAATAACCAACCTTAATTATGATTCGGATGGTGATTTGGTTGATGATGCGTATTCGTGGATATTCAAAACACAAGCAACTGGTTGTTCTCTCAGTAACGTAAGTACGCAGCCATCTTTCTTGTCATACAATGCATTGCTTCAAGATAAAACTATTACAGGAAAAGCAATTACAGACGACGGTTGTGTTGGTGGTCAGTATATTGATGCTTGGGATTATAATTGGGCATGGTCTATTGATAACACAGCTATTGCGACAATGGCGCCAGTTGACTCTGATGGTGACGGGAATATCGACCCAGTGCAAACAGTAACATCACAGTTTGCAGGCGCAACATTTGCAACAGGTTCGGCAGGTGGATATTCTGCTGTAACTGATATTGATGTTTCAGGTACTGTTACAGGTCCATTGTCATGTGATGGTGACTTGAGTACTCCTATTTGTGATCCTAGTGCTAATCTTTGTACTGCGACAACATATTGTAACCGCTCAGCATGTACATGTGATGTGCCGCCTCCACCTTCAGTAGTGTCAGTAACTGGTAATCTAGAATGTTTAAATAGCTCAATTAAAGTCGTCTTTAGTCAGCAGATGAAGACTTCAAACAGTGCATCATATTTTGATCTTGTTGATATAAGTAGCGGTACTACACTTCCAAAGTCAGTGAGTTCATATAACGTTATTGATGGGGTGGAGGGATGTACTTGGTCTGAGGGGTGTACAGTGTTTATTGTTTCTCCAACTAGTCCATTTCCTGAGGCAAGTCTTATTGATCTAGTGGTTAAAGCATCAGCTGAGAGCACATATAGTCAGCAACTTGGTTCAGATGTAGGTTTCGGATTTACCAGCGGTAGCGCACTTTGTCAGCTCGATGGTGTAGAAGTTCAACCAGCCAGTTGGTTTGTTGATACTGATCAGCCACCGCGTAATACTAATACTTTTACAGCACTCCCATATAGTAATTTTGGAGGAGTTAGAACGTATATTATTCCAATGAGTGAATATGTTTGGGATTGGTCGTGGACCGAAAACGATCCAGATAACTTGATTACACCATCTCCAGCAATAGATCAGAATACAGTTACTGTAAGCGCGCGCGGTCAAAATAGCGCAACAATTACTGCAAATGCTGTGGTGACCACAGACAATATATTTGGCGGGGACCATTTAGGTCGAACAAAAGTGGGTTCTGCGAGTATAACCGTGTTTGTATGTGACTTCCCATGGCCAGATCGAGTTCCATATAGTATTGGTTGGAATGCGACTATGATGTATTGTCGTGGTAACGCAGGAGAGCCGTTGCTTGCAACTATTGCTGAGACCCATGACTTTGGCGCAACTAGTGATCTGCTACTTGATAAAATCTTCAGAGTAGAGCAAGACCCTGGTATTCAAGGTAATGACCTAATTGGTCTTCGTGTGTATGACAATCCAGGTCATGCGTCAGCGGCTGGTTGGTACGAAGCGCAAGACTTCCCGCAAGGAAGTCCTCGAAGTGCTGTTGTTGATGGCTATGAAGCTGTAGTTGACGGACGAAGTACGTACATACACTTTACTGATGCAAATAGTCTTACAATCCCGTACAACATTACTTCTTACATTTTGGTACTTTCGCATAATCAAGATTCTATTGGAGATACAGAAGCTATTTACAGCGCGCTACTTGATGGAATGTACTTTAATAACAATTTAGTACTTGAGGATAAGCAAAATATACAGATTGACATAGATCGGATAGGTGGTATTGGTGCAATAGCAGAAAAATTAGTACAGTACCAAAATGATAACGGCGGGGCACTGCCTGATCTTGGTGCTGGGACATTTATTTCAGGTGTTTCAACAAGTAGGTGGCCATTGTCTTGGAATACAACACTTGGCAACGCGCTAGGTTTCTCTATGCCAATAGATCCAATAAATGAATTTGCATTCTGCCCACAAGAGTATGATCAGCAGTCGTGTTATAACGAAGCGCTTGACCCTGACTTTTATTGTGCTGAGGGGTCACACATATATATTTATAGCAACGGTAATGTGTATGCCAATCCTGAGTTTAAAGGCGCTCACTGGGTAGGTATTGGTACAGTAAGTGGTGATACCTGTGGATCATTTGGTTTGTCTACGAGTGGCGGTACTATAGGACCGGCTCCAACGCTGTCATTTGGCTCAACTCCACCGGTTGTAACTATTACGAGTCCACCGAGCGGAACTTCTGGAGCATCAGATGTGACAATTTATTATACAATTTCTCAGCCTGGCACAGTCTCATTCACAGTAGACGGTAGCGTTCGCTCAACTATCACAGTTGCGTCAGCTGGTAGCTATTCGTATTCATTTTATGGGTTGGCAATTGGCGGTCATACACTAGGTGTTGATATTACAAATTCTGCCGGCACTGATAGCGATAGTATTTCATACACAGCAGAACTGACGAGCGTGGTGCCAATAGAAGTAAGTATCCTAAGTCCACTTGATGGTGTTATAGGACCTCCAGATGTGACACTGACATATAGTCTATCTCATGGAGATGTAATCCAGTGTCGGAGCGATGATGGAACCCAAACTACAACCGGACAGAATGCAGGCACTAACAGCTGCCTGCTTTCTGCTTTAGGAGATGGTGTCAGAACACTGACTGTAGAAATGTTAACATCAGGAACTCAAGATTCAGTTACATACGAAGTTAATTCTAGTACACCACCACCAGCAACAGTAACTATTGACGACCCGCCAGATGGTTCAACTGGTTCTGAAGACGTAACACTTACATACACCATCTCTGCAGGAGACACTATTCAATGTCGGAGCGATGATGGTGTTCAGTTCACTACTGGTCAAAACGCAGGTACTCATACTTGTGACTTGAGTGACCTATCTCCGGGCACGCGAATACTTACTGTTGAAATGCTTGGATCTGGTGTGACAGATACCATAACGTACACAGTATTTTCTTCATCGCCAACACCAACTGTTACGATTGATGATCCACCAGATGGCTCGAATGGCTCTGCTGATGTGACAATGACATACACTATTTCAGCAGGTGATGTTGTGCAGTGTAGAAGTGACGATGGTATTCAGAATACAACTGGTCAAAACGCAGGTACGCATACTTGTGATCTAAACGGCTTATCAGTAGGTACTAGAACATTGACGGCTGAGATGGTTAATGCCGGAGTGCTCGATTCAATATCATATACAGTTAATGTTGTAACCCCTCCACCAACATTGCCACTTGTAACACTGTTTAACGTAACACCAGGATCTGCAATTGTTGACTTTGCGGTAGATTCAACAGCAACAGGTCATATAATCGATAGGGTAGAGGTTTGGATTGCGCCTGATAATGGAGGCTCGCCAGGTGTGTGGCAAGAGGTGTCGTATCTGCGAACTTCACTTGCTCATATGAATGTTAGCGTTACATCTGGTCAGATTATTGATTATCCATTAACTGGTACATGGTGGTATGGTTTTCACGTAGTTGATACAGCTGGTAACGTTGGTACTGAGGCAGCGCCAATTCAGATAGTACAAAAAGCCCCAACCGACGTTACGCCTCCTGGTATTAGCTCGGCACTCCTAACAGGCACAACCGCTGTTGATGCTATTATCGATGCTATAGTTACTGATGACACTAATCTAGGTCAAATTCAACTTGAGCGTATACCAGATAAAAGTGGTTTGCCAGATTATGCTAACGCTTTATATGTAGGTGTCCAGACAATATCTGGTGCAAGTGCGACGGTATCTTTTGTAGACACACCAGGAGTAGGTACATGGTGGTATCGTGTAAAAGTTTTTGATGCAGCCGGTAATATAACAACGCTCGCATCACCCTTGCGTGCAGTGGTCCCTGCGCCATCTGGTCCACCAGCTGACCCAAGTGGTTTAACAGCTGTTCGTGTCTTTAGTGGGTCAAATGTTGATACTGATCTTAGTTGGACTGATAATGCGACAACAGAAAATGAATATGTTATTGAATATCGTGATTCAACAAGTCCGCTCGGTGTATGGAGTCAACTTGCGATTTTGGGACAAAATATTACCTCGTATACTGACACAAAAGTGAACCAGTCAGCTACATTTGTTGAGTACCGTGTATTTGCTCGAAACACAAATGGCTCGAGTGGCTTTACTAACGTGGCTTCAATTAGTCTTATAGATACGACTAATCCTATTGTAGGTAAGTTTTCAGCACAACCCCGTGTTGATACAGATCCAGTAGTATTCGATTATACAGTGTCTGATGATACAGCGCTATTGCGAGCTGAGCTGTGGCGCGCACCAAATGTCGGTGGTGTACCAGGAAAATGGACGCAAATACAAACAACCTCTATTAGTGGAACAATTCATACAGGAACATTTACTGATGATCCGCCTGATGGTAGTTGGTGGTATGGGTTGCATGCGGTAGATGCACTTCAACAGAATATTGGAACAGAGTTGACGTCTTTGTTTATCAATAAAGTGCCGGCTGGTCCTGGGACACTGATTTCATTGAATCCAAGTATCACATACCAGACAATAAATGGTTGGGAAGCAATGGCATGGATTGAAGCTACTGATTCACCAGAAGCCATAGCAAATTACTGGAGATGGCAGGATTCAGTGCTTGATGGGGCAGTAAATGCTATGGGTATAAATAGATTGCGTATTGAGATAAAGAGTGGTGAAGAGAACACCCAAGATCATTTTTCAGATTATATAGCAGGGAAAATCCCTCGTACAACTTGGAAAACAAGTTGGTATCAGCCTATAAATGATGACAATGACCCATTTACATTCAATTGGTCTGGGTTCCAGTTCTCTGCGCTTGATTTTAGTATAGATGAGGTGGTTTTACCACTTAGGAGCTATCTCGCGGCGAACGGTGAATCATTGTATCTTAATCTAAACTATGTGGACTTTGGCGCTGGTTCGTTTGAGCATTATACTGATCCTGAAGAATATGCTGAGTATATTACAGCAGCATTTATTCATATGGATAGTAAATACGGCTTTGTTCCTGATGCTGTTGAGGTTATACTTGAGCCTGATTTAGCATCAGGATGGAGTACTGATAATATTGCAAACGCTATTATTGCAACAGCAAACAGGCTTGAGTCATATGGTTATACTCCAGATTTTATAGCACCATCAACAACAAAGGGTAGTAATGCACATTCATACTTTGATGCAATCATTGCTGTACCTGGAGTCTCAAACTATATAAGTGAAATTTCATACCACCGCTACTCAGACGCGGGTCAATCGCATATCACTAAAATAGCTGATCGAGGAAATACATATGGTCTTGATACATCTATGCTTGAGTGGTGGGTATCATCAAATGATTACAATACACTTCATGAGGATTTGAAGTTAGGCAACAACAGTTCATGGCAACAAGGAGCAATTGCTGCTATTACAGCTGCTCCTACCTCACTGTATCACCTTGATTTAACAAATATCACAAATCCAAATATTATAGTTAATTCAAAGAGTAACTTTTTCAAACGGTATTATAAGAATGTTCGAAGAGGAGCGGTCAGAATAGAGGCTACTTCAGGTGATACTACCTTGGATCCAATTGCATTTATTAACTCAGGCAATAGTTATACAGTTATTTTAAAGTCGACTGGATCTGCTTCGTTTGATATAGCAGGACTTCCAGCTGGTACGTATGGTGTAGAATATACGACAAATACCACTCCAGATGGCTGGCAGCCAGATATAACTATTGCAGATGGTGAGATGATTAGTCGTAGTATACCGGCCGCTGGAGTAATTACTATTTACGCAAAATAATATGGTTGAGCACAAAATAAGAAGTTTTATTAGTTTAGTTTTGATTTTAGGCGTTGGCTTGTTTCTATGGTGGTATTTTGGCGTCCCAGAAAAAGAAGATATTCAGCCGGTACATACTGAAGAACAAGCTATGACAGGAGTGCAATATGAGTACGCGTTTGACTTTGATTCTGATGGTGACGGTATATTTGACGGCGAAGAAGTCCAAGGCTGGGGGACAGATCCTCATAATCCAGACTCTGACGGGGATCTACTCAATGATTATGATGAAATAAAAGTGTACAAAACTAATCCACTAATGAAAGATACTGATGGGGATGGTTTTGATGATCGGACTGAGCTTGGTAATGGGTATGATCCATTAGTTAAGTAGTTTAGACCAGGCTTTTATGGTATAGTATATAAGTCTTAAGTGTTAATTTACGTGTATGTTTGATGATGTAAAAGATCAACAACCTAATGATTCTCAAGGCCAATCAAGTGACTCTCAAGCTCCGCAGCAGCCATCAATAACACCAGAGCCTACAAAAAATCAGCCACCAGCAGGCCTTCCAACTGGACAACCAGCACAGCCACCAGCAGGCGAGGGTTCAGTTATTGAAGATATTATGGCTGATACTGATCCACAAGCACCGCAGCCAGAGACGCAAAGTTATGCATCTGCAGTAGACCAGCCAACCTCGCAGCCTACAACAGAGTCAAAGCCTATTGAGTTGAAACAAGAGCAAGCTTCGTCTCCAGCACCAAAACCACAAAGCGAGGTACCGCCTATGGCACCTCCACCAAGTGTTGCACCAACACCAGTAAATGCTATTGCCTGGGATGAAAAGGAAAATGTTGGCACAAAAAAGAAATTACTTATGACAGGTATTGTCATAGTTGTGGTTATTCTGCTTGGTATAGGTGGTTATGTCGGATATATGCAATTCTTTGCAACACCTGAATTAACAACAACAGATACTACACAAACACAAGATGAAGTAGGTCAGGGTGAAGAAGATGAGATGGATGAGGTTGTAGTTGAGGATGATGAAGATGAAGAAGAGTCAGATGAAGTCTCACCTCTAGTTGATAGTGATGGTGATGGCCTTACAGATCAAGAAGAGCGTGAGTATAATACTAACCCAACTTTACCAGACACTGATAGCGACGGTTTGTTTGATAGAGAAGAGGTGGTATCGTGGAACACTGACCCATTAAATCCTGACACAGATGGGGATACATTTTTGGACGGTGAAGAAGTACAAAATGGGTATGACCCACTAGGGCCTGGTCAACTAGAGTTTTTTGGGCAAGTCAACTTTTAATACAATTTAATCATGGCACTGTTTGGTGGTAAGAAAAAGAAAAAGGACACAAAACCACTAGCATCAGAACAAGTTATTGAGTTTCCGCCAGTAGACATTTATACACTCCCAGCGCGTTTTTTGCCAAGTGGTAAAACAAAACGGGTAAGTAAAGGAAGTGGAGGAATTAGCGGGACAACAATTCTTTTGGTGTTTGTTTTTGTTGTACTTGCTATTGGTGGTGGTTTTGTGTGGTGGTACTTCAGTCAGCAACAACAGACCACAACAGCTCCACTTGATGATATTAATATAACACCTCTTCAAGATACTATCGATAACGAGGATGATGAAAGCGATGAGGTTACTGACCGCTTACCTCCACCAATTACCCATATTGCAAAAGATAACACAGGTGCAGTTTCAGGTGAGTTAGTATTACAATTGTCTGCTAACGATAATAGCTTGATTGAAGTAATTCAAATAAGCTCTCAAGATGTAAGTTCTGATCAAAATCAAGTTGTTAGTAGCGGTTTTAGTATCAACCCAGCTTCACGGCGTTTGTCAGGCGTAGCTGAGCTTAGTATTCAGTATGACGATGATAATCTATCAAGTATTGTCGAAAACAGTCTAAAGATAGCATATTTAAAAAACGATGGAACATGGCAGTTTGATGATCGAAGTCAAATTGATTTGGGTCTTAATACAGTTACACTTGAGATCGATCAGCTTCCAGGAGCGCTCATTGCAGTTGTGTCCAACATTACCCAAGGTACACTACCAAATGATGACGAGATTTTACCAGACAATGATATCGAGTACGAACTTTCAGATTTGAAGGCAAGTCTTGATAGTGACGGAGATGGACTTACTGATGTTGAAGAGATTTTATACGAAACAGAGTTTAATAAGCCTGATACAGATCTTGATGGGTATGTGGATGGAAGCGAGGTTCTAAGTCTTTACTCACCACGTGACGCGGGTTCTAGCCTCCTCGAATCTGGTCAGTTTGATACATATCTCAATCCATCATATGGATACACAATCGCATATCCTACAAGTTGGTCTGTAAATGAAATAGACGGCTTAGGTAATGTTGTTATGTTTACATCTGCTACAAATCAGTTTGTTGAGGTGGTTGTAGAGCAAAAGAGCCCATTAATTACGGATGTAGCGGACTGGTATAAACAACAAGTTCCGGGTGTTGATGATGACTTGCTGCGTTTTACTACAATCGGTGAGGATGGAACCACGGCCGTTATTTCACTTGATGGGGCTATCGCATACTTTATTGTTGGTGATTTAGTTATAGGTATCGGATACAACCAGGGTATTGAGCCTGAGGCTGACTATTTAACTACCTGGGAAGCAATGAAAAGTAGTTGGGTGTTAAGCGAAGAAGATACAGCAACTTCAACACCTGAGGAAGATAATACACCAGACGAAAATGCATAAGGCATTAGTCCAAACAGATTATGATTCGGCTATACCGTATATTGTAGGACCGGTATTTTTCAGTGATCTAAATACATCCATTACAAAACGTACTAAGTTGCGTGGTGCAGTTCGAAGGGTATCATGTCAGATTGTTCATGATCGTCAAATGAAGAAGCTCAATACCAAGTGGCGTGGTATCCCTACTTCAACAGATGTGCTCGCATTTCCATATGACGAAAGTCCTAGTCCTGGCCAAGGACACGAGTATGTTGGAGAGGTTATCATTAGTATTGATAGGGCAAAGAAACAAGCTCAAGAGCAAGGTCATGCGCTCAGAACAGAAGTAGCGCATTTGTATACACATGGTGCTTTGCATATATTGGGTTATGATCACGTGACCCCAACAGAGGCGCAGCGTATGTATGCACTCCAGGCATTAGTTGTTAAAGATTGGCAAAAGTAATATGTTTTCACTAACGTTATTAACCAAAAGTTTTTTTCACGCTCTTCGAGGATTGTCCTCAGTATATCGGCATGAGCAGAATTTTCGGCTACAGGTTTGGGCGGCTTTAGTTGTGATAGTATTTGGCGGATATGTTGGTATCACACTAAAAGAGTGGGTCATAATTATTTTAGTGATCACCTTAGTATTGCTCTTAGAGCTACTGAACACAGTAATTGAACGCATGATTGATGTGATCAAGCCAAAGATTCATGAATATGTACGCGTCATAAAAGACGTTATGGCCGCAGCTGTTTTGATATCATCACTTGCCGCTGTTGTGGTAGGTATAATAGTGTTTTATCCATACGTCCAAGATTTGCTGCGGTGAATGCTTGTTGAACACTACTTTTATAGGCTAAGTAATCATGATATACTTATCTAAAGTAACTGGTTAAATAATGAGTTCACGAGAATCAATAATTTGTGGTCTTGATATTGGCTCGAGCGCTGTTCGGGTTGTTGTTGGGCAGTTAGGCGAAAAAGAGGAACCTACAATTCTTGCTGCTGTAGAGACTCCTTCAGAGGGGGTGAGCAAAGGAACAGTAACCAGCATTGAGGATGCTGTATCTTCTATATCTCAGACATTAGAAAAAGCTGAACGCCTAAGTGGTGTTGAGCTTAAAAGTGCGTACGTTGGAATATCTGGAACACATATTTTATCTCAAGACTCTCACGGAGTAGTAGCTGTAGGCAAGGCTAATGGTGAAATTCAGGAAGATGATGTTGAGCGAGTTATTGAGGCTGCTCAGGCTGTTGCAACTCCTCCTAATTATGAAATTATTCATGTTATCCCGCGTTCATTTAGTGTTGATGGTCAGATGAACATTAAGGATCCAGTTGGTATGAGCGGTGTTAGGCTTGAAGTAGATGCTCAGATTATTCAAGGTTTATCATCACAGATTAGAAACGTGACCAAAAGTGTATACCGTACAGGTCTTGATATTAACGACCTTGTTTTGGGTATTTTGGCTTGTTCCGAGGCTGTGCTTGAAAAAAGACAAAAAGAGCTTGGCGTGGCATTGGTTAATATTGGTTCAAACACTACCAGTTTTGCTGTGTTTGAAGAGGGCGATGTTTTGCATACTGCGATTTTGCCAATTGGCGCTTCACACATTACGTCTGATATTGCAATCGGACTACGTACTGCAATTGATGTTGCTGAAAATGTAAAACTTGATGTTGGTACCGCGCTACTCGCTACAGTAAAGGCTCGTACAGAGATTGATTTAGAGCAATATGGAGCAGATGACAAAGAAGTAGTTTCGGTACGCAAAGTATCAGAGATAATAGAGGCAAGACTTGAGGAAATATTTGGTATGGTCGATGATGAGTTACAAAAAATAGATCGGTCAGGAATGCTTCCTGCAGGTATTATTTTAACGGGCGGTGGTGCTCACATGCATGGTGTTGTAGAGTTTGCTCGAGAGCAGTTCAAGTTACCAGCAGCTATGGCAAAACCAGTAGTCGAGTCGGTTGCAATTGAACGAGTACAAGACCCATCATTTTCTACAGCTCTTGGTTTGATGCTCTGGGGAGCAGAGCTAGAACAGTCAGATGGTGAAGGTGGTATATTTGGCAAAGTCATGAAAATTTCAAATCCACTGGGATCTATTAAGGGTATTTTCGATTCGTTCAAAACTTAAGATCAGGGGCTATATATAGACGTATATTACTTGAGCAACCTTAGTGCTCAAGTTTTTTTATGGTACATAAGCACTTTCATCACTTGAACAATAAAAATGTTCATTATCTGACTGTACTAAATGCATCTGATCTTGTACTATATATGTGTAAGTATTAAAACGCATACAATCGTATGGAAATCAAACCAGAGGTAGAATCGTTTGCAAAAATCAAGGTCGTCGGAGTGGGCGGAGGCGGAGGTGCTGCGGTCGATCGTATGGTAAAAAGTAAAATAAAAGGCGTTGAGTTTATTGCTGTAAACACAGACGCACAAGCACTACATCACAATAGTGCCCCAGTAAAAGTAAACATTGGAAGAGAAACATGCCGTGGTCTTGGCGCTGGCATGGATGCAGAAAAGGGTAGAGCTGCTGCCGAAGAGTCGCGTGATGATTTGGAAAAAGTATTACAAGGCTCTGATATGGTTTTTATTACTGCTGGTATGGGTGGTGGAAGTGGTTCAGGGGCAAGCCCTGTTATTGCTGAAGTTGCAAAAGGCTTTGGCGCCCTAACTGTTGCAGTTGTTACAAAGCCGTTTTCATTTGAAGGGGCACAGCGACGATTTATTGCAGAGCAGGCACTGCAGGATTTACTCGATAAAGTTGATACTGTTATTGTTGTTCCGAATGATCGATTACTTCAAATTATTGATAAGAAGACATCATTGCTTGATGCTTTCTCAGTTGTTGATGAAGTTCTCAAACAGGGTGTGCAAGGAATTTCAGAAATCATTACTCTACCTGGCCTTATCAATGTTGACTTTGCTGATGTGCGATCAATCATGTCAGATGCTGGTACTGCTATGATGGGTATTGGTGTTGGTACTGGTGAGAATAGAGCAGTAGATGCAGCGCAAGCAGCAATTAGCTCCCCGTTACTCGAAATGTCTATTGATGGAGCAAAAGGAATTCTATTTACAATTACAGGTGGTAGTGACATGAGTATGTATGAGGTTAACGAAGCAGCTCAAGTTATCACTAAGGCAGCTGATCCAAACGCAAAGATTATTTTTGGTGCAGTAGTTGATGAGGATTTAGGAGATGAGGTGAAGATTACTGTTGTTGCTACTGGATTCTCTGGTTCGTCATCTGGGTATAACACAACTTCACAGTCAACATATCCAACTTCGGGTATCACAAGTAGCTCATCATCTGGGCAGTCATCATCGCGTGATGTAGATTCAGACATTCCAGCACGTCCTGTAAAGGAAGAGCCTAAGAAGCCAGCGCCTATTCCTCAGAAAGAAGCTGAAGATACAAAAAAGGATGAAGAGCCTTTGTCGCCATCTCGTAAATACGCACTTCCTAAGATAGAGAAAAAGTCAAAAGATGAGAAGCGTAAAGAACAAGAAGAAGATGATTTGGAAATCCCAGCGTTTATTCGAAAGAAGATGGGTTAGTAGCTTATAAATGCTTTTTAAACACTCCCTTAACCAAAGGGGGTGTTTTTAGTTTGACCTATGATGGGTGACTATGTAGGGGAGGGGGTATTTATCCACAGTGCACGGTTTTTATGAGTCGCGTTTCTGATGTTTCACGACACTACGTCCTGGTCTTTGTACCAAAGTAAGCCTATTATTTTTACATAAATGTAAAAAAAGACAATAATTAGCATATTACTATATATAGTGTTACAATTAGAGTTGACTACACAATATATAGTATTTTCATGCATTGCCCAGTTTGTAATTCAACAACAACCAAAGTTACTGATTCTCGCGTTGGAGATGAAGGAATGAGCGTAAAAAGACGCCGTGAATGTGAGAAGTGTCAGTATCGATTCACAACAAGAGAAGAAATTGAACTGCTTGATCTTGTGGTAGTGAAGCGTGATGGTAGGCGTGAATCATATTCCAAAGAAAAGATTGTACAAGGGCTGGAGAAGTCACTACATAAGGTTCCATATACTAGAGAGAAGTTTGTGCGTATGGTTCAGAATATAGAACGTGATATTCAAAAGTTAAAGCAACGAGAGGTGCAAAGTGGCGACATAGGAGAGATTATGATGCGTAGACTCAAGGCATTTAACAAAGTTGCATATATTCGTTTTGCATCGGTGTACCGTTCTTTTCAAGATGTAAGTGGATTCCAAGACGAGCTTAAGAAATTTAAAAAAGCTAAAAAGCGAGTAGCCTAATTGATATACCCCATGTCAGATACCCCTGTTAAAAATAAATATAACGTATTTCATATTATAAAACGCTCAGGTGATGCAGTTCTTTTTGATGAAGAAAAATTACGTGATTCAATTAACAAAGCACTACGTGCTGTACATATACAAGAGCAGCCAATTTCAAACCAAATTGTAGATGATGTGATCGACAAGTTAGGCGAAGAACTGTCTTATCGTGAGCATATATCTACGCTTGATGTGCGAGAGGCTGTAGAAATAGCTCTTTTAGAAAGAGGACTTACTAAGGCCGCTGGTGCGTACCATGATTTTGTTTCAACCCCATCAGTAAAGAGCGAGCAGGAAGATATAAAAGACGCAAAAGAAGAGCCAGTACCAGTAGTAAAAGAGCCAAAACCAAAACCGCAACAACAGACAGAAACTACAAAAGTTGCAAAAGAAGACAAGCAAGAAGAGGTGCACAGTATTGCTGCGCAAAATACTGCTATCAAAAAAAAGCTTGCTGAGGAACGCCATTCAGTAACATATACATTCACATTACATGGTTGCCGTGGGTATATCACAGTGAGTCTTTTTGATGATGGGGCGCCGGGTGAGATTACATTACACTCACTTTATGACACAGAGGGTCGTGATGTACGGATAGTGCATTTCTTTTTATCAGTTGTGTCAGCTGGGTTGCAATATGGCGTACCGCTGCAGGCGCTTTTAGACGAGATCGTACAGGCACAGGATCAGATGACTCTTCTAGAGGATGAAGAGTTTGGCTACGAATTGCTTCGTCATATTACTAATTGGTTATCAAATAAATTTTAATTTCTTTAACAGTTAACTTTTTTTCCATGCCACAAATAACAAAAACAAAGCCAAAATCACAGGCCGTCAAGCTAGCTCCTAAAAAGGTGCAGAAACGTGATGGTTCAATCGTGCCCTATGATTTAGCGCGTGTTGTTACAGCTATTCATAAGGCTATGCTTGAAATAGGTAATGGCTTTACAGAAAAGGAGGCGCTCGCTGTTGCTCGTAAAGTAGAGGCAGAGCTTAAGAAGCTTGCGCGAAAAGAAGCTCGTTTTGTACCTCATGTTGAGCAAATACAAGATTTAGTCGAACAGCAACTTGTTGCGGCCAACCTACCTCGCGTTGCAAAAACATACATTCTATATAGGGAAGAGCGTGCAAGAAAACGTGAGGTTGGACTCGGTACGCCCGAGCACGTAAAAGAACTTGCTCGCCAGAGCAAGAAATACTACAAAGACAATCCTCTTGGTGAGTTTATTTATTACCGTACTTATTCTAGGTGGATCGGTGAAGAGCAGCGTCGTGAGACATGGGTTGAGACAGTTGAACGGTATGTTGCTTTTATGCGAGAGAATCTTGGTGATAAGCTCCAGGAAAGTGAGTACAAGGAAGTGCAGGAATATATTTTGAAACATAAGGCTTTACCATCAATGCGATTGCTTCAATTCTCTGGAACAGCAGCTCGATCAACAAACGTATGTGCATACAACTGTTCATTTATAGCACCAGAGACATTCCAAGACTTTGCTGAGGTTATGTATATCTCAATGTGTGGTACAGGGGTAGGTTTTTCAGTTGAGAGTGAGCATATTCAAAAATTACCACAGATTAAATATCAGACCGGCAAGAAATTAGCTAACCACAAAATTGACGATAGTAAAGAGGGGTGGTGTGATGCGCTGGTATTGGGTATGAAAACATGGGCTGATGGTAATGATGTTGAGTTTGACTATTCTGGGCTTCGTCCAGCTGGTGCTCGTCTCAAAACAATGGGTGGTAAGTCTTCTGGTCCAGAGCCATTAAGGCAGTTGCTTATTTTTACCCGCGAGCGAATGTTGCAGCGCCAAGGAAGACGTTTATCAAACATTGATGCACATGATATTCTTTGTATGATTGGTCAAATTGTTGTAGCAGGTGGTGTTAGACGAAGTGCTATGATTTCATTGTCTGATTTGGATGATACAGAAATGCGTGATGCAAAGAAGGGTCAGTTTTATCTCAATGATCCGCAGCGTAGTATGGCCAATAACTCTGCAGTGTATCGTGTAAAACCTACAAACGAAGAATTTTTAGAGGAGTGGTTATCACTTGTAAAGAGTCGTTCAGGTGAGCGTGGTATTTTTAACCGAAGTGCGCTTACTAATACACTACCAAAGAGACGTGTAGAAATAAATCCTGATGCTGTACTTACAATGGGTACAAATCCGTGTGGTGAGATTCTTTTGCGGTCAAAGCAGTTCTGTAACCTCACAGAAGTTGTTGCAAGATCAAATGACACACTTGAGACACTGAAGCAAAAAATACGCATCGCAGCACTACTCGGTACTTATCAGGCGTCACTCACAAAGTTTCCTTATCTTTCACGCGGTTGGAAGAAAAACTGTGAAGAAGAAGCGCTGCTCGGAGTATCAATTACAGGACAGTGGGATTCACCAACAGTTCGTAAGCCCGATGTTTTGAAGGCTCTCCGCGCTGAAGCACTCAAAACTAATAAAAAGTATGCAAAGCGATTCGGTATTAAAGAATCAACCTGTATTACAACTGTAAAGCCCTCTGGAAATACATCTCAAACTGTTAATAGTTCTTCAGGAATGCACCCACGCCATTCCCAGTATTACATCCGTCGTGTTCGTATTGCATCCACTGATGCTTTATTTAAGATGCTTAAAGATCAAGGGGTGCCATATCATCCAGAAGTTGGACAGTCACATGATAGTGCAACAACATACGTTATTGAGTTCCCAGTAAAATCACCAAAAGGTTCAATTTTTAAAGATGATGTAAGTGCGCTTGAGCAACTTGAGCATTGGAAGAAAGTAAAGATTAATTATACAGAGCACAACCCATCAACAACTATTTCAGTAGGCGATGATGAGTGGATTGAGGTAGGAAATTGGGTGTATAAGAATTGGGATATCGTAGGGGGACTTTCATTTTTGCCGCGCTCAAATCACGTATATCAGTTGGCACCATATGAAGCATGTGATAAGGCAACGTATGAGAAGCTACTTGATAAAGTGAAAGATATAGATTTCGCAAAGATTGTAGAATACGAAAGAGTTGATGAGACAGAGAATAAACGAGAATTAGCCTGCGTCGGCGGAGCATGTGAATTATAAACAAAACCCCCGCCAAAAGGTGGGGGTTTTTATATGTTTGAATCAGTATCAATTGTCATATCAATCACAGATACTTTTGCTGCCAAAAGTATCCAAAAGCACAGGGGTGGCAAAACTCGCTAGAAGATTTAATAAACATACGTGGCTTCTAGCCACGACGCTCAAACAAGTTGCCACCCCTGACCCCAATTACTTCAAAAGAGATAGGGGCTTCGGGGGTTTTGCATGTTCGAGCGTCAGTGCTGTAGCGCAACAAATACATTGCGCCCATTAGCGAGTTACAAAACCCCCGAAACTTTTCGTCCTTTTAGTTATAAAAGGACAATAAAATAAGTAAAAGTATCAAACATATTTTAGTTGCAAAAGAACAAGGAAGAAAGTATGATACAATACCCACATGCAAAAATTACCAGAAAACGAAATACACAAACAACTGGAAGAGCTTAATGATATTGCTAAAGAGGCATGGAAGTATAAAGATGATGAACTAACTAAGCTATTTGAGTTTCATAACTTTTCAAGTGCATTTGATTTTGTGAAAGAGATTGGTCTAGCTGCTGATTCGTTGGACCATCATCCTAAAATTGTAAATGATTATAATAAAGTCGAGCTTTTGCTTACAACACATGAAGTTGAGGGTGTGAGTTTTAAAGACTTTGACTTAGCAAATCGCATAGAGAAGATATTTATTTCACTCGAATAATGAAGATCTATACTAAAACAGGAGATACAGGAGAAACATCACTACTTGGTGGAAGGCGTGTGTCAAAGGTTCATGCAAAGATTGAAGCTTACGGCACTGTTGATGAGCTCAATGCGCTAGTTGGTATACTTGCTGACCAGTGTAGTATTACTGGAGTGCAGGGCGAGCTTCGCGATATACAAAATACCTTGTTTGTTATTGGTTCCCAACTCGCATCTGACCCAGGTCACGTAGTTAAAGGATTGCCCGACATTTCGCATGAAGATGTAGAACATCTAGAGAAAAAGATTGATACATACACAAAGGATTTAAGACCACTAAAGAATTTCATTTTACCTTCTGGTCACCCAGAGGTGTCAGCTACTCATCATGCAAGGGCTGTGTGTCGCCGTGTTGAGAGGTCTATTGTATTTTTAGCAGAACAAGAAGAGGTAGAGGATATTTTGATTCAATATATGAATCGTTTGTCTGATTATTTATTTACACTTGCTCGGTTTATTGCGCATACACACGCAGTGGAAGAAGTAGAGTGGAAGGGATTGTAGATAGTGTATGAGAGTTGGATTTATTTTACTTAGTATTTTTGTGTTTGCAAGCGGCTTTGGTGTCGGGCGACTTACTTTTACTGAGTCACAAAAACCTGAAACTATAGAGAACAAGCCAGTTAGCTTGCAGACCATCACACTTGCTATTGATACGCAACATGGAACTCTCCAGATCTACAAGGATATATTTTTTATTAATGGAGAGACGCTTGGCGAAATACTTATACGACTTGAGAGCGAAGGAATGCTTGATGTGGTTATGGATGATGATTTACAGATCCAAGGATACGCAAGTTCTGTTGAGCGAGATTGGCATGTATATGTCAATGCTTTGCGTAATCAAAAACAACTTGAATATAAACCACAGTCTGGAGATATTGTAGAATTTCAGTATGAAGTTATTCCAGAATGGGCACAAAATGAGTTGAAAGATACTTAGAAAATCAGTATACTAAAGTCAATAGTATACCCTATGCCCGAACAAGAACAAAAGCATGTGAAACAGACTTTGTCTGATCGCGAGGTAACAACAATGATGACCGCGATGTATGAGATGAATCGCGATATTTTGTTGACTACAAAAAAAATTCAAAAGTATATTTTTTGGATGCGTATCATGGCAGTTGTTAAGTTTGTGGTCATAGTAATACCTGTTATTTTCGGTCTTTGGTATTTATCACCGTACTTAAGTCAGATGAGACAAACATTTGGGTTGTATGGAGATCTTTTGGGGGTTGATCAAAAACAAGAGCAGCAACTTGATCCAGAGACTGTTGATCAGATAAATGCGCTGATGGAATCAAAGCAGCTCCAGCAGTTACTTGATGTTTATCGTATAGCTGATTAGTATGCCCGAAAAAAAACAACTCGAGCAATCAAAATTGCTTACCATTGTTATAGTGGTAAGCTTATTAGTCGGCGGTGCTAGCGGTAGTGTCGCTGGTTTTTTGGTTGGCTCAGCACAGACATCAACATCAGCATGGCAGTGGTTGGCAGGAGAAGGTGATCATAGGGACTTATTAGGTTCAATGGCGCCGGCAGATGAAGTGTCGAGGTTGCAAATCATACAACAAGAGTCTTCTACTATAAACGCAGTGCAATCAGTGACGCCATCAGTTGTGAGCATAGTGGTAACGAAAGAGTTTGAGCAGTTAGACGATGAATTTTTTTCTCCCTTTGATGATTTCTTTGGATTTCCATTTGATTTAGATATACCAGACTTTGACTTAGGCCCACAGGAGATAGGTGGGGGTACTGGTTTTGTGGTTGATGCAGATGAAGGGTTTATACTTACGAACCGCCACGTTGTTGATGATGAAGACGCGCAGTACACAGTCGTCACAAACAAAGGAAAGGAATACGAAGCATCGGTTGTTGCTCGCGATCCTTTTAATGACCTAGCTGTTATACAAGTTCAGTCACTCACACTGCCAGAGCTTAGCTTTGCTGATTCTGATACATTAAAGCTCGGTCAATCAGTGATTGCAATTGGTAATAGCCTTGGTGAATTTAGTAATACCGTTACGACCGGGGTTGTTTCAGGTATAGGTAGAGATATTATAGCAGGGGGCGTTGGACAGTCGGAGCGACTGGATAATGTTATTCAAACTGATGCTGCAATTAATCCAGGGAACTCAGGCGGTCCGCTTATTGATCTTGCAGGAAAAGTTGTCGGCGTTAATACAGCAGTTAGTAGGCAGGGCCAACTTATTGGCTTTGCTATTCCAAGTAAAGAAGCCAAAAAGGTAGTAGAGTCCGTTGAGAGATATGGTCGTATTGTAAGGCCCTACATTGGTGTTCGATACATTCTACTCAATGAACGTGTGGCAAAAGAAGAGGGTTTGAATGTTGTAGAGGGTGCATTGATTGTTCCTGGGGATGCACCGAGTGAGCTTGGTGTTATTCCAGAGAGTCCAGCTGAAATAGCTGGGCTTGTTGTGGGAGATGTTATTACCAAGGTAGACGGTGTTTTTGTTACTGAAGAGACAACTTTAGCAAACTTAATTCAACAATATACGCCGGGCGATACTGTGATACTTACCATTATTTCATCAGGCACAGAAAGAGATGTCCAATTAACTTTAGATGAATATGTTGAATAGAAAAAAAGGATTTACATTACTTGAGGTGCTAGTTGTCATTGGGATTATAGGTGTGCTTACAGCTCTGGGTACGGTATTTTACCGCACTGCACAAGACGATGCTGAAATTGCAAAGGCTCAAGCTGATATTGATACACTATATGAAGCAATTGGCGAGCTTATGGTAGATACAGCAGAATGGCCTGGTCATCAAACACCTGAGATGATTAATACTAGTGGCTCTAACGAGTTATGGGATTTGACGACTGCAGAAGCAGGTTTATTGCAGACTGATGGTTCATATACAGATTGGGACGGTCCATATTTACCAAGCATTCCACTTGATCCATGGGGAAATCAATACTTTTTAGATACAGATTATGATCTCAATGGCGTCACTGTTCCAGTAGTCGGTTCATTTGGGCCAAATGGTGTTGGTCCAAATGTTTATGATAGTGATGATATCGTAAAAGTTATTTATTGAGTAATTTACTTTTGACACGTGTGTGCTAAGGTAGGTACTCATAAGTTTGTGTTATGAAAGAAACTATTGATGCTTTAGAGCATTTACAATTACGAATAAATGAAGCCATTGAGCTTCTTGATATTCCAAATATGCAAAGTGAACTCTCACAGTTAGAGCAGGAAATGAATAATCCTGATTTTTGGAGTGATCAAAAAAATGCGAAAAAGATTAGCACACAAGCATCGCACTTGCAGCAGTCCGTTGATGAATGGCAGTCACTTCAGAAAGAGGTTGATGATCTACTTGAACTTGCTCGAGAGGATAAGGAAAATGTAGAAGTAAACTTACGCAAGGAAATAGATAGCCAAGTACTCCAAATACAAGAACGTTATGAAAAGATGGAATTGCAATTATTTATGAAATCGCAGTACGCGAAAAATAGCGCCATCATTTCGATACATGCAGGTGCTGGTGGTGATGACGCACAAGATTGGGCTGAGATTTTACTACGTATGTATATCAGATGGGCTGAGAAACACGAATACAAACATTCAGTTATTGATATTACCAAGGGTTCTGTAGCGGGCATAAAGTCAGTAACACTGCAAATAGAGGGTATGTACGTATATGGTCAAATGGAATCAGAGCGTGGTGTGCATCGACTTGTACGTATATCGCCTTTTGATGCAGATAGTGGCCGCCATACATCTTTTGCTTTGGTTGAGGTTTTGCCTGAGCTTGAAGCTGCTAAGCATTTTGAGCTTAATCCAAAAGAGATACGTATTGATACTTTCACTTCGTCAGGCAAAGGTGGTCAGTCAGTTAATACTACACACTCAGCAGTTCGTGTGGTGCATGAACCAACCGGTATAACTGTGCATTGTCAGAACGAGCGGTCGCAACTTCAGAATAAAGAAATGGCGCTGAAGATTTTACATGCAAAATTACAACAACAACTTATTGAGCAACGTGTTGAAAAGGTGCAGGAGCTTAAAGGAGAACATAAATCAGCTGCATGGGGTAATCAGATTAGGTCTTATGTTTTACACCCTTATAAACAAGTAAAAGACCTTCGAACTGGCTATGAAGAGACCAATCCTGATGCGGTGCTCGATGGTGGAATTGACGAGTTTATTGAAAAATATTTACGTTTCCTGTACTCCGAAAAGAAAGAAACAGAGCAAAAAAAGTAAATCTTGCATTTTTCGCTAAGATAAGCTATACTTCAGACAAGTTCTTTCCTATACCCTCATGCCGCTCTCGCTTTTCGAGAGTTTTATTATTTACAGCAATCATATGAGTGGAATTGTTGGATATATTGGCAGTCAAACTGCGCTCCCACGCGTACTTCGTGGCATGCGTCGTTTTGAGAACCGTTGGTATGATTCTGCTGGACTTGCGTGGCATGATGGTATGCAGATTCAGACCGCTAAGATTGTTGGTGGTTTATCTCAATTTGAAAAACAACTAGCAAAATACAATCAAGACACCAGGGTTGCAGTAGGTCACATGCGCTGGGCAACTCATGGGGAGGTTAGTATTAAGAATGCTCACCCTCACTTTGATGGGTCACGTAGTGTTGCTATTGTCCACAAAGGTGTTATTGAGAATCATGCTCAGCTCAAGTTATGGCTTACAAAACGTGGCCATTTTTTTGCGTCCGAAACCGATTCAGAAGTTTTGGCACACTTGATTGGAGAGCTATATCGAGGTGACATCCTAGATGCTACTCGTACAGCACTTAGTTTAATCGAAGGGTCTTATGCCATTGCGGTGTTGTGTTCTACTGAATCTGACCGTGTTATTGTCGCTCGTCGAGGTCAGCCACTTGTTATTGGTGTAGGTGAAAATGAAATGATGTTTGCAACGTCAGTTGAGGCTGTGATGTCAGTGACAAGAAATGTTGTATACCTTGATGACAATCAGATTGGTGATATTAGACCTACAAAGTATGATGTATACAATACAGGCACACATGTGCTTTCGCCCGATGTAGTTGCTATCAAGGATGAGATAAAGGAAGTTCCTGATCCAAGTGGATTTAAGAACGCTATGCTACGTGAAATATTTGAGCAACCAAAAAGTTTGGAGCAGGTCATGCGCGGTAGAATGGATGTAAATGGTAATGGAAATATTGTAATGCCGGGACTTGAAAGTCATGTGCGTCAGTTATTGCAATATGAGCGTTTACTTATTTCGGCATGTGGAACATCATGGCATGCAGGTATAGTAGGCAAGTATGTACTTGAGGAATTACTAGGTGTGTCTATTACGCTTGAGTACGCATCAGAATTTAGATACCGTAATATCCCACTTGATACTGGAGCGATACTAGTTGTACTCAGTCAGTCAGGTGAGAATGAAGACACGACCGAAGCAATGCGTAAAGCATCTAGTGCTGGTATGTTCACTGTTGGTATTACAAATGCTCCTGGTTCGCCAATAAGCAAAGAGACGGATTGTGGAATTCATTTGCGGGTTGGTTCACAGCTTGGTATTTCTTCTACAAAGACATTTAGTGCAGAAGTATTAGCATTTGCTTTATTTGGTTTTTATTTAGCACAGAAACAAGGTCTTGAAATAGATAACAAGATCATACATGAGTGTCGCTTGATTCCTGAGAAAGTTGAAACAACCTTAGTTCGTATTCATGATAAGGTCGAAGAAATAGCAGAGAAATATCTTGGCAGCAAGCGTTTTCTCGTTGTTGGGCAGGCGTATGGACTCCCAGTGGCGCTTGAAGGTGGATTTAAACTGCGTGATATTGCGCGCAAGCATGTGGAGTTTTATCATGGTGCGGAACACAAAGTAGGTAAGCGTCTTGTAGAGCCTGGTACGCCGGTTGTGGCTGTTGTAAATCATGATGATAGTTATGAGGCGGCACTTGAGACACTTGCTGACCTAAAGGCTAAAGGCGGTCGTATTATTGCAATTGTTCCAGAGCATGATGATCAAGTAAAAGAAATCGCTGAGGATGTGATTACTATACCTGAAACACTGTTACTTCTAACGCCAGTGCTGAACGTCTTGCCACTGCAATTACTTGCATATTACCTAGCAGACAAACAAGGTATTGATGTAGATAGATAATTCTAATTTGAGGAGGGAGTATGAAACAATCTATATATTTTTGTTGTGTATGTTGCAGCGTCGTGTTAGGCGCTGCTTTTGCAAATGTATATCCGCGTCCATTATATATAGGCTTATTTGCGGCACTTACCATTTTAAGTGTGTTGATTCTACGTAGGTTTGCTTTACTTTTTTTCTTAATCTTTGTGGTGACAACAGGGCTATGGATGTACTCATTTTATACACTCAACAGTGTTCTTGGGAGTACTATTCCAAATGATAAAATTGAATGCTTTGGAGTTATTGAAAAAGTACGTACTAAAATCAAAACACAACATCTTGTAGTTGCGTCTGATGGTTGTGCAGGTAAGGTACTCGTTGTTACATCTTTATATCCTGAACATAGTATTGGTGATCATATCGAGTTTAGTGGCAGTGCTAAGAAGCCAGAAGTTCTTAACTATACTGATGCATATGGGTATGATAGGAGTTTCGAGTATGACCGTTGGTTAGCTATGCAGGGTATTGGCTTGGTTATGATCTACCCAATTATTGCGAGTGTTCCTGACGCAACACATAGTATAGAGCGATATTTGTATGTGGTGAAACAAAAAGTTACCAGCAGAGTACTTCGTCTTATTCCTGGATCAGAGGGGTCGCTCCTAAACGGTATTTTACTAGGGGAGCAAGATCGTATTGATCCACATATAGCTGACATATTTCGCCGGACTGGAATTTCACACATAGTCGCTTTGTCAGGTTTTAATATCACTATTATTGCTGTATTTTTTCTACGAGCAGCACCATATTTGTATATAGGAAGGAAGAGTGCTATAGCACTGACAGTTGTTGCTATTTTTCTTTTTACTATTTTGACAGGAGCTAGCGCATCTATAGTGCGTGCAGCAATTATGGGGTCGTTGACAGTGATGGCGTACGTGATTGGTCGGCCGCAGTCTGTTATTCCGCTAGTTTTGTTTTCGGCTGCAAGTATGACGATAGTCAGGCCACTTATTGTGCTTTATGATGTAGGTTTTCAGCTGTCATTTGCTGCAACATTGGGGCTTATAGTTTTGTATCCAAGAGTTGAGCGAATTATTAGGTTTATTCCAAAGATATTGGGATTGCGTGAGGTTGTTGGCGCCACTTTGGTTGCACTTATTGTTACAACTCCTATAAGTATGAGTACATTTGGTACGGTTTCTCCAGTTTCGTTGCTTGCGAACATACTTGTTGTTCCGCTGATTCCTTGGATAATGGCAGTTGGTTCTGTTCTTCTTATAGTATCTTTTGTTCCGATAATAAATACTACCACGACAGTTGTTACTTGGGTTGGTTTAAAGGTGGTTATCGGCATAGTAGACACTCTTACTCGTATTCCGCAGTCGTATATAGTATTCGAGTCAATATCATGGATGGTTTCTTTGAGTGTTTATGCTTGTTTGATTTTTGTAGCGCTTTTTATACATAGAAAATTTTTAAAAAATATTATTAGATCAATATGATTATTAAAAAAATATTTATTTTTTTAATAGCATGTGTCGTGGTTATTGTATTTGTGTTGTTCTTGAACATAAAAAAGGAAAATAAAATGGTAGTTTTGGATGTGGGGCAGGGAGATGCGGTTTTGTTTCAAAGTGCAAGTGGGTCACATCTGCTCGTTGATTGTGGGCCTGATGTGAGTGTTGTATTTGGTTTAAGTGCACATTTAAATTTTCAGGATGATATAGATGTATTGATTGTCACACATCCAGATAGTGATCATGCGACTGGTTGTGTAGAGGTGATTCGTCAATACAATGTACGGCACGTTATTGCTCTTGCTACTGAAGATGATCTACCCGCTTACACTGTGTTTATTAAAGAGGCTTTAAAACAAAATATTCCTATCACTAGACCCATTGCAGGAGATGTTATCGTGTTGCCAGGTATGAGAATTGATGTTTTATGGCCTTTGTCACATGAAGACGCTTACAGTCTAAGTAGCAATGATGCTTCATATGTAACGCGTGTTACAGTAGGGGATTCAGCTGTGCTTCTCACTGGCGATGTTTCAAAGGAAATTGAAGAGCGGCTTGTTTTTCTTTATAGAGATAAGCTTCGTTCGGATTATTTTAAACTTGGGCACCATGGGTCTGACACTTCATCTGGCGATCTGCTGTTAAGTGAGGTATCTCCTCAGGAGGTTTTTAATAGCTCTGGTAAGGGTAACCGCTTCGGTCATCCACATCAAGAAGTGCAGGAACGACTGCGTGTGCTAGGTATGCCGCTTAGAGATACACAAGATCATGGCAGTATTGAGGTGGGTTTATAATTTTTTAAAAATATTTCGTATGGTATACTAACAATCCATATCATTAAAGTGTATTTTATGGCTGATAAAAAAACGAAAGTACTTATCGTGGAGGATGAAGAAACATTGTCACAAATGTATTCTATTAAGTTTGAAAAAGAAGGATATGATGTGGTGACAGCTGGAGATGGTGAAGTGGGCTTTATTTCAGCTAAGCAAGACAAGCCTGATATTATTTTACTTGATATTATTTTGCCTAAAATGGATGGATTTATGGTGCTTGAGCAGCTAAAGAATGAAGAGAGTACCAAAGACATGCCAGTTATTATGCTTACCAATCTTGGTCAGACTGAGGATGTGGAAAAGGGTAAAAAGGGTGGCGCAGTCGGGTATTTGGTAAAAGCTAACTGTACGCCAATGCAGGTTGTTGAAAAAGTACAAGAGGTCTTGAAAAAAGCTAAAAAATAATTTACAGTAGCAGTGCGTGTAGATATTCTGCATCGCCTTTTTTATAGTATTAACACACATATTGTATGCATCCAAAAGAAGAACGAACATATGTCATGATCAAACCAGACGGTGTTCGCAAAGGTTTAATCGGTGAAGTTATCGGACGTTTTGAGCAACGTGACCTAAAAGTTGTAGCCCTTGAAATGTTTGAGCCAACAAAAGAATTGATTGATGGTCATTATCCCAAAGATGAAAAATGGGTACGGCGTGTAGGTCAAAAGACACTCTCAACTTATGAGAAGTACGGGTTTGATGCTAACGAAGAGCTTGGCACCAATGATGATTTGGAAATCGGAAAAATGGTTCGAGGTTGGCTACTTGATTTTATGGCTTCAGCACCACTTGTTCGTATGGTCGTACAGGGTACTCACGCAATTGACATGGTTCGTAAAATTGCCGGTGAGACTATGCCATACCAAGCTGACATGGGTACTATTCGTGGTGATTATTCAAATGATTCCCCAGCACTTGCAAACAAAGAAAAACGTGCAGTAATGAATATCGTGCATGCGTCAGAAACTGTGGAAGAGGCAGAGCATGAGATCAAATACTGGTTCGGAGATAAGCCAATTTTCGATTACAAGCGTTTTGGCGTAGATGAACAATAAACAATATACTCTGCCGATATCCGGCAGAGTATTATAATTACTCCTATGAAAGGAATTATTTTAGCAGGTGGCTCAGGCACACGTATGCGGCCTGTCACTAAAGTGACAAGCAAACAACTTCTTCCGGTTTATGACAAGCCGATGATTTTTTATCCCCTTGAAACACTTATTAAGGCGGGCATTGAGGATATCTTGATTATTATAGCACCAGAAAATGCAGGTGATTTTTTGAAATTACTAGGAAGTGGCAAGGAGTTTGGTTGTGATTTTTCTTATGAAATTCAAGATGAGCCACGCGGTCTTGCGGATGCGTTTCGGGTAGGGGATTCGTTCATAGGTGATGACAACGTGACAATGATTTTGGGTGACAATATTTTTGAAGATGATTTTAGTGACGCAATTCAAAGTTTTAAGTCGGGTGGGCGTATTTTTGCCAAGGAAGTGCCAGATCCTGAGCGATTTGGAATCGTTGAGTTTGATAAAGATAACAAAGTTATCTCAATTGAGGAAAAGCCAAAGCATCCAAAATCAAACTTCTGCATCCCTGGACTTTATATTTATGACTCAACGGTCGTAGAAAAGGCAAAGCAGGTTACACCGTCTAAGCGAGGGGAGATAGAGATAACCAGTCTCCACAATATGTATCTGGAGGAGGGTACACTTGATGTACGTCGAGTTGAAGGAGCGTGGTTTGACACCGGAACGTTTGAGTCGTGGTTTGCGGCAAATGAGTTTATGCGTCAGGTGGCATTAAAGAAATAGAAGAAATAATATGCAACTAACTAGACTTGCTATCCCTGATGTTATAAAAATCACGCCGCGCGTGTTCGATGATGAGCGTGGTTTTTTTTATGAACGTTTTACTACTAAAAAGTTTAAAGACTTTGGAATTGAAGTGTCATTTGTACAGGATAATATATCGTATTCGAAGAAAAACGTGCTTCGCGGTTTGCATTATCAGTTACCGCCACATGGTCAGGGAAAGTTTGTCTATGTGACGCGTGGTCGCGTGCTTGATGTGGCTGTTGATATCCGAAAAAGTTCACCAACCTTTGGTCAGTTTGTTTCGGAAGAACTTTCAGATGAAAATCATACAGCACTTTTTATACCAGAAGGATTTGCACATGGCTTTATAACTTTGAGTGACGAGGCCATCTTTCAGTACAAAACTACAAACTTCTATGCGCCAGAGGCAGACCGTGGTGTACTTTTTTCAGATCCTGACATAGGTGTGCCTTGGGGCGTTGCAGAGCCACTTGTTTCTGAAAAGGATGGCGTGTTACCATTATTACAAGATATTCCTAATAGCGAACTATATGAGTAAAAAAGTTTTTGTTATAGGTAGTACAGGTCTTTTAGGTACTGAGATGATGCGCAGACTTCCTGATCTTGGATATGAAGTAATTGGCCGAAGTCTAGAACAAGATAATCTTGATGTAACTAATATCGAGTCAGTAGCTGAGTATTTGGACACGTTTGAGCCTGATATTGTTATTAACTGTGCTGCTATCACTGATGTTGATGGATGTGAAAGTAATATGATGTATCAACGTGCGTTAGCTGTGAATACAAAAGCTCCGCAAAATATTGTTACAGAGTGTATTAAGCGTGAACTCACTTGCGTGCATATTTCCACGGATTATATTTTTTCTGATGAAGACACTCAAGGACATCAGGAGTTTGATAGATCTGGGCGCGGTGCTAATGCGTACGGAGAAAGCAAACGGTTGTCAGAGGAGGGGATTATCAATTTGTGTGGTGGTCTCATTAATTCAGATTTTCAACTGCAGGATCCTAAAATATATATAGTTCGTATCTCTTGGTTATTTGGTCATAATGGCGTTAATTTTGTTCAGAAAATTACTGATCTAGCAAAAGAGAAAAGCGAGCTCAAGGTAGTTGACGATGAGTTTGGGTGTCCTACATACACAAAAGATGTAGTCGAGGGTGTACATCATGTACTAAGTACTGATATGGCAGCGGGTATTTATCATATGTGTAGCCCTGCAGTATGCAGTAGATATGAATTTGCAGAACATATTTTACGACGCATAGATAGTCCCCCACAGCTCCTCCCTGCTAAGATGGAAGAATTTCCTCGACCAGCGCATATTCCACATTACTCAATCTTAAAAAATACAAAATTACCTGCATTTAGAAATTGGCAGCAAATGTATGACGATTTTGCTGATTCTGATACGCCAATTTTACCAAATATCAGCGCTTGATCTAGAGGTCCTAAGCATGATATAATACTATTGTCTTCAGAAGGATCGAGCTTAATTTGCTCTACAATTTGTTTCCTTGGGAGTTTTATATTGAGCTAGTGATGATACGCTTTTTTAAAGACATCAGATCTAGTATCTGCGAACACCCACCTACATATAAGGAACAAATGAGTCGATCATTCCGGAGACACTAAAGAGAGCCTATAAATGGTTCTTTTTATTATTTTTATTATTTTTTGTGGTATAATAAATACAACATAATATCACAAAGCTATGGCAACACAACCAAAAGTGCTCGTAGTTGATGATGACAAGGCCATTCGCACGGCGCTTGAGATTCAATTCAAAAACGAGAGTTACGTAGTATATACAGCTGAACATGGTGAAGAGGGACTGCATGTCGCTCAGACCGAAAATCCGGATATCATTTTACTTGATATCAAGATGCCAAAGATGGATGGCATGGAGATGCTGCAAAAATTACGAGAGCTTGATGAGTGGGGAAAGAATGTACCTGTAATCTTGCTTACTAATTTAGCAGATACAAATAGAGTAGCTGAGGCTGTAGAGCTGGGTGTCTACGACTATTTAGTAAAAAGCGATTGGAAATTAGATGATGTGGTGCGGGTGGTCAAAGAGAAGCTTGCTACAAATGCATAACAGCACTTCCCTTTAGATTTTTATAATAAAACCCTTAAAGACATTAAGGGTTTTATTGACAATACCCCTTAGCTTGTAATAATAGACTTACTAAAAATATTTCATGGATTTTATTTTACTTTTCTTTTTTATAGTTATTATTATTCCATCAGCTATTATTCATGAGTATGCGCATGGATGGATGGCAGATCGACTTGGAGATCCTACAGCGCGCCACGCTGGGCGTTTGACCTTGAATCCCCTGGCTCATATTGATATGTTCGGCACTATTATTTTGCCGTTATTTTTGTTTTTGTCATCTTGGGCGGCTGTGCAAAGTGGATTTTTAGGCGGAACATTTTTGTTTGCTTATGCAAAGCCAGTTCCTTACAATCCATTTAATCTAAAGAATTTTCGTTGGGATCCAGTAAAAGTTGCACTAGCTGGGCCTGCTTCAAACATTATTATTGCCCTTCTTTTTGGTAGTTTAATCCGTTTTGCTGTGTTGCCAATAACTATGGTTGATTTAGCAGCAGTGATTGTATATGCCAATATTTTGCTCGCTGTCTTTAATATGGTCCCTATTCCACCACTCGATGGGTCAAAGCTTTTGTATGCACTTTTGCCTAACACTAGAGAATGGATGCAGTTTAAGGCTACTTTTGAGCGTTATGGGTTTATGATTCTATTATTTTTCATCTTTTTTGCATTTGAGTTTCTTGTACCGCTTATGCAATGGTTATTTGTGATATTTACTGGAGCGAGATTTTATTGACAAAGTTTAGTATTTATATATAATAAAGCAAATACAAAAAGACCACATTTGGTCTAGTATGGCTATAAAACACGAGATGTTGTGTGAAAAATTGGTTTTATAGTTCAGAATCAATACTATTTTTTCTCTATTTTTTATTTTGAGTAAATAGCCTTGGTTCTGGCTATTTTTTTGTTATTCGCTCAAAATTGTAATCAATTTTGCCAGGAATAATAAACCCGCCTTTTGGCGGGTAAGGCTTAAGTAAAACGTTTAATATTAGCAATTAATTAAGGAAATAATGCCAACAGTTAATCAGCTCGTAAAGCGCGGACGAACATCAAAGTCAAAAAAGAGCAAATCACCTGCTCTTCAGACTACATTTAATGTTCTTCGCCGAGAGCGAAACAAATTACCAAAGGGTTCACCGTTCAAACGCGGGGTGTGTGTAAAGGTCACTACCATTACACCAAAGAAACCAAATAGTGCGCTTCGTAAAATCGCACGTGTTCGTCTTTCTAATGGTCAGGAAGTTACAGCGTATATTCCTGGTGAAGGCCACAATCTTCAAGAGCACTCAGTTGTTCTTGTTCGTGGTGGTCGGCGTAAAGACTTAGCAGGTGTGCGATATCAGGTCGTTCGAGGTGTGTATGATACACAAGGCGTAGAAGGTCGAAAGCAAAGTCGTTCACGATACGGTTCAAAACGCGACAAGTAATTTTTTAAATAGATAAAAACGTATGCGAGGAAAAAGAGCTCCAAAGAGAGTTATCACTCCAGATCCAAAGTACAATAACGAAGTAGTTGCAAAGTTTATCAACTATGTTATGCGACGTGGAAAAAAGGCAGTTGCGCAAAAAGTTGTATACAAAACACTTGAGCGACTAGAGAAAAAGTCAGGCATGCCAGCACTTGATGCTTTTGAAAAAGCTATTGGCAATATTATGCCTGCAATCGAAGTCCGTGGTCGGCGTGTTGGTGGTGCTAACTACCAAGTACCAGTACCAGTAACTGGTGACCGTAAGTTTGCCTTAGCATTCCGCTGGGTTATTGCAGCAGCAAAGGCACGAAAAGGTAAGCCAATGGACATCAAACTTGCTGATGAACTTCATGCAGCACTCAGCAATGAGGGTGAAGCAATGAAGAAGAAACAAGACGTTCAACGAATGGCAGAGTCAAACCGAGCGTTTGCTCACTTTGCTCGTTTTGGACGACGTAGATAGCGTATCCTTATTTATTAATTTTTGATTTATGGCACGAGAATATACTTTAGAGAATACACGTAATATTGGTATTATCGCTCATATTGATGCTGGTAAGACCACTGTTACCGAACGTATCCTCTATTACACTGGTAAAAAACACAAAATCGGTGAGGTGCACGAGGGTGAAGCAGAAATGGACTGGATGGAACAAGAGCGTGAGCGTGGTATTACTATTACCTCTGCAGCTACCACCTGTTTTTGGAAAGATACCCGTATTAACATTATTGATACCCCAGGGCACGTTGACTTTACCGCTGAGGTAGAGCGCTCACTTCGTGTACTTGACGGTGCAGTTACCGTGTTTGACGGTGTAGCTGGTGTAGAGCCACAGTCTGAGACTGTGTGGCACCAGGCTGATAAGTACAAAGTACCTCGTATTTGTTTCATCAATAAGATGGATCGTATGGGTGCTGATTTTTATAAAGACTTGGATTCTATCCATGAACGCCTTACTAAGGAAGCGTATCCTATTCAACTTCCTGTTGGCGCAGCAGAAACATTCCAAGGAATCGTAAACTTGCTTGAGCAAAAAGCAATTATTTATGAGGATGACATGGGTACTAAATGGGAAGAAACTGATATCCCAGAGGACATGAAAGAACTTGCTGACAAGCATCGCGCACAGCTTATAGAAAAGATCGTAGAGTTTGATGATGATGCATTGAATGCATATCTTGAAGGGAATGAGCCAGATCTTGAAACTATCAACAAACTACTCCGCAAGGCTGTTATTGAAGGTGGTATTGTGCCAGTTCTATGTGGTTCAGCACTGAAAAATAAGGGAGTACAGTTCTTGCTTGATGCAGTAAATGCATACCTACCATCACCTGTTGATGTTGATGCTCCAGTTGGTCACGATCCAAAAGATGAAGAAAAAGCAGTAAAACTTGAGATTGCAGATGATAAGCCAGTTGCTGGCCTTGCCTTTAAAGTTGCAACCGACCCATACGTTGGTAAGCTTACATTTTTCCGTGTTTACTCAGGTACACTTAAATCAGGAAGTTATATTATCAACAACACCAATGGCGAAAAGGAACGTGTTGGACGTTTGCTCCGTATGCACGCTAATCGTCGTGAGGAAATTGATCAAATTGAATCAGGTGACATTTGTGCAATCGTTGGATTGAAACGAACCGTAACTGGTGACACATTGTCTGAGGCTGACTTCCCAGTTATTTTAGAGTCAATTACATTCCCAGAGCCAGTTATTGCTGTGGCTATTGAGCCAAAGACAAAAGCAGACCAAGAAAAAATGGGTATTGCACTGCAGCGTCTTGCTGAGGAAGATCCTACTTTCCGCGTGAAGAGTGATGAGGAGACTGGTCAGACTATTATTTCAGGTATGGGAGAGCTTCATTTGGAAATTCTTGTTGATCGAATGAAGCGAGAGTTTAATGTTGAAGCAAACATTGGTAAGCCACAAGTTGCTTACAAAGAAACAATCAAAACCACTGCTGAAGCAGAAGCTAAATATGTGAAGCAGTCTGGTGGTCGTGGTCAGTATGGTCATTGTTACCTCCGCGTTGAGCCACAAGAACAGGGTGCAGGTTTTGAGTTTAATGATGAGATTAAAGGTGGTTCTATTCCAAAAGAATATATTCCAGCTATTGAGAAAGGTGTTAAAGAGGCACTTGATAATGGTGTTGTTGCTGGATACCCACTTATTGATATGAAGGTTACAGTGTACGATGGTTCATACCACGAAGTTGACTCTAGTGAGGCAGCCTTTAAGGTAGCTGGTTCTATGGCACTTCAAGATGCAGCTAAAAAAGCAGGGGCAATTCTGCTTGAGCCAATTATGAAGGTAGAAGTTGTTACTCCGGAAGATTACATGGGAGAGGTTATTGGCGATCTTAATAGTAAGCGGGCACAAATTTCAGAAATGAAAGATCGTACCAATGTTAAGGCAATTGATGCAATGGTTCCACTTTCAGAGATGTTCGGATATGCTACCAACCTACGTTCTATGACGCAGGGTCGTGGAAGTTACAGTATGGAATTTGCACATTATGCTGAAGCACCAAAGCATGTAGCTGAAGAAGTAGCAGGCAACAAAGCGTAAACGCACTCCCTCCTCCCTCGTGCATACTCATTATTAAAAAATAAACATATGAGTTCTTATTGGGAAAAGTTACTAGACGTTGTTGATAAGACACGTGAGAAAATATTCTTTTTTAGCGCAAATCGTACTTACGTCGTTATGTCACTTGAGCAATATGAGTCATTGCTTGGACAAAGCAAACAATCACATGATTTGTCAGAGGAGGAACTGCTCGAGAAGATCAATAGAGATATTGCAATGTGGAAGTCAAAAGTAGCTGAGGATGAGTCAGATTTAACAGCAAACGAGCTAAAAGTAGAAGCTGAAACAGAAGATGAGACTGGTGATGATGAAGAGTTTCAGATCGAACCAGTCAATATTAAGTAAATTTCGCTAATATAAAACAAAAACCTCAAAAGTTACATATTATAGTTGTACACAGGTCATTCACAGCTATAAAAACTTGACATTTTAGCTAAAAATATTTATCATAGACCAAGATACCAAAGCGTATTGATTGTATTATTTTTAGTATTGCTTCAAAAATTTAGAATTGAAGCTTTTATTAACCATTAAATTATCTTAATTTACTTTAGTGATTGGCTAAAACTCTTACGCTAACTAAGGGGTCACTAAATAAAGGAATTGTACATATGGCAGAACAATTTGATCGTTCATTACCTCACGTCAATGTCGGTACTATCGGCCACGTTGACCATGGTAAGACAACATTGACTGCTGCTATCCTCAAATACCTCGTAGGTAAGGGTGGTGCAGCACAAGACAAGGATGTCGACCAGATCGACAATGCTCCAGAAGAAAAAGAGCGTGGTATTACTATTGCTACTGCTCACGTTGAGTATCAGACTGACAAACGTCACTATGCTCACGTTGACTGTCCAGGTCACGCAGACTACGTAAAAAATATGATTACTGGTGCTGCACAGATGGACGGTGCTATTTTGGTAGTATCAGCAGCTGATGGGCCTATGCCTCAGACTCGTGAGCACATTTTGCTCGCTCGTCAGGTTGGTGTTCCATACATCGTTGTATTCCTTAACAAAGTTGACCAAGTTGATGATCCAGAACTCGTTGACCTTGTTGAAGAAGAAGTTCGTGATCTATTGAAGAAATACGAGTTCCCTGGTGATGATACCCCAATCATCCGCGGATCAGCTCTTATGTCACTTGAAAATCCTGGTGATGAAAAATGGTCAACACCTATGCAGGAACTTATGGATGCTATTGATTCATACATTCCAACACCAGAACGTGATACAGACAAACCATTCTTGATGCCTGTTGAGGATATTTTCTCAATTGAAGGTCGTGGTACTGTAGCTACTGGTCGTGTTGAACGTGGTATTGCTAAAGTTAACGAAGAAATCGAAATGGTTGGTCTTCGTGAAACAACCAAAACTACTATTACTGGTATCGAGATGTTTAACAAAAACCTTGATACAGCAGAAGCTGGTGATAATGCAGGTATTTTGCTTCGCGGTACTAAGAAGGATGAAATCGAACGCGGACAAGTATTAGCTGCTCCTGGAACTATTACTCCACACACTGAATTTGAAGCTGAAATTTACGTCTTGTCAAAAGAAGAAGGTGGTCGACACACCCCATTCTTCAAGGGATATAAGCCACAGTTTTATATCCGTACAACTGACGTAACTGGTGAAGTAGAATTGCCAGCAGGTACCGAGATGGTTATGCCTGGTGATACAGTTACAGTTACTGCACGTTTGCAGAAACCTGTTGCTATGGAAGAACAACTACGTTTCGCACTTCGCGAAGGTGGTAAGACCGTAGGTGCAGGTGTAGTAACCAAAATTATTAAGTAATTTTCTTGTACCCTCCCGCTTGTAGCGGGAGGGTACAATTAGTGAATAATCAAAATGGCAGATAAAACAACAACTGAAGTAACCCAAAAAGATCAAGTTACAGCAGAAGCTGGTGGTCCACGTATTCGTATTAAAATACGAGCATATGACAATAAGATTATTGATCAATCAACTCGTAAGATTATTGATACTGCAAAGCGAAGTGGCGCTAAGATTTCTGGACCAGTTCCACTGCCAACAGAAAAGAAAAAGTTTACTGTATTGAATTCAACATTTGTACACAAAGATGCACGCGATCAGTACGAAATCCGCGTACACAAGCGCTTGATTGACTTGTACGAACCAACACCAAAAACAGTGGATGCACTACAGAATTTGAATCTCCCAGCTGGTGTAGATGTTGAGATTAAAATGTAATTGACAAACAGCTAGAAGTAGCGTAATATATTGAAAGCAAACGCTACAAAAGAAGGAGCGAAGAAATGATGAAGGTCCATATTTGGAAACCACCCATTCATTTGTATTCTTCTAGGAAGGAACAGTTAATAGCAACATACTTTTCACGAATATAATATATTTCTCGTGAAAACCGAGATGTGAACTTGAGGCACATATGCTTTGAGTGCACGTCACGGTTTTTACTTTTACAAAACTGTATGAAATTTTTACTTGGCACAAAAGCACATATGACACGAATTTTTCAGGAAGACGGAAACGCTGTTCCTGTGACTGCTGTGGTGGCAGGACCTTGTGTTGTAACAAGTGTTAAAAACCAAGAAAAAGATGGTTATACAGCAGTACAGATCGGATATGGTAAGGCAAAGCTCTTGAACAAACCACAGGCTGGTCATATTAAAGGACTTCCGCAAGTAAAACATGTACGTGAGTTTCGTGTTGATCAGACAGAAGGCATTGAACGTGGTGCTACAATCGATGTGACGACATTTGCTGTTGGCGACAAAGTTAAGGTTGTCGGTACTAGCAAGGGTCGTGGCTTCCAAGGTGTTGTAAAACGCCATGGATTCAAAGGTTCTCCAGCAAGTCATGGTCACAAAGACCAGCTTCGTATGCCTGGTTCTATTGGTGCGACTGATCCAGCACGTGTGTTTAAGGGCACGAAGATGGGTGGTCAAATGGGCAACAAGCAAGTAACAGTTGCAAATTTGAAGGTTATTGAGATTGATCCAGAAACAAACACCATTTTCTTAAATGGGGCTGTCCCAGGTGCTCGTGGTACCTTACTAAAGTTACAAGCAGACGGCGAGCTTACATTTGTAGAAAATAAATCTGAAGTAAAAGAAGAAGCTCCTGAGGTTCAAGAAGAAGCGCCTACAACAGATGAAGCTAAAGAGGAAAAAAAGGATGAAGCTCCGGTAGAAGAGAGCAAGGAAGAAGGGAAAAAGGAAGAAGCGCCAGTTGAAGACAAAAAAGAAGAGGATTCAAAAGAAGATTCTGCAGCAGAGGATAATAAAGAGAAAGAGACCGAAGAAAAAAAAGAAGATAAATAAACTACTATGAAGGTTTCAGTTTATAATAAGCAAGGAAAAGAACAAAAAACAGTTGATTTGCCAGCTGAAGTGTTTGCTGTTGCTTTGAAGCCAGATGTAGTAAAACAGGTTATTGTAGCAATTCAAGCAAACCAGCGAGAAGTTTATGCACATACCAAGGGTCGCTCAGAAGTACGTGGTGGTGGTAAAAAACCATGGCGTCAAAAAGGTACTGGTCGTGCCCGACATGGTTCTACTCGCTCACCTATTTGGGTTGGTGGTGGAGTCACTTTTGGTCCAACAAAAGAACGCAATTTTAGTAAAAAGATTAACAAAAAGGTTAGACGACTTGCACTTAAGATGGTGCTATCTGATAAAGCTGAGAATAAGGCTATCGTAGTTGTAGAAGACTTAAACATGGAAGCAATCAAAACCAAAGCAGTTGTAGACATGCTCAAGGCATTGCCACTGGATGGACGTCCAACATTGATTTTAACTGATGCAGTAAGTGAAGCTTTGACAAAGTCAGTAGCAAATATTCCAAAGACAGATGTTATACTCGCAACAGACGCAAATGCAGCAGTACTTGCACAATATGAAAAAGTGCTCGTATCAGAAGCTGGTTTACAAAAAATGATTGAAGTTTTTGCATAAGTATATGGCAAGTATTATTTCAAAAATGAAAAAGAAGAGTGATCAGCCTCAAGAAAAGGCTCAGGTTACTGCTGAAAAAAGTACGAAGACTAAGAAGAGTGTAACAAAAAAGAATGTTGCAACTCCCCCAGCGGCTCGTATTCTACTTCGCCCACTTGTAACAGAGAAGGGTTCACAACAGCAGTCACTAAATAAGTATTTTTTTGAGGTTGAGCGTTCTGCAAACAAGATTGATATTAAACGCACTATCGAATCTATGTACAAAGTAGATGTAGTAGCAGTACGTGTCATGAATGTGCGCGGCAAACGAGTTATGTTTGCACGTCGAGCAGGTGCTAGACGCGCATGGAAAAAGGCAATCGTGACGCTCAAAAAAGGTCAAAGAATAACAACAGTAGAAGGAGTATAATATGCCGGTAAAGAAATACAAACCAACAACACCAGGCAGACGCATCTCATCAGTATTAGATGTGAAGGATGTTGTTGTACAGAAACGACCTGAAAAGTCTTTGACATCATATCGTAAGAAAAGAGCAGGTAGAAACAATCAAGGTAAGATTACTGTTCGTCATCGTGGTGGTGGTGCAAAGCGATTGTACCGTGAGATCGATTTCACACGAACAAAATTTGATGTTCCAGCAAAGGTAGCAACCATTGAGTACGACCCAAATCGAAGTTCGCACATTGCATTATTGCAGTATGCAGATGGAGCAAAGTCATATATTATTGCTCCAGATAAACTAGAGGTTGGTATGACTGTTGTTGCTTCACAAGGAAAGACAGAATTGGAAATTGGATATCGTATGCCACTTAAGCATATCCCTGCGGGAACAGTAGTTCATGCAGTTGAGCTCAAGCCTGGTAAAGGTGCCACACTTGCTAGATCAGCAGGAAGTAGCATTACTATTATGGGTATTGATAAGGGATTTGCGCAGCTAAAGATGCCATCAGGTGAAGTACGTCTTGTACCAGAAAGTTGTAGTGCTACTATTGGGCAGGTTGGCAATCTTGAGCATGGTAATGTACGATTAGGTAAGGCAGGTCGTAAGCGACACTTGGGATGGAGACCTACTGTTCGTGGTAAAGTTATGAATCCAGTCGATCACCCGCATGGTGGTGGTGAGGCAGCAAACTCTATTGGTATGAAACATCCAAAAACACCATGGGGTAAGCCAGCACTGGGTGTAAAAACAAGAAAGAAAAAGAAACCAAGTAATGCATTAATTTTACGAAGACGTAAGAAACGTCGAAGATAAGACACTACATTTATGAGTCGATCACTAAAAAAAGGACCATACGTTGATGAGCGTTTGCTCAAGAAGATTCAGGCATTAAAGCCTGGTGATAAGACTGTGATCAAAACATGGTCACGCGCATGTACTATCACCCCTGAAATGGTTGGATTCACGTTTGGTGTTCATAATGGCAAGCAGCATGTTCCAGTATATGTGGTGGAGAATATGGTCGGCCATAAGCTTGGTGAATTTGCACCAACCCGTAAGTTCCACAGACATGGTGGTAGAATGCAAAAAGATATTGAAAAAGGTAAATAAAGTATATGGATGTACACGCAAAAGCACGTTATATAAGAATCTCACCACGGAAAGTCCGTTTGGTGCTTGATGCTGTGCGTAATATGAAAGCTCAGGAAGCAGTGATACATTTGCAGTTGTTGCCACAAAAAGCAGCGCGTCCAGTAAAGAAGCTTATTGAGTCAGCAATCGCGAATGCAGAGAATAATTTTAAGCTTAACCCAAAAGAGCTTACTATCAAATCTCTTGTTGCAGATGATGGTCCAACTTTTAAGAGATTTCGAGCACGAGCATTTGGACGTGCAGCAATGATTCGAAAACGTACCTCACATATTGCGGTAATTCTTACAGATGGCAAGGAAAATAAAGTTGAAGCAGTCAAAGAAACCAAAAATAAGGAAAGTAAAAAAGAAGTAGCTAAGGATAAAACCACGGAAGCTGCAAAGGAAGCTAAGAAAGAGGAAAAAAAGGATATA
>JBMYTV010000002.1:0-9101 GCA_049604715.1 Patescibacteria group bacterium
AGATGCTTTAGAAAACATCAAAGTTGGGCTATTTCATGAGCATAATGTATTTGGCCATGAGAGTATCAGTCTTTTATACGGATTACTTAGTAGCAAGAACTATACACTTCAGATTAAGGCTTACCAACTTGCCTTAGGTACTGGCCACGTAACTGCAATAGCTGAATTATAACTATGTATGCACATATAATCCCACGTAAAAAAATGCCTCGCACCCAAACCTGGTTTGATTACCAGGTTCCTTCAGCTTTAGAGGGTACAATTTCTGTTGGTGATTATGTCTCTATACCATTTCGAAATAAAACAATTGAAGGTTTGGTATATAAGCTTACGAAAACTTCTAGTGTAAAGAACTGCAAATCAATAACAGGAATTATCGAATCTGAAATGGTTTCAGGCTGGCATCTACAGCTAATTCCTTGGTTTGCTAAGTATTACAGTATATCATTCTCACATGTACTTACTCTTTTTTTGCCAGAACCGCTTAAGCGATCCTCTGCTTATAAGCCATTTAAACCTAAAGAAGTAATCCCACAACTACATATATCAAAACAAACTATTAAAGATATTAAATGGCAACAACCAACACATGAATGGGATCTGTATGCATTTTCATCTAATTCAGAACGTTTGTCATACTATGCAAAAGCGATATCATACCACCTCCTCAAAAATAAATCATTGCTACTGCTAGTACCAAGTGTTGCTGAGCTATACAGCCTATACACTTCTTTGGGTAAAGAATTACAGTCAAAAGTTATCGTGCATACAAGTGAAGTAAATAAATCGCAAAATTGGCAAACATGGCAACAAGCAAAAGTTCCAGGCACTATCATACTGGGTACACGTACTAGTTGTTTTTTGCCCATGCCTGCAAAAAACACAATTATTGTAGATCAAGCTGAGCGTATAGAGTACAAACAAACAGACCAAAATCCGCGATTTAGTGTGTGGGAAGTAATTGACCATCGCATAAAACACGAAAAAAACATAAATGTACTATATACAGGTTTTGCACCAAAAATTGAGCACTATACACGGCTACAAAAACTAAAACAAGCACTAAAACAAGATGACCCAAAATCAAAACTTGCGTTTTTTACAAAACAAGGATCACTCAAACATGGCCTACCTGAACAAATCCAGCAAAGTATACAAGTTGCTAATAATATATGCATATACCTCAACCGTAAGGGTAGCTCAACTGCTATGCAATGCAGTGACTGTGCGTCTACTATACGCTGCAATGATGATGGGACAGTTCTCACGCTCCACACCCAAAAGGGCTACTTGAAATGCCATGAATGCTCAAAACAATACCCAATACCATCCACTTGTAACAACTGCAGCAGCACCCTACTCAAAGGTATTGGTATTGGCACACAAAATATTGAATCACAATTTAAAAATTTAACCCTAAAGCACACCATTACTCGCCTTGATCGCGATGATGAAACAACACAAGCAATAGATTATAAAAACAAAAACGTTGTAATCACAACAGACTACGGACTTCATAAACTTGCACTTCACATGTTTGACTTGTTTATTATGCTTGATGGTGACACTGAACTTATGCATACAGACTTTCGTAGTATGGAAAGGTTGTATCAAAAGGTCCAAACATTGCGTTATCAACTATCTGAAGCAAGCACATTACTTATTCATACATCACACACTGAAGACAGTCACTGGCAAATAATTACCTCATCATATGAAAAGTTCTGGAAACAAGAAATGAAAGCACGTAGGCAATATAAATATCCCCCATATAGCAAACTAACAAAGCTTATATACAGCGATACCAATAAAGCATATGCTGAAAAAGAAACAAAACGCTTACATGCGCTTTTAACACAAAAAAGATTTACTAAACACGATATTTTCCCTCCTCAAAAAAACAGGCCATTTCACGAACATTCCAAGTATTATTATATGTTACTTGTTCGATCTCAAATTGCTGATATTAAGAATATTTTGCCTTTTGTTCCTGATGAATGGCTCATTGACCGTGACCCTGAAAAATTGTAAGATAGCTAACTCTTGTATATAATCAAGCATATGAATACAACACCAGATAAAGTAGTTTTATACCCGAGTAGCGTGCTGACTAAAAAAGCACGTGAAATTACCATGGACGAAATTGACTCAGGTGATATTGCTATATTGGCTCAAAATATGCGAGAACTTATGACTAGAGCAAATGGTGTTGGTATTGCTGCGCCTCAAATTGGCGAGGCTATACGTATGACTGTTATTGATGCTGCCGATGGATCGGGTTTTCATGTTCTAGTTAATCCAAAAATTATTTCCTCCTCTAAACTTACTACAGTCGCAGAAGAAGGTTGCTTGTCTCTTCCTGGTATATATGGAGCAGTTAAACGTAAGCGGAAAGTCACTGTAGAATACCTAGATGAACATGGTAACAAAAAAACACTCAAAGCGCACCCATTTTTATCACGTGTTATACAACATGAACTTGATCACCTTGATGGTATTCTCTTTACCTCAAAGCTGGAGCGTCCACTTGATAATGACGCCCAGGCACGTCTAGATGAATGGGAGCAAGGCAAAAAGCCCCTTATCTCAGTTCCCTATCCTTACACATATTTATAATTCATGTTAGAAAAATCATTATCTATAATCTTTTTTGGGTCGCCTGAATTTGCGCTACCATCTTTCAATGCTTTATTGGACTCACAATACGAAGTTGCTGCAGTTGTAACACAACCAGATAAGCCAAAAGGACGCGGCAAGCACATCACCCCAACCCCAGTTGCGCATGTTGCTCAAAAAAAGAATATACCTGTCATAAAATCATCTAAAATAACACCTGATGTTTTAGAGAAGATTAAATCATACAATTGCCCACTTGGTGTAGTTGTTGCGTATGGCGCACTTCTTCCTCAGGAACTTTTAGATATATTCCCCATGGGTGTTCTTAACATCCACCCATCTTTGTTACCAAAATACAGAGGTGCAAGTCCATTGCAAGGACCTATTCTTGCCGGTGATAAAAAAACTGGGGTAAGCATTATGTTACTTGATTCAGGACTTGATAGTGGTCCAATTTTGTTACAAGAAAGTATACAAATTGAACCTCATGATACAGTAAAAACTATACATAATGTACTAGCCAAAAAAGGTGCTTTGCTACTATTACAAGCTATTGACGGACTTGTTGACGGTACGCTTGTTTCACAAGATCAAGATCATGAAAAAGCTACTTTTACAAAAAAAATAAAAAAGCAAGATGGCGAAATAGATTGGACTAAAGGTGCAGAAAACATAGACCGGCATATTCGCGCATATACTGGTTGGCCAGGGGCATATACAAAGTGGAAAGGACTGCAATGTGTTATTCATAAAGCACACATCGCAGAAGTTAATCCTGTAGAGTCTCCTGGAACTGTTTTTATATACCAAAACGATGTGTGTATAGCTACAAGTAATGGAGCACTAGTTATTGACGAAATGCAGCTGCAAAACAAACAAAAAAATGCACCTAGTGCATTTATAAAAGGCCATCAAGACTTCATAGGAAGCATTCTTCCTAGCTAGTTATTTGATGCATGTCGCGCCTGACCTGAAGCTTTTGGTGCCACAAAAAAACCAAGGTACTTTCCTACCATCATACGTGTCAATGCATCAGTAGCAGGGATTGATCCAAAAATAATCATCATAACAGGCCATACAACCCACTGAATAGGGATAATGAGCCATCTCCAACGACTTACATCTTTTGGCCTCTCTGGCATAAGTAATGTTGAAAGTACAGCATTCAGGAACAAGCCAAACATAGCAATTGACATCAAATTCTCAAGTACAAAAGGCGCATTTTGTGCAATCACACTTGCCTTTTCCTGATCATCAACCACAAGAAGCGGCAAACGTCCCATAATCAAAATCAAAATTGGCGCAGTAGCCCAAGAATACACACCCTCTAGTTGATTCCATAAATAATGGAGTCCTTTTTTAAAAGGTAAATTTTTTACTTTCAAATAATACCAAGCCTGATATGGAAAATTCTCAACACCCCATGCCCAACGTTGAATTTGTTTATACTGCGCTTTCATAGCAGGCCAGAATTTACCAGCCCATACTGTATTCATATAAACAGGCACATGCAGAGGTGTTACTTCATAATCGCCATCATAATGACAAAAGCATTGCAAAAATATTCTCGAGTCTTCTGATACTATATCCTTTTGCCAAAAATTCACATCAACAAGTGCCTTAAAACTCATTGAATGAGATGAAAAAGTAAATAACCGCTCAGGTCGCGCCAAGTCAGTTAGCAACCAAAAAGTTGTGCTATTCACAAACGTTCTGATAAACAAACTACTTTCCCAGATGTTGTTGTTAAAAATTGCCACTGGTTGGTAACTAGAACGTGTTGGACGAGGATGCGATATGTATTTATAAGTCAGTACAGATAAGTACTTCCTGTGCATAATAGTGTCACAATCAAAAGATGAGACAATAACTTTGTCATAATCAAGTCCAATCTCGTCAATATATTCTTTTACCTTCTTGCCTGCATAGTGAGTATTTGCGCTTTTTCCCGCAAGCTCACCTTCTACATTCGCAGGATGAACAGTTATAAAAATTGTATGAAACATGTGCCCATACCGCTCCTTTATAGTGTTTGCGATAGGCATAAATTGCTCCTCAAAACGCTCCTCCCCAGCCAGCACAACAATAACCTGTTTCATATCAAATTCTGACTCAGCTAAACCTTTAAAAGTTTTGTCAATTACCTCTAGTGGCTCGCCTGCTGTCGGATACACAACTAGATGGTAATAATCTTTGTAATTTGGTTTTTCTGTTTTTAACTTTTCGTACCAGTCTATTTTAATATGCTTATGCAATACAAACCATGAGTAGATCATGTGAATGAGTAAGTACACGATCCTAATAAGCCAGAGCAAATCAAACACAATAATGAAGTAAATAGCCCAAATGGGTTTTACGATAGACAAAACAATGGCAATAATAAAAGTCGCCCACACCAAAAAACCAGGCACCATTTCTAGGAGCCGGTATTGCTGTGCCTCAGTAAGGCGCAAAAAGCGCGACCGGTAATTTGGATCAAGTTTAATCTCTGACGGCCGTGTAGTCTGAATCGGTGTTGGTGTACTCATTGTTTACTTATTGACGTAGAGAGTCTGGGTTGGGTATGCAAATTCTATCTTTTCCTCAGCAAAGGCCTTGAAAACAGCCAAATGGATGGCTTGTTTTACATCCATATACTCTGCATAGTCTGAGGTAGGAATGTGATATACTGCCTCAAATTGTAAGCTAGAATCAGCATAAAGATCAAAGTGACATCGATCAAATTCAGCCAAATCCTGAGCTTCTATACTACTTTGGACTATTTTAGGTATTTTTTCAAGTTTTTCTTGAGGTGTTTCATAGGTAACACCAAATGTGAATACCTCTCGTCTTTTTTGGAGTTTTTTAAAGTTTTGTACCCGCACACTGGTAAGTTCCTTATTTGAGACTACAAGTTCTTCCCCGCGTAGTGTCTTAATGCGTGTTGTTTTGATACCAATCTTTTTGACAGTACCAGAATCAGTGCCAATAACAACAAAATCACCCACTTCAAAGGGCTTGTCCATGTAAATAGAAATAGAACTAATCAAATCACTAAGCACACTCTGCAGGGCTAGAGCAACAGCCAGTCCGCCAATACCTAGACTTGCTACAAGAGAAGTGACGTTAACGCCTAGGTTATGCAAAATAAACAGCAGCCCAATTACCCACAACACAACTTTGGCAATAATTTGTAGTACACGAATCATGCTCTCAGCTTGCTTTGCATCATCTGACCCTGCTGATCTCGTCATGTATACATGAAGACCATAGCCCAGTAATTTATCAATAGCTTGTATTACCTCGTAAACAACCGCGATATAAAAGAATATCTTTACTACTTGCTGACCCAAATCAGGCAATGTAATAAACTGTATAGCTACAAATAATGACAACAATAGATACAATGGTGGACGAACTCCATGAATAATGTTAATTAGCACGTCATCAAAGTCGGTCTTAGTACGTTTGGCAAGTTGCCGTAAGCGAACAATAACTATAAACTCAAAAAACTTAAGTGCAATAAGAAGTCCTATAAACACAACAATCGCAAGTGCATAATCATACGCTGTGTTGAGACCAAATGAAATACCTTGCAAGGTAATTATAAGTGATTCTAACATATAAAGTTTATTAAAGTCGTTTACGCATAAAAGTAAAAACTATAACTGCACCAATCATGCTCAGCACAGTTATACTCAAGATAATCATAAACGCAAATGGATTGTTTTGAAGTGGCAACGATACATTCATACCGTACACACTAGCAATAACCATTGGTAGTGTAAAAATTGCTGTAATATAGGTCAACAGTTTTAAGATTTGGTTTTGTTTTATCGAAAGCACAGTAGTGTATCCATCTCGGATATTACGAATTGTTTTTAGGTTGGTTGTACTTGTTTGTTGTACCTGCTCACCGTCAATCAGAAGGTCATCAATCAAAACCTTATCCTCATCATATATATCTATATAATTCCCATGTAGTAACTTTTTGAACACATGGATTGTGGGGCTAAGTGCTGCTATATAGTCGTTTAGTATCTCCTCTGTACTCACCATACGTAATACTTCCTGCTGAGTTGCAGTGACGAACTTTTTCTTTTCTCGTTGTACTCGCTTGTTAATGACTGCAATTTCTTTTTGATAGTCTTCTACTATACGAAGGCCGACTTGTATTAAAAATTGAGACTGCTGTGTTGTGATGACCGGTATTTTGTGTTTGATGATTGACTCAAACAAATCAAGTTTCTTGGTGCTAATAGTAGTAATAGCCTTGTCATTCAAAATAATGGTCAGTGGCAATGTGCTTATGTTTCCATTATTGCTATGCGGCACCCTTACGATCAAAACAAGGTTAGAACCGTAATATTTCAAACGAGGAAGCTCGTGCTCATCAAGAGCATCATACAACACCTCATCAGTTATATGAAGTAGCTTACTAAGCTCTTGTACTTCTTTTTCTGATGGGTTTTGTACGTGTATCCAAGCATATTGTGCATATGATGGAATTTGCTTAAGCTTCGGTTGTTGCCGAGTATTTTTGTAATATTTAATCATACGAGTAGCTGCTAATATGGGTGTAGTATATCACATCTTACTATATTTTGGGCACAAAAAAACTACTTTGAGAAAAGTAGGATAGGAAAAGAGTACAGGTTAATTATAGAAGCGTTGGAGTTGATGGTTGAGAGATAGATGAGATATATGATTTTTGATATATGTTGTTGAAGAAAATGTTTTTTGAAGATGAGGTAGTATATAGAAACGATATTTCATTTGTATATATTGCCTCACCTTCTGTTTCTTCAACTCTATCTCTCTGCTTCTTCCTGTACTCTTGTAGCTATGATAGCAAATATTTAAAAATGTGCAACCCTAAGTTATCCACAGCTAATCTCTATCTATTTTGCGGCGTCTATAATGGCGTCTTTTTTTAAATATGTAATGAGATAACGCAAGAGCCATTAAAAATAGATTCACTATTATAAGGCCCCATGTTATAAAAAACATAATAAATATCATTTCACCAAAGGGTGTTTCTAGCCACCACAGTGGAAATGAACTTGTTGTATATGGAATAATCATAAAAAATGTTAAAGATTAAGAAAAATAGTTTTCTATTATTTTAACAAACCCATCTTCTTCAACAGAAGGCGCCATAAAACCATCTCTTTCTTTTACAAAATCAATAACCTCGCTGTGAGCACCGTGCATCGTTGCTACTTCACCACAAAGACCCATAAATCCAAGATCTATAGGCATATCACCTACGCCAAGCACCTCGTGTGGATAATTATTTAGTGTGTCAAGCAACCACTTAGCAGCATCTTTCTTTAATGACCCTGCTGTCATTTCAATAACCTCTTCAGTCTCAGTATCATATACATATCTGCCACCGTGAATAATATGAAGACCAGACAATCCCGCACGCTCTACTATTTCTTTAACAAAAGAGACAGGATTAGAGGTACAAAGAGCTACTTTAACCCCGTTAGATCTCGCGTGTTTTAGTGATGCTATAACTGAATCACGCACAGTGCGTTCATTAAAAGGAAGCAAAACCCCATTAACATCAGTTACTATTGTCTTAATCATTTTCTGGTGAGAAATTAAGTGAGGCTGAGTTAATACAGTAGCGTTTGCATGTTGGTGTTGGTCCGTCATCAAATACATGCCCCAAATGACCGCCACACTTGGCACACACTACTTCAGTGCGCACCATACCGTGTGAAGTATCCTCATGTAATGTTACTGCTTCTGAGTGTGCTAAATCTGAAAATGATGGCCAGCCAGTACCAGAATCAAACTTGGTATCAGATGAAAAAAGCTCATTACCACACGCCGCACACATGTACATACCATCACTTTTATTGTTGACATACGCACCAGTGAACGGAGCTTCAGTATCTTTGTCAATCAACACTTTTTGTTGTTCAGGTGTAAGTTTATTTTTAAATTCTTGTACATTCATGTGGTTAGTATAACTTTTTTTAACAAAAAATGAAAAACCGCCATATTTGACGGTTTATAGATATGCTTAGAGATAATCATTAAGCACTTTTTGCGCTTGGTTCAGCTCGGGCATAAAGGATAAAGGTAACTATTAAAAGCACTGAAAACGCACACATAATAGAGAACAAAAATGGGTCTTCAATGATATACGTATATATCAACCAAAATACTGTGGAAACGGAAAAAACTACCAATACATCTAAGCGCAACACTCCGCGTTTCTTTTTTTTAAACAGCAACATAGGCTGCGAGGAAACAGCCAGTACACTACCAATGCTGAGCGCTACTATCATGTATCCTTTTTCGGGCAATAAAGCCAATAAAATAACCCCTACCACAGTCATTCCCAATACCACCCGCTCTTTAGTCCCATAAACTCCATAGTTGTATATACCAACGGCCGCGTATCCATAAACCAAGGTGCGAATAATACCGTTAATGATTATTGGCGGGTCGGAAATATGAAAACCATACACCAAGTTCCCAAGAAAATA
>JBMYTV010000002.1:9111-16650 GCA_049604715.1 Patescibacteria group bacterium
CCGATTTTTGATAAGGTGTAACACCCGCAAAAACTAAATCAGAATAATATAAATTTAAGTTACCGTGATGACCCTGATAAATTATATAATCATAATTATCTTTTTTGAAAAATATATCATCCATATAGACGAGACCCCTTCGCTTGTCTTATACTCCCATATGTCCCTACCCTGGAGCCAGGTAAAATACGAGCTGATAAGTGAAATAAACAACGCAGCAGTCGACCAAAACAATGTTGATTCCATAATACCCCTCTGTGTCTAAGTTTTACATGTTCGAATTACGCCTTAACCTAGCATATCCCAGTAAATAAAAAAACCCCTACCTAAAGCAGGGGTTATGAAGTCAAAAACTCATAAGCATTGAGCAGCCTGCAAAAGCTCAGCCGTAGTGGGCTGTGCCCCGGCCTCTATTGCAGCTGAACGTTCTTCTCCTACAGCATCCCTAAGGCAGTTCTCAAGCTCAGGTGTAATAGTAGTTGGTATTAAAGCCGGGTCAATACCCACTGATTCAAGCATTGCCTCCTGCTCTGTATTTAAAAGTGAGTCCTGATCACCTCTTGGCTGAGTTATATCAGAAACTTCAGATGGCTCATATAATACACGAAATTGACGATACTCATAATATGCAAATCCCAAAAATCCGATAACAACAATATTAAAGAGTAACGAGATCGTAAAAACAATTTTTATCCAAAGACTACATTTTTTTTGTGGTGAGATAGAATCCATAAATTTGGTTTACAATTTATCTTGGTGCGCATCAGGCGTGGGTTTGTGGTACTCAATACCATACACTTTTGAAATCATGTTGGCACTTATCCGGCCTGACTCATATATTGTTGGCAAGCCCGATCCTGGGTGTGTACCACCACCAACGAGATACATATTATCAAGCTCTTCAAACTTATTATGTGGGCGGAAATACAACATTTGATTGAGTGTGTGTGCGAGGTTAAACACAGCACCCAAATAAACATTATTACCTTCCCAGTCATCTGGCGTGATTATTGTTTCAGCCTCAATGTGGTCTTCAAAATCTTCAATTCCCAGACGTTTAGCTATAATTGAAATAACATTATTTCTATACCTTATCTTTTCTGCAGCCCAATCAATACCTGCCTTGTTGTTGCTTACAGGAACAAGCACATAAAAGCCCGACTTTCCTGCAGGAGAGGTAGTGGCATCAGTAACTACTGAATTTCTAACATAAATAGAAGTGTCATCACTTAAAACGCGCCGTTCTGAAATGTCTTTAAGATTCTCTTTGTAGTCACTAGCAAAAATAATATTGTGATGTGGAATATCTTCATATACCTTATCTAAGCCAATGTATAACATAAATGTTGAGCATGAGTAGTCACGCTTTGCAAGCTTTTCAGGACTGTATTTCTTTAGAATGCCTTTTGGTATTAGACTATTCATGGCATAAGCGAAATCAGCATTCATAACTACTTCATCAGCTAGAACTTTGTCACCATTTTCTAGCTCTATACCTATAGCTTTTTTGCCTTTGAGTAATACTTGTTTGACTCCCGTATTTAGATGAATTTTACCACCTTCTTCATCAATAATATCTGACATAACATCAGAGATGCGTGACAACCCACCCTCAACATGATAAATACCAAACTTATGCTCAATAAATGGCATAATTACAAAAAATGCTGGGCAGTTCCAAGGTGACATACCCAAATACTTGGCTTGAAATGTGAAAGCTGTCCTTAGTTCTTCTGGTTCAAAATAATTACCTAAATATTCAATCAGCGACTTACCAAATGGAATGTGCGGTATAGCTCGCAAGAATATTGGACTAAAAAAATCACCAATACTCGAGTAATCTTTTTCAAGACACGCAACTATGTGCTTAAAACGTTTTTGCTCTTTTTTCATGAACCGATCATACCCTTCTTCATTACCAGGAAAGTGCTGGGCAATCTGTGCTTTCATTTTTTCACGATCCTGAGTTATATCAAGAATCTTGTCATTAAAGTGAAGTCTGTACATTGGATCGAGAATAGTAAACTTCATATAATCCCCTGAATTTCTTCCAACCTCTGTAAAAATATCATCGAGTAAGAATTTCATCATCAAAAAAGTAGGGCCAGTATCAAACGCGTGATCCCCTACCCTAAGCTCCGCATTGCGCCCACCTACGCGATCTGCCTTTTCATATATATGTACATCAAAACCACGATGAGCAAGTATCATTCCCGCTGTTAATCCCCCCGGACCAGCGCCTACTATTACTATTTTTTTAGCCATACAATTTATACATATTGCTTAAACTCGTCGATGTATTGCCTCATATCTCTCATAAGCACAGCATCTGGATTGCACCGCAGTACCATACCATCCATATACATCAAACTTTTAATGATATCAAACATCCCCTCCTCAAACATCATACCACTTTTTACTCCCAATTTAATAGTTTGCATCATACGTTTGGTGAGGCTGATATCACTGACAGTGGCATTGTCAAAATCTGAATATAAAGTAATAAACTTCTTCTCATATGTTTTATACCTATCTCCACTAATTTGTGTGTCTGCCATTTGGTTCAAGTAAAATGCGCATTGCTCATATTGATACTGACTCAAATGCTCAAAAAATCTAAATAAATTACGGCGCAGGTTCTCACCAACACTACCTATGTATCCTGTATCGAGAAAATAAAACTTATCATCTTGATATACAATATTTCCTGGATGAATATCTCCATGAAACGTGCCTATTACAAACATAAAAAATCCTTGCAAGTGGAACAAATCAAGCATTTGTTCGTATGTAAACTCACCTTTCTCAAGAAGCTCATCTACTGTTGGTCCGGTAAGCAAATCAGATACCAGGATGTGTTCATTTGAAAGGTCTTCGTGCAAACCAACAAATGCTAACTTATCAAGACTAAATTTATTTTTATGCTCTTGATATATGCGATCAAGCTGCACATGACCTGCTACTTCGTTTTGTAAATTTAGCTCAGCTACTGTTGTCTTGCGGATTCCTCTAAGCAGCGCAACAGGATTAGCAACTCCACGAAGCTTTGGATAAAATAACATCGCAAATTTAAACAAACGAATAACAGATGCAACATCTTTTTCAAAATCTTTGGTAAAATTTTCTTTTATAACTTTTACTGCAACATCTCTGCCATCTGGTAATTTCGCCTTGTGCACTTGCCCTATAGATGCAGAAGCAAATGGTTTTTTATCAAAAAATCTAAACTTACTTAAGTAGTCTGATCCCACATAACTCTCAATAAGGGCATCTAGATTCTCCCCTGGGACACTTTGAGTCTTACGGTATAGCTTAGATAATTCCTGACATGTTTTTTCGTCTAGCAAATCAATTCGCAAAGCATGTACCTGGCCAATCTTAATAGCAAGCAAGCCTAAATCTTGGATAAAACCCAGGTCTGGCTTTTCAGAGCCGTATATTTGTTTAATAAGTTTTATAAAGTCTAGTGCATTCATGTACTTATTATAAATAGTCTGACAGTAAACGTACAGTGACTATATCATAATCGCTGTACGTGCTTGTCGATTGTATATAGTTTAAAAAAGCAGGTTATTCTATTAAGCGGATTTACTGTACCTAAAAAAATTAAGCTGATACTACAGCACCAACGAGATATGTTGTCGCGCCTATGAGTACAGCCAATGTCATAAGTATGTAGCGCATAGACAAAGTTTTAATACTATCAAAGCTTGCATAAAAAAATATATATGATATATTTAAAACATGCAAAACGTGCATTTTACACCACCACAACTTGCCTCCCTTTTTAAGGTAAATGTCTCAACTATAAAACGTTGGGTTGATCGAGGTATGCTTGAATCAATAAAAACACCTGGCGGACACCGTCGTATAACACAAGAACAACTTAATGCTTTTATAAAAAAGTATCCAAAATACGACAGCCAATCATATATCTTGCAAAAACTAAGTACTAATAGAAAAAACCAAAACATTCAGTGGAAAGAATATTTTGTGTATTTGCGAAATGACTTACCGGATGAAGCCCTGAAAGTTATCGAACAATCATTTTTACTTGGTACAGATCTTCCTACTATTTTGGATGAGCTAATAACCCCCACACTGCAAGAAATAGGACGTGAATGGCAAAATGGCAAACTTTCTATATATGAGGAGCATCGTATGAGTTTTGTTATGCGACAGCACTTACATAGCCTAGATCGGTATATACCAAAGCAAAAAAAGATCAAGAAAAAAAGAGCGCTACTAGCCTGCGCTCCACATGACCATCACGAGATACCTCTCCTTATGGTTGGTTTGATACTAAAAACTAAAGGGTATGATACATGTGTACTTGGTATCAATGTACCACTGAATGAAATAAAAAAGGCTCAAAAAAGTTGCAATGCAGAATATATAGCCATTTCAAAAACGTACTCACAAGATACAGGCGCAACCTTTTACACTCGACTAGATAATTACTGCAAAAAAACAAACACCCGGTTTATTGTCGGGGGTTCTGGCTGGGGTGAATCAGTAAAAAAGAAAAAAGCGTACATACCAAGTATGCATGCACTTGCTAAGACCGTTTCGAGCGGTGCTTAAAGAACAACTGAACTGGAAGGAGTATGAGATTGTTCATAATTGTGTACAGTATTGATGGGAGCGCAACAAGTGGTCCAAATAGCGTAAGCGCAGTGACTGTGGCGAGTGTGTAGTTTTTATAAGAACATGTAATAAGCAATGTTCTTTTTTCTTGCCTTCCCTTTCCAAACATAAAACCAACAACAGTAGCAAAAACTATCAATACCAACACTATTCCGCTAACCAATATACTTTGAGTAGGGTCAGACAGAATTGTACTCTTTAACGGAGCAATAAGGCCGATGATTATCAAAAACAAAAGCACAAGTGATGCTGGGGTAGAATAATTTCTTATTGATTTCGCAATCGCGGTTGGCCTTATAAGTCGCGCCACAATAAGCGGTATAAAAACAATTTTAACTATAGTCCACATCATTCCTAAAATATCTATACTAACAATCTCACGTGCCAATACATATACAACAGTTGGGACAATAAATGGACTGAGCATATTGGATAGCATTGTAATCACCAGTGCTTCACTTGGCAATCCTTTAAACAGCTTTGCAAAAAAGATCACACTCAAACCAGATGGAATAGCTGCGGCTATAATAAGTCCTAAAAATATATCATCAGAAACCAGTGGTTTAAAGAGTAAAACCAGCAATGGTAACGCTATGTGGATAACAATTAGGGCTGTCAATATTATTCTTACTTTGTGCAGCTGCTTCAGTATATCTCTATATTTAACATCAAGCGTACTCAGGAGAATTAGTATCATAAGCAAATAAACCACAGCAGGCGCAACCCAAAGCCCAGCTTCAGGATATACAAAACCAGTAACCAAAGCTACAAAAATGACTATCCAAGAATTGTGGGAAATAAATTTAACAAAGTTCATATAGTACCGTGTAAGTATTTCTTACGTTTTGTTTCTGGAAATTTTTCTATTGCATACCTAAGCATTGTTCGAGGCATTGTTTTATAGTGCTGGGCTAAAAAACCTTCAAGCACTCGCCTATCTTGCTTCCCAATCTCTCTAAGCATCCATCCAACAGCTTTATGAATAAGATCATGTTCGTGATTTAGGAGCATAGTACTTATCGCAAGTGTGTCTTTGAAATCATTATTTTTAATAAATGCACCAGACGCAATTATCGCAACTCGCTGCTTCCATAAGTTTTTACTTTTAGCGTATTTGTATAGTATTTTTCTTTCCTTTTTTGTTTGCAAGTACGCGCCTATTACATGCTGGACGGTAACATCAACTAAATCCCAGTTATTGGCAGCTTTTATATTTTTTATATAGAAATCATAAATCTTTTTTTGACCCTTTTCATCTACTTTTTGGAATTTATACACTAGCATGACCAGTCCCACCATACGATATTCATGAATTTTACTTTGCAGAAGCTTTTCAATATCTACAAATGAAATTTGCTTAAAATATGCCTTGGCAATTTTACGTTGCTCAGGCATAGTCAGTCCTATAAAAACATCGCCCTCACCATACTCACCTTTGCCTGTTTTAAAGAATCTCTGCGCTTGTTGCGCTCGTTTTGGTGAACTAGAGCTTTTCAATTCTGATACAACCTGTTTGTACATGTTCTAATCGAGTGAAATATTGTTTTTAGATAATGTATCAAGCAAACTCTCATACCACACTACATACCCCTCACTACTTAGATGCAGCCCATCTTCAGCATAGTATGTATCCAAAGCATCCTTAAATGGATCGTTTTCACGAGTTGTAAGCAATGATACAAATGTACCACCCTCACGTTCTACATTTTCTTGTATAAGTGGAAGGACTTTTTGTGAACGAGTGTCATATAATTTGTTTAATGGATATGGCCATATTGGAGCAAAACCAACATTTCCTGATGTTATAACTATAACCTCTTTGCTTTTGAAATTAGCCTCGCGTACTAACTCAGTCATATGGTGTTGAATAGACTGAAGTGGTGAGAAGTATACTATGTCATTTCCCCCAGCATGTATAAGAATAATGTCATAATCATCATTAACACTATCTAATACGCCCCGCACTTCATTTATCTTTAAGCCATCATCTGATTTATTATCAATATTCAGCTTTGGATAATCCCTATGCAGCAAACCGGCTAAAGTTGTCTCAGGTGATGAAGCCCCAGTCCCAACACCAGTACTATCGCCTATAATAAGCATACTTTTCGATGGATTAGCGACAATAAAACTAGCCGGCTCTGAGCTTTCTGCTAATTGTTTGCCAATTTTTATACGTGACCAAAAAGTATGGTAATCAAAATACCACAATACGCCAATAATAATGATAAGTAGCAAAAGTGTTTTAAACATGTAGAGTATTCTCTATCTCAAGTATACAGCCTCTTTGCCGTATTGCCCAGACAGGTGTAGTATAGTAGTCTAAAAGTAGTTAATAAATACACTTATGAATCCTATTAAAGTTTTTGGGCATACGACACCTGATACTGACACTGTTGTTTCAGCCATTGTATATGCTTGGTATTTAAATGAAATACAAAAAACACCAGCTGAGAGCTACATCCTAGGAGAGCTAAACAAAGAAACAGAATATGTGCTATCTACTTTTAATGTAGATGTCCCACCAGTACTTGAAGATGTATCAGATGACGACCGTGTTATTATTGTTGATACCAACAACCCGGAGGAGCTGCCTGGAAACCTTGCAAACGCAACAATAGTTGAGATTATAGACCATCACAAGCTAACAGGGGGTATTACTACTCAGACACCCCTAAGCATAACTATGCGTCCAATGGCAGCAACGGCTTCGCTTATCTATACCATCTTCAATCCTGAGCTACACGATATGCCTAAAGGCATTGCTGGTATTTTGTGCTCAGCAATTTTGTCAGATACACTTGCTTTTCGCTCACCCACCACAACAAACGAAGATAAAGTAATTGCAGAAGAGCTAGCTGAAATTGCTGGGATCAACTTGCAGGAGCATGC
>JBMYTV010000002.1:16660-140427 GCA_049604715.1 Patescibacteria group bacterium
CAGATATCTCGGATATGAGTGCAGAGGATATTATTCGTATGGACAGTAAAGTCTTTGATATCAGAGACGGGAAAAAGGCTCGATTGTCTGTATTAGAAACAACACTACCGCAAAATGCGCTTGATCGAAAAGATGAACTACTTACTACTATGAAAGAGGTCATGGGAGCAGATAGACTAGATGAAATTTTTATGTATATAGTTGATATTCTTAATGAAGAGTCAACATTACTTGTAGCTACAGATAGCTCACAAAAACTTGCCGAGAGCGCATACTCTGTATCAGTTGCAGATAATCAAGCAACACTTGATGGAATGATTTCTAGAAAAAAGCAACTTTTACCTCCTTTACTCGATTGAGACAATTCTTGTCCAATTGAAGTGTTCAAGAATATAAAAACCTCGCTAATATTAGCGAGGTTTTTTGATAAAGTTTTTTCATGTTGTGGACAAAAGGGATTGACACTCAAATTAGTTATGCACACCTACCGCGCTATAAACTCACCATTCTCAAGGCAGGTCGGTATGGCAGGCACACTAAAACCATATCCATCTACCATAGAGCATTCAAACCCTTGCGAATCTTCATCTGCAATAACACTCCATGAACCTCCATCACTTTCTAGTATAACATTACTAGTTTGATTATTTGGTATAACAAATGTATTTACAACTACAGCTGTGCCTTGATATTCAATTATAGATACATCGACCTCACTAACCTCAAACCCAAAATAATCTGCAACTGATGATGTGATAAGCTCTTGATCAGGTGTTGTCTCAGGATCAGTGTCACCACCACTCCCTTGATCACCATCATCACCTTCTTCATCCCCACCCTCACCATCTGACTGATCGCTATCGCTTGATTGGGTATCACTGTCTCCAGATCCATCACTACCGTCATCTTGGTCTTGAGTTTGATTGGTTTCAGAATCCTGAATATCTGAAGTATCTGCATCTGACGTGTCTGTAGTATCTGGAGGTGATAATGGATCATAGTTGTTAGCTACCTCTTGCCCATCTGAATACCCGTCATTATCACTATCTCGATCAAAAGGATTTGTGCCAAGAGCAAGCTCTTCAGCATCAGTAAGACCGTCATTATCTGTATCTATATCTGCCGACACCGTAACTCCAGCTTCTGAGTTGTTGCTACTTCCTGATGTAGTATTAGAATGCGAATTTGTTTGTTCATCTAAATTTTCACTATCAACTTTTGTTTCAACTGCCAAATCTGTACTTTTTTGCTCATTAACATCATTGCTATATAAATTTTTAAAAAAGCCAAACAAACTGTTTGGCTTTTCTTTATCATCAGTCTGAGATTGCTTTTCAGCCTCTTCTGACTCAAGTATAGTTTCTATTTTAGTAAGACCTTGACGTGCCTGCTCAACCGACTCTGAATCATCACGCAAAAAAGTAGCAAAAAAGAAATACCCACCAAGGCCTATGAGTATAACAAAGGCTGTTATAACAATGACACTTTGATAGCGTCCCATAATTGATTACTGAGCGACTTCTACAGTTGCGTCTGTCGCTAAATCGTTTATAACTTGTAGTAGTAGCTCATCAGCCTTTTCCTGACGAATTTGCGTTTCAATTTCTTCTGCCACTTCTTCTAGGGCTGGGGCATCCTCAGCTCCATCAGTTACAAGTTCATATCGCTCTTCAATCTCTTCCTCAGTAACTTCGATATCTTCATAAACGAACTGTGTGTCTATGTATTCTTCGATCAAGAGTTGTCTGGTAATGTCACTCTTTACATCATCAGGGGTAATGCCTTGCTGGGTGAGTAAATCTTGAAACTCTTCTTCAGAATCAAAATTATCTACCAACTCTTGATATTTTTCCTCTACAAGATCACTACTTACCTGCATACCAGTTGTAGCCGCTGCTTGTAACAACAAAGTTTCATTTACAATTTGTGTAAGTGCAATTTGTTGAGATTGCTGTTGAAGTTGTTCATCAAGTGGTACACCAGCAGCTACATTACTAGAAATAACCTGCTGTGTGCGGCTTGCTAGTTGATAGTCATAAATAGCCTCCCCATTAACTGTTGCTACTGTCACTGCCCCTTCAGTGGGTTGAGTATTTACTAAATCCTCTACTTTTTTTGTTCCACCATCATCTGTTTGATTCATATACGCCCATCCTGCAATTGCTGCAACAATGATAAGCGTTAGTATTACAGCCACAATAGGCCCCTTTCCTGATTTTGGAGCTGTTTTTGGAGTGCTTGGGGTTTTCTCTGGTGTTGTTTGTTCTTCAGTCATAGTGTTAATTAGTATTTAACTTGTACCTTAGTATATCGCGCTAATTAGCTACTGTAAAGCGCGTAATTTAAGCCTAATTTGAATACTGGTAATACTTATCTGTGCCATTAAAACCGTCTGTTGCTGCTTGAAAAACTCCTGTACCACCACCTGGAGTAGGCAAAGAAATGTCTGAATTTGTCACCTCAGTTGTAGCATCTTCTAGGTTTGCATACAGAGCACAATTACTTCCATCTGCAGTAACAATATACTTGTACAAAGACACTGAGTCGTTTGTTGATGCAGGATCACGAGGTACTCGGGGAACTGTTTTGGCAATTTGAGGATTTTTAGTTATAAGCTCAGTATATATATCAGCTAAATCATATTCACCCGCGCCGCCATCTGGCATATAACATGAAAATGAAAAAAACCTACCAATTTGAGAGATTTCAGCAATACGCTTTGTATCCCTTGATTCAACCTGTGAAGAACCAAATAAAACAAGCCCCAATGTTGCTAACACTGCGATAATACCAATAGTGACAAGCAATTCGATTATAGTGAATCCTTTATTGTTCATTTTGTTTTACCTATAGATTTGAATAGTATAGCCAACCCCAATCCAACAACTACTACACCAATGAGTTGTCCACCTGGACTATCATCATATCCAGCATACACAAACATAAACACACCAAGGGCTACAATAAATATACTTAATAAAAATTTTATCACTTTCATGTACTAATTATAGCACTTCACAAAACAAAAACACCCCGCCAAAGGCGAGATGTTTTTGAATGGCTCGGAGGCAGGGATTCGAACCCCGATAGCCAGGACCAAAACCTGGAGTCCTACCATTAGACGACCTCCGAACAAGCAATAAATTTTTACGATACATTCCTGGAGTCCTACCCGAAGCGGGCTAGCCTACCATTAGATCTATCCGCCTTGGGCGGACGACCCGAACGATCATATATGTAAAAAAATGCCTAAGCTAGGCAAAAAAAGTATACCCGAAATACACTCGTAAGTCAATACTAGACTTTAATATACTTTTGCAGCGCAAGGGTTGTGCTAAAGATATTAAGAAGAGCAATCAACACAAACTCCAGACCAAATACCTGCCAAAAATTATTTCTAAAATACAAAGACAAATCAAGTGATCCTTCACCAAAGAAACTTCCAACAAACGGCTGCACAGCGTCCAAAATTGGGAACAATGTACCAATTACTATAAGTACAGCAATAAGTGCATACAAAAGCCCCTCAAGCAAGAATGGAGCCCTAATAAATCTACCAGATGCCCCAACTAGGCGCATAATAGAAATTTCTTCTTTATGCGTATAAATTGCCATACGTATGGTGTTGAATACCACAAGTACCATAACAAAGATAAATATCAAACTCACAACTCCGCCGATTTGATTTATCTTCTCACTCACCTCAGAAATTCTAGTAATAATAGTGTCAAAATCAGAAAAATCCGATGATTGAATATATTGCTGAAGCTCTTCTTGACTTAGTACTGCCAATACCTTTTTGTAATCATCAACTGTAGCAGTTTGAATAACCAAAATATCACCCAAAGGATTAGACTCAAGTTCATCAAGTGAGCGTGAGATTATAGAATTCTCTTCATATCGGGCCTTGAAATTTTCTAGTGCTTCTTCACGTGTAACCAGCACAACACTGGTAACAAACTCAAGCTGTGTAATATTATCCTTGATCACAGCAACATCAGCCGCTGTTGTTGTAGGATTAAAATAAACGCTTATATCAATTTTCTTTTGTAAACCACCGATCGTATCTTGTACAACAACATTCAACGCAACAAGCATTGTCATCACAAACAAAGACATTACAATAATAGTAATGGTCACGATTGAAAGCCAGATATTTCTACCAAAATTCTGAAGCGCAAACTTTCCTATTCTGTATAGTGATAATAAATACATAATTATATACGGTATTTACCTTTAGCGAGATCGGACGAGATCTTACCACTTTCAAGCACAATAACTCTTTTTTGTAAGCTATTAACAATTTCACGGTCATGCGTGACTAGTAGTACTGTTGTGCCAAGAGAATTGATCTTCTGAAGCAATGTTACAATTCCTTGTGCGTTAAGCGAATCAAGGTTTCCTGTAGGCTCGTCTGCAATAAGTATCTTTGGTTTGTGTGATAAAGACCTCGCAATAACAACACGCTGTTTCTCACCACCAGATAATTGGTATGGGAATTTGTGGTGGTTTTTTTCTAAACCTACAATCTTAAGCACTTGTGGTACTATCTTTTGTATCTTACTAATACTTGCACCACTTACCTCTAGAGCAAAGGCAACATTTTCAAAAACAGTCTTCTTTGGAAGCAGTTTAAAGTCCTGAAATACCACTCCAATCTGTCGACGAAGTAAAGGTAGCTCATTTGAACGGATATCAGTTATATCCCACCCACCAATAATAATGCGACCCTTGGTTGGTCTTTCTTCTCCAATAAGCAGACGAAGCAAAGTAGTTTTGCCTGTACCAGACTGACCAACTATAGATACAAACTCACCTGGCTCAACTTTTAGATTCACACGAGAAAGTGCCTTCACATCAGGAGGATAATGTTTTGATATATCTTTTAGTTCAATAATGTTCGGCATGGAAAAATAACTTATGGGAGTTTATCTACAGGCTCTACTTTGACAGGTATAACACCCGCGCCAAGAGATGCTATTTCTTTAAACACATCTGAGCCAAGGTCTACAATACGAAAATCAGCATAAGGTCCGCGTGAAATAATCTCAGTGTCAACATACTTTTCATTGTCTAGATTTGTAACGCGCACTACTGTACCGAGTGGATAGTCGTTATTAGCAGAACCTCGTCTGTTACGTGGGATAAGATCAGATGTAAACCAGCTACCCATTCCCCACTCTTTGATCATAGGATCTGTCACCACAGCGATAATAAGTTCTTTTTGATACGTAAGCGTGCGAACGTACCCTTCGGCATTTTCAGTGCTAGTGTAGCGCGTTGTTGAAGGTGACAAATTCCAAGTATTGCTACCAGGGTCAAAATAATAAATAGCTTTGTATTCATCATTTCCTGCAGGAAAAGCAAGCTCAATAGGTAAACTACGTGAAAATGGCAATGACCCTTCCGCACTATCAAGCCAAACATGATACACCTCAGATGCAAATGCCATACCATCATCTAGATATGTCCGGCTATAATGCCCAGGAAGTGATCTAATCTTTGCTGTAAAATCAATAGACACTAAGTTAGGCATAATACCAACACGCAAATCTTTTGCTGGAGTTTCTATTGTATAACCTTTTTGTAAAACCTCTCCTGAAAATGGAAGTTCAATAAACTGTGCTTCCTGACCCTTTGCAAGGACTACCTGTCCGCTTGAACTCTGAATAACAAATGATACAGATGAATCGGTCTGAGTGCTTGCAACTTGCTGCCATGTACCTGCTGTATTGATGTACGCCACAACAGAACCTTCAATACTACTATCAAACTGTATCGTTGCTGTAAGAGGGTTATCAATGAGAGCGTCTATAAATTGCCATTTGTATACTGCACTTACTACATCTGATACACCATTTAGACTTTCAAACGATTCTTGGAGCGATAGCCGTCCTTCTGGTTGGTAAGCATCAAATAAAATGGTTATATCATTCCACATCAAATCATCATTTACTTCATACCAACCCGCATACAGTGGAAACAATTCAGAACTTGAAGCCTGCACAGGTGTAGCTGGCATACTTAAAAGCGCCAAACCAAATATAATACTGAGTGTAGTAAATAATTTCATGAGGATATCTGTACTATCACTAGTATATCATACTTTTTATATTCACTTGTTTATAAATATATGATAACTCGTTGACTTTTATGTAAAAAATAATTACGCTACACACGACCAAATAAATTACACTTGCCGAAGTAGCTCAGTTGGTAGAGCAACGCACTCGTAACGCGTAGGTCGCGGGTTCGACTCCCGCCTTCGGCTCCATAACAAAAATCCACATATGTGGATTTAATTATTTAATTATATAATTACCTCACAAAACGATATACTGTCGCGTTTTTTTGCTTTTCTTGCATCAAAAGCTCAAGGGTAGGATACCTGATCAAAATCCTTCGCACATGAAGTTGTGGGGTTCCTGTTTCTCCACCAAGACGCTGCACAAGCTGAATAATTTCATATCCCTCACCTGTTTCCAAAACATCACTGATGTCACCGCTGTCCATACTCGCTAGTACATTATTTATATCAACTGACAATGTACCTTCTGCAAAAAACCCTAAATCACCTTTTGATAAACGAGACGCTTCATCTTCGCTGTATTCAAATGCTAAAGCTTCAAACTGACTTGGATCATTTTCAAGCTCTACGCGAATGTCATTAGCAAGTGTTTTGCGCATATCACGCAAAGACTCATCTCTAAATACCTTTGCTGCTACAACCTCCTGCAAAACAAAAGGCTCAATGACCTTTTGAGTAAACGTACCTGCATCCCAACCGTATAAATACTGAATACGATCTTCAAAATTTTCATAACTTCCAGACTCCTCAATAATTGCATCAAGTTGCTCACTTAAAAGATCTTCATTAACACCCAAACTTAGCTCATCTGCAAGCTCTACAAGAAGCGTCTGATAAACAAAACGATCCCATACCATTGTCTGAATATCACCGTCAGCAGGCAAAGAGTCAAAATATTCATTATCCTCAGACTGCACAGCATAGTAACGATTCAAGGCTGCTACATCTTGTCGCAAAGTTGCAATAGTCAAAACATTACCATTTACAATACCAGCAGGATATGGAATGAGATTGGTTACTGTACCTTTTGTGCTAGGTGATAGAAATGATGACTGATATACACCAAAACCAACAAGAGCTAAGATAAGACCGCCCACAAGAACGAGTGTGATCAGAAGATTCAGTCCAAACAAAGAAAATGCCGTAGTGTCTAGATTTTTAAACTTTTCTACTGATTTTTGCAGTAAATCATGTGCATTAAACAACACTCTCTTCTCTACTGCCTCCTTTTCTTTCTTTTGTTCTTTGATATCAGATTCTGGAGTAGCTTCAAAATCTATTTTTTCCTTACTTTTTGTCTTCGTAGCCTTCTCTGGCATTTGTTCCTGTTCTTCTTTTTGTTTTGTATCCTGTGTTTCTTCTGGTTTTGATTGACTACTCTTTTCTTCAGATTCTTCGGGTGACTTTTCTACAAGATCAGCAGTAAGTTTCTTAATCTTGTTTTGAAACAACTTCTTTTTCTTTTTAGGCTTGATGATAGATTTTGCATCTTGCTCTTCGGGTGTTTCTTCATCAATAAGCATTTTAAAATACTTATTTATGCCAGTCTCTTTAGTGTGTTTTACTACGGGATCTTTTTGATCTGGTACTTTTTCAATAGCCTTAAGAACCGCAGTTCTTATCTTATCTTTGTCTGCGGATATTTCATCATCTTTAACAATCTCCTGATCTTGAACTTCTTCTTTTGCGTCTTTTTTTGATTCTTTCTCTGGAGATTTATCTGTATTATTTTTTTCTTCTGGCTTATCTGGCATGGGTTACCATTTATTTATTAAAAAAGTACTTCCACCAAAGGCTCCAATTTGAACTGTCTCGTTCGTCTACTCTTGTCGTAGAAACAACTGCAGCCTCTGCTTCTGTTACAAGTATGACGTTTTCACCTTCCTTTTTAAGACCAAGCCTCTTCTTTGCTTCAAGCTCAGCGTACTCGTCAGTTTTTAAGTACTCTATCAAATGCTCTAGTCTAGTATTCTCTGTTTCCATAGAAACAAGCTCATCTTCGAGCATAACAATCTCATTTTTAATTTCTTGTTTTCTGTTTACCTCGCGAAGCAGAGACACTGAAAAAACAAGCATAACACCGATAAGTACAATAAATAATGTACGTGAAAACAATATTCGTGGTATGTGACTACGAGATCTCATACATACAGTATACACGAGGAAACAAAAACGCGCGACGACTACTGCTCTGACATTTCCTCGAGCATCTCCTCAAATTCTTCCTCACCAATCTCGTGTTGGAACTTTTTGATCTTACGTTTTATTTTATCTGGATCAGGTAGTAAGTTCTTCAAAAACTGCAACACCTCACCTGTATGTGCTACACCTGAAAGTTCCAAAAATGCTCTTTCATGCGCCAAATACACACGAACTGTTCCGCACCCAACAATTCGCTCCCACACTGACGTATACAAAACTATAGGTTTATACAAATCCTCGATATACTCCTCACTTATGTCATAGTTCAAAAATCCTTTTTGAGATACATCAATCAAACGCTTACTTGTCACAATCCACGCGCTATACCTAAGCTCCAATACCGACCTCACCAACAAAACAACAACTATGAGTATGAGAAGTATTACCAACCAAAAAAAGCTATCACCAAAACGGTTTGATAGCGGAAAATACCAATAAAGCGCGCTCCACAACAGAACGGTTAATATAACAACACGTGGGAGTATCATTTTACCAGATCGATAAAATACTCCTTGTATATGTTCGTCACTTTCAAGTAACTGGGCAAAATATGCAAGACTCATAGAGCGCCCTCCAAAGTTTTAATAAAATAGTCCTCCAAATCCGAGCATAATCATTGAAAAAGAGATCATGATCGTAAGGATGACCCAGACAAATTTTACTACTGCCTTTTTCTTCATGTATTAACGTTTTAATACCTTCATAAATGCTTCTTGTGGTATGTCGACTTTACCAACACCCATGGCTTTCATTTTCTTTTTACCTTTTTTCTGCTTTTCAAGAAGCTTACGCTTTCGAGTAACATCACCGCCATACAGTTTTGCTGTCACGTCTTTACGCATTGGCGGGATTCTGTTTGATGCTATTATTTTACCCCCTAGCGCTGCCTGGATCTTTATCTCAAACATCTGTCGCGGCAATACATCTTTTAGTGCATCAACTACTTTTCGCCCTACTTGGTATGCTGTATCTTTATACACAAGCACACTAAGCGGCTCAACAATATCATCAGCAACCAAGATGTCCATTTTTACTAATTCACACGGACGATAATCAGCATATTCGTAATTCACTGATGCATATCCTGAGCTTACACTTTTAATTGTATCATAAAAGTCAGTTAAAATTGATGCGAGTGGCAAAAAGTACACTGCGATTGCGCGCTGCTCATCAATGTACTCAGTAGTTACATATTCGCCTCGTTTGTCATTGAGTACTGTCATGATATTGCCCATATAGTCAGTTGGGGTAATGACTTCAATACGCACATATGGCTCTTCGACCACACTAATACTTGCTGGGTTGGGATATTCATGCGGCGAATGAATAGTCACAATATCACCGCTTGTCAACATAATATTATAAGCAACTGAAGGTGTAGTAAGAATAATGTCAATATTATACTCTCGTTTTAAACGTTCCTGAAAAATCTCAACATGTAGCATCCCTAGAAAACCACAGCGAAACCCAGGGCCAAGTGATGATGAACGTTCAGGATCAAAGGAAAATGCCGCATCAGATAAGTTCATTTTTTCAAGTGCATCACGAAGCTCTTGGTATTGACCACCATCTTTTGGAAATACTCCCGCAAATACAAATGGCTTGATCTTTTTATAACCCGGAAGCGCTACTGTTGATGGATGTTCTTTGGTCGTCACTGTATCACCAACGCGGGCTTGATCAACAGATTTAAAGCCAGTCACAATATATCCAATCTCCCCTGCATCAAGCGAGTCAGTTTTTGTGAGTTTTGGTGAGAAATACCCTACTTCACTTACATAACTTTCTGCCTTTGTACCGAGTAGATGCATAGTCTCACCTGACTTGATTGACCCTGACATAACACGAACATATGTGATCACCCCACGGTAATCATCAAACATAGAATCAAAAATAAGCGCCTGGGTTTCATCATTTTTTGGCTTTGTTGGGGCTGGTACCCGCTCAATAACTGCATCAAGTACTGTCTCTACATTTTCACCTGTCTTTGCAGAAATTGGGATGATATCTTCTTCTGCTACGTCTTTTAGTATATGTAAAATATCTTTAGTCACGCGAGGAACATCTGCGGCTGGGAGATCAATTTTGTTAATCACAGGAATTATCTTCAAACCCAAATCTTGCGCCAAATGAAGGTTGGCAAGTGTTTGCGCTTCTATTCCTTGGGTTGCGTCCACGACTAAAATAGCACCTTCAACTGCAGCAAGTGAACGAGATACTTCATAAGTAAAATCCACATGACCGGGCGTATCTATCAAAAAAAGTTCATGCTCTTTCCACATCATGCGTACTGGTTGAAGCTTGATGGTAATCCCGCGCTCACGCTCTAAGTCCATCTGATCGAGCAGTTGCTCTTTCATTTCACGCTCTGTGATAGTACCTGTTTTTTCCAGCAAACGATCAGCAAGTGTAGACTTGCCGTGGTCAATATGAGCTATAATACAAAAATTTCTAATCCTATTCATATGATTAGTCTCTATCTAGGCCATAATACCTTTATATTAGCATAAAAGCAAGTCATGACAAACAAAAAAGGCCATCCATTATGAATCACCTTAATTCGTTTTTATTTCTCATATATAAATCAACTCACCCACGCTATTGCGTAACTTTCCTCTGTTACGATGTTGCGTTAGCCTGTACCGGCTACACAATAGCGTTTTATCCTTAACCCTCTTGAATCAGATAGCTACCTGCATATTAACAGGTTATACATCACTCCGTATGCTAGCGTTGTGGTCTGGAATCTGCATCCGGTACAAAAGCCATTTTACTTTTGTTGTAATAATAAGCACAGCATGAGCGGCTGCAAGTAAGCTCATCCAAAATGCCTGCCACTGAAGCTCCTGAACAACTGTTGTGCCCTCAGACATAAACATATGCACCAAACAACACACCACTATGTATACTCCACCCGCAACTAATAAGTCTTTTAAGTCTTGAGTGTATGATGTGTACATCAAGTACACCATGGCTACGAGCAACAACAATCCATACCACCCGGAATAATTCGGTGGAAATGTTCCAGGCATCAGATAAAGCAATAACAAACAGAATACTACTACCGGCAACATCGGCATTGCCATCCTAAGCCATTTGGCGAACGATACTTCTGCGGTTTTATCACGGAACTGCAGTACCGGCCGCGAGGAGAATGCTGTTACCAGAATTAGAAATACTGAACTTGCAGCAGTAGTATCAACTCCCTGCCACAAAAGAAAAGTGCTTACTCCAATAATAAATACAAATACACTAACCCAATGGCTTTTTAGCGGGCTTGACTGCTCTTCTGTCGGCGGATAAACATCAAAACCGACGGATAGCGTAAGACACCCGGCAACTACCATTAAGGCAACGCTAATATCTGTTTTGAGCCATAGGCTCAAACCAAATGTAGCCAGAAACAGCAACCAAACCACAAATGCGCTATATGCATAGTGATTTGTTACATTTCTGCCTCTTTGTTTCTCTTCCATTTCTACTCCTTTCGGAAAAAAGTTAAACACTAAGCATTTTATTATCTTAGAACCAACCAACACCTAAATCCTCTGCTCTATCCACCTTCCGCGCTTCTTCTAATACTCTTTTTGCCTCTGCGCCCATGATAAATACACAGTGCACAGCAGCAGCTACACTCATCCAAAATGCTTCCCAATATAGTATTTCATTGATTGTAGAACCTTCAGCAAACAATGCTTTTACTACAAAAATCAGTACGATGTACGCGGCAATTGGAATAACCCAATTGCCAAACATACCGATATTACTAGCCCGGTATACCAGGTAGACAATTGTCGCAAACAAACCAACTCCATATTCCCACGTATAAGAAGAAGGAAATGCTTCGGGCATGTTATACATCAGCAGTAAATAGATGATGAACACTGGTGATGACGGTAATGCTATCTTTACCCATTGGATAAAGGTTAACTGAGCATCTTTGTCATAAAATTGCATAGTCGGCTTAAACGCAAAAACACTTATTAGCACAAAAATCCAAATACATGCCGCATTCATACCAATAGATACCATTGGAATTACAGCACTGGTTAAAACAATGACCATAAACACATCAGGCCAGTGATTTTTTAACGGGTTTTTGTGCTTTTTTGTTGGTGGATGTACATCAAAGCTAAACAGCACAGTGGAATACCCGACCATCACTACAACCACTCTACTTAAGTCTGATTTCATCCATAGACTTAACGCTGTAGTTACTAGTAAAAGCAAACAAAACACGAATGCACCATACACCCTGTGATTTGTCTCGTTAACACCTCTTTTCTTACTCTTCACAACAAACTCCTTTCGGAACGATTAAACAAAAATTAAACAACAAATAAACTACTAATCCTGCCACTGTCTTGTACCTACAAGCTGCGGAGCTCTTCGATCAAGTTGATCGAGTTTTCTTGCGATCAGCTCTGCTTCAAAGTATGAAACAAAAGCTATGTGAATAACAACTGCTAAGCTGAGCCACAAGACCATCCACTGAGAGGCAAGCACAGCATCATAATGTCCATACTTAGCTTGTACAAACAAATATACAACAATATAAAATATCGCGGGCAATTTCCAACCACCTAACATTTTCAACTTAGATGATCTTGACAATAAATACAAAGCGATAACAATAATTGCCATGCCGTACAAATACAGCGCCTCATAAACTGGCGGTGTTTTAAGCTGTGTCGAGCACAAGATGAGCATTGCTGTTGTAAACTGCACATAGTAGTTCAAACTTATTTTGCGCCACCATCTAAAAGTCAGATCAGCATCTGACCGGTACCCTTGAATTGAGGGCACGATAGAAAATCCGGCTACTAAAACAAAGTATATTGATCCCATAACCTGAAATTCAACATCCGCCAATGCAACTATTGAGGTGATTACTACCAATCCGATTCTAAATGCTTTGTACCCCAGATTTTTGAATAGTTTATTTGTAGCAAATGCTTCTGAGATTGCTGCATAACCCACTATAATGTAGGCTAGCTTGCAAAGCAGAGTATCTTTCGACAGACATACTACGAACAAACACAGAAAAATTACCAGACTCACTAAACTTGAGTAAACCATGGCATTCACTTCATTGATTCCCTTTTTGTTCTTTTTCATCACAGCTCCTTTCGGAAAGATTAAACAAAACGTCTTTCATATGACGGGTAATACTTTGCGCGATCCATATCTTTTATTTGGGCTTTTACTTGGGCTATTTCTTTCCTTGCAATAACAACCAAGTGAATTAATAGGGCAATACTACCCCACAGAACTACCCATGCATTGAGATTCGGATCACCTGCATACCCAACAACCGCATTAATACATACAATAAAATACAGGGTCGTAGGAAATAACCAGCTGCCTTGTAAATGCAAGTCGCGTGATCTCATGGTTGCATAAATAGCAGTTAGCAACACCGCGCACCCATACATCCATAACGACAGAGGATACTTCGGCGCACCCTCAAGTGGCGTTAAGGCGAGAATAATCACTGCCATAGTGATCTGGAAAATGTAATGCCAGCTCATTTGCAACCATTTATCGAACTTAATAGCCCTTGGTCTATAGGCTTTTAAGTACTGCACAACACACGCCGAAATAACGACGAATTGTGTAAAAATGACGGAAAAAGTATCGTGTTTGAATTCATAAACCAACAATAAAGTAACACCAAATCCAATCCACAATAGCACATTGGCAAAACGAAATGTTTTTTCACCTGCTACGTACTGATCAATGTCTACAGAAGTACCCACACAAGCAAATGTAACAGCGGTGAACACAGCCTTTGCCAGGAATGTGTCCTGGAATATCACGACAAATAATAGTACGAACAAAAATACACACTTAACGTATCCCTGATAAACCAAGTCGTTAATGCGATTCTCAATCTTTTCTTGCTTACTCATTACTTCTCCTTCCAGATTTTTTTACTTAACTGTCAATAAATGCAACAGACAATGACTTACCACTATCTAACGCTCTTAATGTTTTAGTAATTCTGGAACTTTCTCTCACAACAACAAATCCCACGTGACAGAAAGCCGGTATATTTAATACAAGCAATACAATCTGATAATTAGGACTACTATGACCGATCATGCCGATGGCCAAAATGAACATATAGACTGCTGCTGCCAAAACTACTGAACCTTTACTCAGGACATATGAGCGCACAAAAAGAAATACAATCAGTGCCCCCAAAAGAAAGGCATAATACGGCGGAAAATTTGGATCTTCCCCGATACTCGGATAATGATACATCATTGCGAACGTGAGTAATACTGCTGCGAAAGGATGCCATGACAAACGAAACCAATCACGGAATCTAAATGACCGTAATGTTTTATATGTCTTTCTTATCGGCCCATACCAAAATGCAGTGATGCTGCAAAAAAAGAACAACGCTGCAATCGTATGGTTGCCATAAAAAGCTAACACATATGTGCCAACTATCGGGAAAACCACAACAGAAAGTAAATCTGTTACGGTTAACTCTTTTGGCAATGCGTTCGTCATTATTGCCACTCCAACCACAGACAGTAGCACTACACTTGCGGCTGTGTACATATACAGATGTGCCAACAAGGCCCCAATAAAAAACACCCAATGGACGATCCCCTCGTATACTAAACCATTTAATTCATGCTGACCTTTTTTCCGTTTCATTACTTCTCCTTTCGATCGACAATTTAGTATTCAATTAACTTGTGATACTTTTGGGGTATTTCTGAAGATTTTCTTTCCACAGCGAAATCCTCCCATTGTTATAATGAGTTTTTAGTTTTTTTATATATGAGTTACGGTAAAAGTATCAAATCACAAAGCTTTTTTATGATCTCAGAGTTTTATCCTAAATTCCTGGTTGTCAAAGTTCAGACTGTATAATATACACTAAATAAGCCAAAATATCAATAACTCACATAGTTTTTATGTGAGCTTAGCGAAAAGTGTATTTTTACTTAAATTAGCGTAAAAACTTCAGATATTTCTTAAGTTGCCGAGTTAGTACATCAATCTCCTCCATATTAAAGGCAAAGCTCATAGCAATGTACACAAGACCACCAACAATCATAGCAACGCTAGTCTGAATGAGCACCCCAAAAAATGTCTGCATATTTACCAGCGGCGCAACAGCATAGAGTGATGCATAAACAAATATGCTCATACAAAGTGTCATTACAAGTACTTTAGTAAATGAAGTAAAAATACGTGGTAGATCAAGGCTTATTTTGATTCGTAAAAAGATAAATAACAAAATAAGCTGTACAATACTAGCTATAGAAAACGCCAGCGCCAAACCACCCACGCCATATAACGTTCGCAAATACCATGCACCAACTATGTTGATAATCACACCAATAATGCTGATAACTACCGGAGTTTTTGTATCCTCATATGCATAAAATGCTCTAGTCAGAAGTGGAATAAGACTTTGTGCAAATAATGAAATAGCGAAAAATCCAAGTGTCGTAGCAGTCATAATTGTAGCTGACCAATCAAACTCGCCAGTTCCAAGGACGAGACGCACAACCTGAGCGCGTAGCAAAAACAGCATTGCAGATACTGGCACCATCACATACAAAATACGTCTTGTATTTAAAGAAAATACCTTTTTAAAAGAATTATATTTTTTCTGAGAAATATGTTCTGAAAAAACTGGAAAACAAGAAATAGCTAAAGATATACCAATAATATTTACACTTTGTAAATTACTTGCCAAGTTAAATATCGTGATTGACCCAACCGCTAGAGTTGACGCTATCACCACCATCACCAACTGATTAATCTGACCTGCCGCCAAGGCAAATGTACGAGGAATCATAAGCAGTATCACCTTTTTCACACCCAAGCTATTCCAGGCAAATGCAGGACGAAAACGCCAACCTTTTTTTACTACTGGATAAAGCTGTACACTCATATGAAATACACTTCCAAGCACCACACCCCAAGCAAGGCCTGAGATACCCCACCAAGGATAAAGCAATAAAATACCCAAGATAATACCAACATTGTATAGAACCGGAGCCAAAGAAAATGCGGTAAACTGCTTCCAAGAATTGAGCATGCCAGATAGTACATTTGAGATAGTAAAAAATACCACACTAATAAACATGATGCGGGTTAAATGTACTGTTGTCTCAAGCATATGATTCTCAAAACCAGGCACAACCCATGGGATAATACGCGGCGCGCATATGATCACAACTATACTGACAGATCCAACAAATATACTCAAAACTGTAAGCAAGGCATTGGCAACTTGCCAAGCTTCTGCCTTGTTTCTTTTCCAGGTAGTTACAAATACAGGAATAAATGCTGCAGACAGAGCCCCTAGTATCAGAGTATTAAATACAAGATCTGGTAGCTTAAATGCCGCATAATACATATCCATTATCTCACCTGCACCAAACATACTGGCAAATAAACGATCCCGCAGCAATCCAAGTATTTTTGACACAACAGAAAACAGCGCAATAAGAATTGCCCCGCCAGTAATAGTCGTGGTTAGCTTCTGTATGAACTTCTTGAACATTGCTTGTATTATATCACAAAACCAAAAAACTGGGCACGAGATATAATGTATAAATGGTTGGAGGAGAGAGTTTTCACTTTGCATTCGCAAAGTGGACAACCACTTAACTATATTTCGTAACCCAGTTCTCTGGCTACTACATGAATATGTGTAGTATGCCAGATATAGTATACACAAATTGTAATATTTTATAAATACTCTCTCCTATCACAGGCGCCGCCTCATGATCACACAAAGAGCGCCTCTGATAGAAGAAAGACAACTATGATGAGGACGAGAGGTCCCAGTATGTTGCTAAATGTTTGTACACATGGGTCTCATCTCCCCTCCTCATCACAGGCGTCTTTAGTTCTTGCAATTGAGGAAGACGTTTTAGTGACCCAAATTGAGTATAAAACAGCCAGTAGACTCAGGATAATCAGAGCCAAGGCCCCGATATATCCATGTGTATTACTAGTTATGCGTATGCATACGAGTACACATACGTTCTTCCCCACATGCAAGAACTAAAAAATCAAAGAACACATATCTTTGACATTTGCTCTCTCCTGCAATTTTATTGTTAATTTAGTATTATACACTATATGCATTTATTTGTCAAGTAGTAAACCTATATATGTGCTAATATAAGCAAAAAAGCCCCTTTTTGGGGGGCTTTACATTTCAGGATATCCTAGCCTATTTAGTAAACAAAAATCCAGTAGCCATATCCCTCTCAAGCTCGCCAGATAGCTCTATACTACCAGGTGTAGTGTATCCTGGGCGGATACTATGCTCTAATTGCCAATTTTCAGGATATTGCAGTGAATACGTAATAGAATGATTATGGTCTCCTGACTGACGTTGCCAGTACAGGGAATGCCATGCCATTGATGAATACTGCTCTTTTAATCCTGCGCTTTGTAAAACTGTGTCAATCTTTTGCACTAATGCACTATCTGACTCTGCTGATACAAGCACTGGATCAATAGGAACTGAATACTTAAGCAATACCTCAGATGTCTCACCTATATTTGTCTGAGTCCAAAAACCAAATATAGTTTTTCCATAAGCATCAAAAATATCAACCTCCCCATTTATTGCAATGTCAGAAAATACACGTGCTAGATCAGGATCTGTCGGAATATCACTTGGTGGAATCTCAAATGCTTTTTCTGGAGGAGTTTCAATATCACCCTCAACGCTAATAAGTTCAGCATTGGCTGGCACCATCACCTGAATATAACTCACATTATTAATACCATATAATACATCACCTGGAATTCCGTTATGTGTTCGTTTGATGCGTAATTCATTTACCACACCCCCTGCTTCTTGAACATTACTTACAAGCGATGATTCCTGTACTATAAATCTATCAGTTTTACCGCCGCCAACATTTGCCTTTACAATCATTACAAAATCACCATCTGTTTGCTGCACAGTTCCACCCCAGTCCCAAGCGTTTACTTGCTCTTGCAAAACTGGATCTTTAAAATACATTTGGATGTCGCGCTGCAATAATGCTGTATTGATATTATCTAGGAGCTCAACCAACTGGATATCATCACGCTCAGTCAGCATACCAATCACCACATCAAGTAGATCACCAACAATTGCCTTTGGTTTGTTTTCTTCTTTATCATAGTCAAACTCTACTTGCTGCTGCAGGCTATCAAGAACATTGTCAGGTGTAAGCGTTAAGTCGTATTCTGGTAAATAAATATCACCTGTAATGCGTAGTATATCCGGTAGGAAATAAGAGTTTACTGCAATCACACCATCAACTCGTTCTGGTTTTAGCTGGTGATAAAACGACAAAATCTTTTCTGCTGATACAGAAAAGTCTACAAACCAGTTTGCGTCCTGGAACTGCCAAACTGGGTTAACCAAATGGAGTGGCTCTGGTGCTACTGTTGGTGTAGTAAGCCATGCCTGCCAATCATATGGGCCACCACCTGGTGTCTCAGTGCTTATAACCTTACCCTGATACAGGGTAGCTGTGGTCAGACTTCCCATAAACCCACCAGCTGGCCTAATTTCGTCACTATTTTGGAAGGCTACTACATAACGCTGTTGTCTATCACCACCAAGTAGAATATAAGCAAAGTCCAAGATATCATCTACTTGATCTAGACTCTTAGTAACTTGCGGCAATGCAGTTTGTAGTAACAATACATCATCTTGCACATCTTCTGGCAATACGTCTATATCAACAAAAGAAAAATGATATGCGATTTTATCTTCTGTTTTATGTATTGTATCAATACTGTCTTGTACAAGTTTTAACTTGCGGGTAAGGGTAATATTTGTATCCTGGGAGTGAAGTAGTTCCAAAAGCTCTGTAAGCTGTGTACCAAGCTCTGCTACTTCTACACCAACTTGAACTAGATGCTCGGCTGTTTCAACTCGGGTTTTTGTGCCTGGCAATGTACGTATTAGCTTGTTTTGAAGAACTGATGAATCTTGGAAAGTATCGTACACATCTTCAAATGTATTTCGAGAATCTTCAAAGTGCTCACTAGCAGTGAGCCATGAGAATTGCTGAATATCTTCGATTGCAAGCTGTAGCGAAGAGTATGCACTTTCTGATGCACCCAAAACTTCAGTTTGCTGCTCATGTAGCGAATCAAGTAGTGCTAGTCCCTTTACTGGCATGACAACAACCAAAGCCATCACCAAGAAAACAGCTAGAGACGAGAATGCGTTTGTAGAGTATGCAAATGCTAGCTTTGGTGCTGGTTGTTTTTTATCAGGAAAAAGATCAACATCAACAAATGCCTGCTCTGGGTGTATAAATGATTCTTTATCAAACTTCCCTGCCATAATAAGCGTAATAACATCTTTTACTGTTGTTACATGCTCACGAAGCGACTGTCCAATAAACACAAAGCTTTGTTTCAACAGTAGCGCAGGGATACGCAGTAGTGGATATATAGTTAGTACAATGTATAAAAACCAAGCAACAACAGACAGTGAAGAGATAATTTGTGCAGTACCTGTAATCCTGTATCCATGCGTCTCAGAATCTCCACGCAAGCTAGATACAAGAGCCGCTCCTAGTCCGGTCTCAGTTGCAGTAGTAATAAAATCTGCCTCTTGCTCAACTTCTTCAACAAGCTCGCTATGATCAGACCGAAGATCAAGCACATGACGTGAGTTATGTGATGATCGTAAACTAATAGCTACTGGCGCTTCTTTCTTAACCTCTGATGCCGCTGATACATTTTCCTCTTCTGGTGAACTGATTGTCTCCTCTTGAGATTCTTCTAGCTCACCAAACAAGTTAAGCGCTACATCCTCGCCAAACTGAGACATGTAGTCAGGGGTTTGAAAAACTTGCAACTCTGCATCTTGTTGCACCATTAGATCATAGAGCGACTCAACTGAAGAGCCTGAGCTTTTTTTCAAAACTGTTTTCCGTGTCACAGTCCGTTTTCTAACAGAACGGGTTGTTTTCTTTTTTTGAACAGTTTTCTTTTTGGGTGTTGTACTCTTTTTGGTTGTCTTTTTCTTAGCAGATGCTTTCTTGCGTGTTGCCTTATTTGGTGCAGTTTTCTTTGTGGTCTTCTTAGTTGTTTTCTTTGGTGCTACTTTCTTTTTGACAACCTTTTTTGTACTTGTCTTTTTTGCCCGTGTTGTGCTCTTTGTGCTCTTTGATTTTTTGGTTGAAGAACTACGTACAGCTTTTTTTGTTGTACGCTTTTTTGCAGTAGTATTAGTAGATTGTGCTTGTTTTTTTCTCGGCATGGGAATAACAAGAAACAATATGTGTTTCTACTTACTAGTATAGAACAAAAACAACTGCCTGGCCAGCAGATGTATGTGGAGGACTGTAGTTTAAAATATTACAAAAGCGATAGCACTTTTTTAAGTGAAATATCTCGCTGTTGCGTCCAAAAATCAATTACTTTTTCACCTTCACTTATGAGATTTTTATACACCTCTTCATTAGTATCAAGAACCAAAAAACTACGCGCAATCGACTCAGCATCATATGGATCAACATAATATGCACCAGTACCAATCACTTCAGGAAGTGAGCCCACACTACTTGCAATAACAGGACAATTCATCTGCATGGCTTCAAGCGGAGGAAAGCCAAAACCCTCATACAACGAGGCAAACAAGCAAGCACGTGCATTTTGCAATGATTTGCCTTTTTCGTTTTCTGGCATATATCCTATATATTTTACTGAACTACAATTACTAATGATATTGGTAATCTGCTTGTAATACCCTTTTTCATGCCAACCAAGTCTACCTGCAATATATAAAGGCCGAGGCAAGCTCACAAGTTGTGTATACCGCACGTAGCCTTCCAAAACCCCTAAGATGTTTTTTCTAGGATCAAGAGTACCAATATACAAAAACGCACCTTGCTCAACCTGAACTTCTTGATCAGAAACATCAATCTTAATTTTAGGAAGAAGTGGGTAAGCCACCTGAATCTTTCTCTCATCTATACCACTCATGCGTAAATCATTTTTGGTTTGTTTTGACACTGCTATGACAACATCAGCTCGACGATATAGTCGCATTGGATTTACTACCCAGTGCCAAAAACGACCCTTTTTAGAAAATACATGTGGTAATAATTTATAAGAAATATCATGACATGTAATAAGTAAACGCGCCCGCGCAGAAATACGCACAAAATTATAATTAGGCATCCAAACCTGTGTTGTATTTGTAAGCTCATCAATACAGGGCCCGAGCTGCATAAACCACAACATATTTATAACCTTATTTGGCCACTTCAAATGGTACCAGGTTACCTTTGGATTGTCTTTAAATGCTAATTGTAGTGACTTAATAGTTTTTGATTTCTTTCTACCACTAAAAAACAACACAAACTCGTGTTCATGTTGTACGTTTATAAGTTCATGTAACAGCGTATGCGTATATTCACCTACTCCACTTCGTGGCTCATCCAAAAGCGCTCTGATATCTATGCATATTTTACTCATACTTTTGAGTCATTTCTAATACCATCTACATAGCTTCTTATTGCTTGCTTAAAATGCTTAGTATCATACACCTCAGCATGAGACCGAATAACTTGCGGATCAAACTGGGTATGATCAAAACGAATTACTGCTTCGGTGAGTGCTTCCCAAGATTGATCATTGAAAAATATTCCTGTAACACCTTCACGTACAGTTTCTAGTACACCGCCGCTTCTGTATGCAATAACTGGCCGACCGGATGCCATAGCTTCAACAGCAGTAATGCCAAAATCTTCATCTTGCGGATGAATGAGCGCACGTGCACGTGACAACACTTTTGCTTTTTCAACATCAGATATCGGGCCTAAAAACTCTATATTTTTTGACTTTGCTATTTTTTTCAACCGTCTTTCTTCCTCACCACTCCCAATAACTTTGAGACGCATGCCTAATTTATTAAAAGCTTTTATCACCAAGTCAACTCTTTTGTATGGCCTAAATCGAGAAACAATTACAAAATAATCATCTACCTCTTCACTTACTGAGAACAAATCTGTTTCAACGGGAGGATAAATAACTGTAGCATCACGGTCATAATATTTTTTTATACGAGCAGCAACTACTTCTGAGTTAGCTATAAAATGATCAACATTTCGTACAGCACTTATATCCCATACACGCAAAGCGCGTATCACGGGTGGGAGAATCATTTTGACAAATCTTGGGACAGACAACTCATCACGATACTCGTCTGCGTGACTCCACAAATACCTTGTTGGTGTGTGGCAATAGCAAATGTGTATACTTGCATCATCTTTCTTTTTTACGCCTTTGGCAAATGATGATGCAGAAGATACAATCACACTCTTCTCAGGCATATCAAACGACTCAACAGCTCGAGGCATCAAAACCAAAAACCATTTAAAAAAACGACCACCAAAAGGTATGCGGCCGATAAATGAATCAGTTATAGGTATTTTTTGAAAGGCTGTATCTACTTTATCCCTATCATACACAAGAGTAAAAAGATCACTCTCAGGAAACACACCGTGCAGTGCCAGTACGACTTTTTCAGCTCCTCCCTGCTGGTTTAGATGATCATGGACAAGTACTATTGGAGATTTCATGATTTGTGTCTCTTGAGTAGTGCAAAAGGAGTTTTAAACAACAACGAAATGTCTGTTTTGAGTGACCAATTCTCAATATAGTACACATCTAGACGAAGCTCATCCTCTGTATCAAGATCACTACGACCAGAAACTTGTGCAAGGCCAGTGATACCTGGCTTAATAGCCATAACTCTTTCATGGCGTTTAGGAAATTGCTCCACTTCTCGAGGTTGATGAGGACGTGGGCCCACCAAGCTCATAGAGCCAAACAATACGTTGTATAGCTGAGGCAATTCATCAAGGCTAGTTTTTTCAATAAACCGACCAACACGTGTTGAACGTGGGTCATTCATAATCTTATATAGACCGCCTGTACGTGCGCTACTTTTTTTAATAAGTTCCTTTTCATACTGAAGTGCTGCGTCTTTTTTATCAAAATCATCCTTCACACAGTACTCTTTGAGCATGCGACGAAACTTATAAAGCGTAAATACCTTTCCATCTTTTCCTACACGTTTGTTTTTGTAAATAATTGGCCCAGGACTATCAACCTTAATAGCAAATCCGATCAACAAAAACACCGGCAACAAGATTATCGCCAACACAAGGCTAACAACAATATCAAACAAACGCTTTACAACACGTCCCCAACCATCAAGTGGTGTTTTCTTAATCTCAATAATTGGCACACCACCAATAGTTTGAATATCCACATTATGTGACTGAGCATCAAACATATCAGCTGTATACCGAAACCCTAAATGATGCTCAATACAAAAATCATATACATCAAGCCTTGTTTCTTGATCAAGACTTGGGTCAGTCAAAAATATTTCATCAAATGGTGATTGTTTTAGAGTCTGCTTTGCCTTTTTTGTATCAAAAAATGGAAAACGTGCAACTACCTTATACCCCCATACTGGTTGTTTGAAAAATATAGATGCCAAAGCTTTGGTTGTTTCATCATCACCAATAATAACAACACGTGTTGTGCCAACATCTCTTTTTAATAGATAACGACGTACTATCCGAAGAAGCATGCGACCAAGTGTCACGCTAATCATGGCAAATAGCAGTGCCGCAAGCAAAATGAACCTAGAGCTAAAGAGTTCACGCGACCAAAATAAAAATGTAATAATTGCTACAAACCCGAGGAGACATCCAACTATTACACGTGAAATCTCTTCATGGGCTCGTTGTCTATATGTAACTGTATACATACCAACCAAAGCAAACATAGCGATCCAAACAACAGCAACAACTGCCGCAATCGACATATACTGTAAAAACGGTAAATCAAAAATAATCGGCCGTACATCTTGTACTAGATCCATATAGCGTACTGCATACGCACTATATGCAGCCACAAGCAGCATGGCATAATCAAGTACCACCGAAAATATACTAAATGTTATATGTAGCCTTTTCATATATATGTATTGTAATACGAAAATAATCCCAGTATCAAACAACAAGTGCCCCGATACTACCGGGGCACTGATGACAATGTACTCAAAAAAGCATAAGCCGAATTCTGTTCCTACAATAAATTGTAGGTGACGGTTATCTATCTAGGCACTACATTGCTGCAGTACTCATGCTGCCTACCAAATTTGGCATTGCACCAGCTAGAGTTTACCTCTTCTTCGCTGTCACCAGCGAAGCGCGTTTGCTCATTAGCAAACGGTTTCACCCTTATCCCTCAAAAAAATGAGAGAAGGAATACTTTCTGTTGCACGTGTCCTCATATATATGTCACCACATATATGGGTCGGCGTTACCGACTAACTACCCTACCTATCAATAAATTGATTATCAGGGCCAGATATGGTGTTCGGACTTTCCTCCCCGCTAAAAAGCAGAGCAACCGTCGCTTTTTCAAGTCTCTATCTTATACCATAAATAAAAGAAAAAATCAAGCAAAAAGAAAACGATCCGTCGGATGTAAATCGCTTATAACGGATCGTCATTGTTGTTGATGATAAATTCCACGAACTGGTGGTAGGCGGTTTCAAGGAGGCGCTAGAACTAGATACAGTACTAACTTCCTACCACCAGAAACGTGGACTCTCTCGACATGCTGAGCGCTGGCTTCTCGGTTCTTCATCACCTGCTTTCTGCAGGGCTTCAACTTTGAAGTGACCAGGCCCAGCCCGGCTCGCATGATTTTCTAGATTTTTTCATAGCACCTAGCTAGGCTAGGTAAATCCACTCCAGAAATTTTTCATCGGGGTCTCCCGCGCGGTTGAAATTTATAATTTGGATTGATTTGTGATACCACCACTTAGGGTGTCCTGACGGCACGCTACTCTTTATGTCAGGAATATATATTTTATAACATGTAACTACCCAAAGATAGTGGCAATGCGAGGTTATATAGACTTTTTAAACATCTTTTCATAACTTTATACCCTACACTAAAACTAATAATCTGTCAACCCCTAGGGTGACAGATCACACCAAATTTACCTAACATTAGCCAAAAACTAACCCTGTTCATCAAGTGCCTGATTAACCAAACCATCAGCTATTTTGTTTTCTTCTCTTGGAATATGGGTAAATGTGACTTTTTTAAACTCTTGTGACAAGTTCCAAATTTGGACAAATATACTGCCTAAATCTTTATTTTTCACCTTATATTCACGGTTAAGCTGCTTTACAACAAGCTCTGAATCTAAGTACATATGTACTATTTCCGCCTTATATTCCTTTGCAATTTGCAAGCCAGTCAGAGCAGCGGTATATTCTGCTACATTGTTAGTTGACTCGCCTATAAACTTTTTTGAGGTAGTAACAAGTTCATTATCTGGAGTATAAACAGCAACACCAATGCCAGCTGGCCCTGGATTGCCTCTTGCTCCCCCATCTGTATAAATAAGTAATTCTGAATGTGTCATGCTTTTTGTTCTGATGACTTGATAGAAATTAACTTAAGCTGTAGTTCTCGTGAACCATTCCATTCGTTCACATCAACGTCATATACTATATCAATAAAATCTCCATACGACAATTTGTCCTTCCAATCACCAAAACCAAATCCAATTGTCTTTCTACTAACTCCTTTGTCATCAGTCACAACAATACGCGCATGTTGGTTTGATGTGCCAACAGGTTCTACTGCTTGAACCATCACGCCTTTTGATGCAAAAACCGGTTTTGGCGCTTCTTGTCCAAAGGGTGCAAATTGCTCGAGCACAAAGTATAAATCCCACGAAATATGAGACAATGGTAACTCAACATCAATCTTCAACTCAGGCACTAAATCTTCTTCAGTTACAAGCTCAATTGCACGTGTGCGTAGTCTTTCCTTGATCTGATCAATAGTCACGCCTTCTGCTGCAGTGAATCCACATGCTTGGGCATGGCCGCCAAATTGGGAAAATAGATCACTATTATCTTCAAGTGCTTCGGTAATATGAAATGACTTAATACTCCTACCAGATGCTTTTAGCACACCTTCGACTTCTGCCATCACTACAATTGGACGCTTATACTCTTCCAAAAGTCTGCCTGCAACCAAACCAATAAGGCCAATATTCCAATCTGGATTATATGCAAAAAGTATCTTCTCCTCCTTTTCTACTTGTGGAAGAACCTGCTCTTTTGCTTGCTTGTAGTAATCCTGCGTCATTGCTTGACGCTCACTGTTATCAGACTGAAGTCCATCTGCTTTCTCTGCAGCATCAACAAGATCATCTGTTAGCACCAGATCGAGCGCGTCCATGGAATGCCTGATTCTACCAGCTGAGTTTATGCGTGGACCTATTACAAAACCTATATGACGCTCAGTTAACTTACCTAGCTCAACACCCGCTCTGGTAATAAGCTCACGAAGACCTAACCTGCGTGTTTTGTTAAGTACTTTTAATCCATAAGATACAAGTGTTCTATTTTCACCTATAAGCGGCACCATATCTGCAACCGTTGCGATTGCTGCGAGATCTAGGTACCACTTTTCCGAACCATCAGGCTGATCCCATGACTCCCGCGTCTCTTGAGCATGCATGGTCAAAGCTTGCACAACTTTAAATGCCATGCCTCCAGCTGCTAAATTTTTGGTAGGGTATGTCTCATTAGTGAATGCACAGTTCAGAATAGCAAATGCCCTTGGTACTTCCTCTGGCTCATGATGATGATCAACAACAATAACATCAGCGCCGCTATCTTGAATTTCTTTTATTTCGGCAACATTGGTTGAACCGCAGTCAAGCGTAATAACAAGATCTGGCTTTGCAGCCAAAACCTTTGGCACTGTTTTGCTACTAAGCCCATAACCTTCAGTTGATCGGTGGGGCAAAATAACTGACACGCGATCTTTGATACCATGCTGATAAAGAAAATGCGCCATAATACCAGTTGAACACACGCCATCAGCATCATAATCACCGTATAATAAAATATTTTCACCATTATCAATCGCATCCCAAATACGATCCACGACCTTACGCATAGCACGAAAAAGAAATGGGTCATATACATCACGGTAGTAATCTGGTTTCAAAAACGTCTCTATAGCCTCAGGTTCTGTAATACAGCGATTGTACAGAAGTTGCAATATTATGTTATCAACCTCAGGATGCTGCTCAAAAAAATCAGCTGGCGCTTTTGGTTGTAGAGTCCACTGGTGTTCCATAGATATTGAATAATAAACATCAGGAGGAAGCTCCTGATGTGACATGGGGATACAAAATTACATTGGCAATTGCCGCTGTTTTATTATTGTAGCAATCTTTTCCCAAGACGGAAAGCCTTCTTGTGCGCCGACTCTTTGTATTACCTCAGAACTACTAACCAGTGCGGACGACAATGCCTGCTTCATGTTACGCTTTTTTGCGTAACTTGCTGTAAAAGTAGAGCCAAATGCATCGCCTGCGCCTGTAGTATTAACTCGCTCTACATCAAGTGCCTTGTGATGGATTATCTCGTTGCCATTGTATGCATATGCACCGTCCTCACCACATGTGATACATACAAGATGTGGACCATAGTTATGCAATTTGCGTAGTAACTCTGGCACCTCATTTATCTCAGTACCAAGCGAACAAACCATCTCAATGGCCTCATCTTTATTTACAATAAGAACAGCCGTACGCTCAATATGTTTGGCAAGTGCCTCACATCCTGATGCAATTTGTTTACTTCCTGGATTCCAGGCTATATTAACATTTGTATCTTTTGCATAATCAAAAATCGCATCCAAATTTATCTCAGAACGATGACCTGCAAGTGAAGTGATATAAATCCATTCAGGTTTTATAGCCTTTAGCTCTCCTTTGTGTATAACAAGATCAGCTGTTGCTCCGCGAGACACAAAGGCTACATGATCGCGTGTGTCCTTACCGCTTACAATAACAGATGTTGCAGTTGACGCGTCTTTGGTTCTTTGCATCCATTTTGTCTTTACCTTTTTGCCCTTCAAATATTGAACAGCATCCTTTCCAATAGCATCAACGCCAATACAAGCCATAATTGATACAGAAAAACCTAACTGCGCAAAGTTAACAGCAGTATTTGCTGCTCCTCCACCATGAGTCATACGAGTATTTTGCATGATAACTTTTGCGCCATACTCAAAACCCATTAGCTTCTCTCGCATAATGTCTTTTTTGTTTTCGATCATTTCAAACTCATCTGTCTCAAGCATGATATCAAGAGACAAACCACCGATGGTAAGTATTTTGGGGACTTTAGAAAACATACACCTCTAGTATAACGCAAGAGTGGGTATAAAACAATCAAAAACCCCGCTTTCGCGGGGCCAAGAATCTATTAGTAGACTACAAAATGCTCTAGGAAATGAAGTCTAGTAAATATCATAGTAATTATAAAAAATATCACAAGTAAACTGTGCGCTATAACGTGTGAGTGTTGTACACGATGTTCTACAAGAATATTTACAAGCAACAGCAGTGATACAATAATAAGCATCAATGTCATAAAATTACGTGCCCAACTAACAAGCAAGTCTACAAGACCTTTCTCTACTGCTACCTGCTCTGTTACTATAAGCTGCGCACTAGGATAAAATTCTATACCCTCAACTGATGCAATAGTACTTGTTGATGTAGTTGCGCTGTCTAGTGTTGCCTCAGTAATCTGACTTGGCTCAGTTATAGGGTCGGTACTTGTTACAATTGTACTTGTTTCAACAATCAAATCCTCTACTTGCGGTTCTTTGGGATTTGTTACAGGCTCTTCAATTGGTTGCTCAACTACAACAACTTGTTCCGTATCAGTATCTACTGGTAGTACGGGCTCGGTAGGCTCCTCTAGATTATTTGCAATGGCAAGTGTATTGGTAAACTGTTCTTTTCCGAAAAACTGAGCAAGAACAATAGTTTCCCTTCCAAATAGATCTCCTACCAATACTGCCATACCAACCTCTGTGTACTCTTTATGTAAAATGTTATCACGGTGTGTTGGTGAATTCATAAATGCAGAATGAACTACATCAGCAGAAGAAAAGTCCATTGCTAGGTTCTCACCCATATGTGAGAAACTGTACTGGGTAGTATCAATAAACTGCCATGGCTTGCGTCCGTCAGGGCTAATGTGTGAAAAATAACCCTCAGCAATCATATGCTCGGTCTTGCTACGGGCGGCTGAAACCAAATGTTCATTAATTTGCAATTGCTCCAAACCTGCCTCTAGTCTTGCTTGGTTTGTAAGTGCATATAAGTCATCACTAATCTTTGAGTTCACATATCCAGTATTTGGATACAAAAAGAATAACGATGCAGTCACAAAAATTTTCACAATCAAAATAGCAACTACATACGTAGTAAGAGCCTTCGGGCGAAGTGCCTTTGGATGGTGGTTATTTCCGTCATGCGGCACAATATAGTCTTTTAGCGTGTGAATAACTCTTTTACCAAAGGGATATTCATCTGGAACCGCACGTTCTGCTTTGGTAAGTTTCTTACCAATCTTCTTGCGCATTTTCACAATGCGCTTTTGCATATTTTTGTTTTTTAACAAAAACGCTAAACCACCAGCAATCCCCAGCACTGCAAGTGTTATGTATGTAAATATAGATTTTTTATTGGGACCTCCAGACATATAAATGTATTATATCTCATCTGCGATAACAACCAAACGTTGGTCAGATGTAAACAATGGAGTACAGCTAAACAAAGTAATCTGATTGGTTGGTGTATTATACAAAATGCTAATTTCAGTTGGCTCAACAATCTTGGTTTCACGAACGCGGTAGTTATACTCTTCTCCATTCCAATACACAGTAAATGTATCGCCAACAACCATTTTATCAATCAAGAAAAATGTTCGTGGATCTGGGGGACGGTATAAATACCGGTGAGCAGTAATAACAGTATTACCACCTTGGTCAGGCGTTGAGGCTTGTGGCATACGCCATACACCTTCACGCAAAGTATCAGCTGTAGAACCTTCATTCAACACAGCACGAACGCCCATACGTGGAATTACAATCATGTTTTCTTGTGGGATATCTTCAACAACTTCAGTGTTGTTGTTCTGATTTGTTTCAGTTTCTGCATCATATTGCACTCCAGCTACAACAGGTGCGGGTGTTGTTTCTTCAGTATTTGTAGGTGTAGTACTTTCTACTAACTCAACCTCAGTTATTGGATCTACATCAAGCTCTTCGACTTGCTCTGGAATAAATGCTGCCTGATAGTTTTGCACAGCTTGCAAAAGATCCTCTAGATCACTAGGCTCGTTGTTTACATTTTCTAAAAGATAGTCACCGCTAGGGAGATTATCAATACCTGCAATTGTTTTAGCACTACGGTATTCAGTAACTTTGTCTACTGTTAGGTATACGCCAAATGCAAGTATGACAATACTCAGCATACCAAGTGCTGAACCAAAGCGAACTATTTTTGAACGTGGATTTAGGAAATCAATCATATTATAATTATAACATTTTTATCCATTTTTGTCAATTACTACCTACTAAAACCCGCTCTATTAACACTAACAGAGCGGGCTTAGGTAGAATTATGCGAGTTCAATAAGTGTCAACTCACGATACTTCTTGATCATCCATGCAAGTAGGATAAGTAATCCACCTGCAGTCATACTGAGGAATAAACTTTCAGAACCATTAGTATCTGGAAGTACAAAACCTTCAATTATAATTTCTCGAATTTCAATAGGAACAGTAGCGTATACAGTTGGTGCATTGTCTGCACGAGCTGACGCTATATTGTCATAAGTACCATTGGTTGCATCAGTTGATACATCAATAGTGTAACTTACAGTCTTTGACTCACCTGGCGCGAGATCACCAAGCTCAAAGCCTTTAACATTTGCTCCATTATCAAATGAGAATACTTCTGGCATTCTATCTGAAAGAATTACATTCTTTGCAGTTTCATTATTAGTTGTAACGTTTGTTACAGTCACTGTATATACGGCAACACCACCTGGGTTAGTGAATGCACGATCAACTACTTTCACGATGGATAGAATTGGTTCGTACTCTTCACCAAATACAGTTGTATCACGCACCTCAACTACAGCATCGTCAGTGTCTGAGTTACCATTGCTAATTTCTGCTGTAGCTACGTTGGTATACGTACCAACAGCTACATTTTCTGGATACTCAACATCATATGTTAGTGTTTTTGTTTCACCAACAGTGATATCACCTAGGTTCCAAACTCCAGTCACAGTTGAAGAAACATATGTGAGCGGACTTGGAAGTACGTCAGTAACAACAAGGTCAAGACCAGTTGCGTTACCATTGTTAGTAACTGTAATGGTATACCCAACAACAGTATCAGGGTTTGTGAAAGTTACAGCTGCTGACTTTTCTATAACGATCTGTGGGTACACAGGCCCACCGCCGCCACAACCAGAGACACAACCTCCGCCGCCTCCGCCGCCTTCAGCAGAAACAGTTGCAGGAGCAGTATCATCCTCATCATTCTCAGTACCATTGTTAGGTGTTGAGTCCACATCAATCTCTTGATGAGCAGTCACCTCGGCTTTATTAGTGAAACTCCCCTCTTCAACTACGGTAACTGTAATATTAAGTGTTTCAGTTTGACCTGGTGTCAAATCACCAACAGTCCATACAAGGGCTTGTTCATCAAAGGTTCCTGTAGATACGGCATATGTATCATACTGGAGCTCAGATGGGAGATAATCAGTTACTTCAACACCAGTGAGATCTTCAGTGCCTTCGTTACCTACAGTAATAGTAAAGGTTACCTGACCATTCAATTCTACTGAATTGCTACTCACTGTTTTTTCAAGATATACATCATATACTGGTTCTTGCTCACAAATCACATCAGTAGTCTCTGAGACAGAAGCTCTAGTAGTCTGACTTGAGTCATGATATGCAGTATTAATAAGCTGTGCTTCACAGAGCTGCTCATTATCATCTACTGCAACAGTAATATTTACACTAAATGATTCATTTGGAAGCAAACTTCCAACTACCCATGTATCAGTCATATCAGGAGATGGAGTTGAGCTTATAAATGTAGTGTTGTCATCATAGTCTTCTTCAAGAAGAACATTTGTACATGATGCATCACCTACGTTTGTAAGGGTAAGAATGTATTCGAGATCACTTCCTGGGCTTACTGGATCTGTAACATCAGTTTTTTCAAGTTCGAGCCTACATTCACCACTTGGTGGTTCACATTCAATAGTAGTGTCAGCTGTTGCTGGGTCACCTTCACCAGTTTCATTTGAAGTGTATACAACACTATTTGTAATAGTTTGATCACAAAGATTGTTATCATCTTCAATGGTTGCATCTACAGAAATTGTGTAAATGTCTCCGGGTTGCATAGTACCCACTTCCCAAACGTTTGCACCTGAAGTAGGCGCTGGTGTTGAGTCTACGACACCAATTCCATTTGGGAATGTATCGGTAAGCACTACATCAGTACATTCACCATCACCAATATTTTCAAGTTGGATTGTGTAAACAAGATCATCACCAAGTTCTGCGGTTGATTTATCAACTACTTTAGAAAGATCAAGTTCACATGTATATGTTTCAATAGTACATTGTGCTGAACAACCATCACCATCTTCATTATTTCCATCATCACACTGCTCACCTTCAGTATCATCCAAGATTCCATCACCACAGTATGGGCCATCTACAACAATTGGTTCACAAGTTACGCTACAGTATGAGCATGAACTACCATAATCGGGTGTACATGCAATACCGTTGTTCACGCCGTCATCACACTGCTCCATTTCACCATTATCGTTTGGCATTTGTACAAAACCATCACCACAGTACGTGTTATTTACTGGTTCTTCAAAGTTAGCGAAATCAACTGCACCAATAGTTTGTGCGCTTGTGAGTGAAATAGTATGTGTTCCAGTGCTTGGGTATGTCTGCACCCAACCAGCCTCTTGCTGCTCAGCTACCTCATAAGTTCCAAGTGGGAGATCTTCAAAAATATAACATCCGTCATTACCGGTAACTGTAGATGCGATCTGACTACCGTTCTCTGAAAGTGTAATAGTCCATCCTGGGAGTGTTTGCTCGCCAGAATCAATAACACCGTTATTGTTTGCATCTTCATACTTACAACCTGCAATAGCACCTACTTGTGGCTCCTCATAACATGCAAATGTCATTGTTTCAATATCAGAGTAGTTAACATCATATGTTGATGACTGTACTGCACTACATGTTGCAGGATCGAAAATATCAATATTCAAACCACTTGAATCATGGTATCCGATAATAAGATTGTTATTGAGGTCAAACTCCATACCTTCAATATCACCCATGTCTGAACAAACATTGCTAATAGAGTTATTTGTCGGATCGTACATATCAAGTCGATCATTTTGGTAGAGAACGTATAGCGCTGTTCCTTCATTGTTCCATGCAAGTGCCTCTGGATCTCCTGAAACATTTTTCTTAACTGTTTTATTACCAGTAGTAAGATTAACAGTTACTAGCTCAATATCCTCACCAGATGCCCAAAGTTCACCAGTAACTGGATGGAATGAAGCTCCTTTATATTCTTCACCCTTTGCAATATCAAGCTGAACACCAGTAGACATATCAGGAACACCTGTTACTGGATCAATAGTAAGTAATTTCTTATATGATGCTGAGTCACTTGAATCACCTGAAAGACCATAAATAACACCTGTTGTTGGATGTATATCAATTGCCTCAATGTCATAATTATCTCGCTCAGGACCAACTGCTGTTGTAGCGCCAGTATTTAAGCGAACAGAGAATAAGTTTGTATCATCAATTCCAGCATCATGGATAGCGTACATAACCTGATCAGTACATACAGGAGAGTCAATCAAACACTGATTTGAACAACCATCACCGTTAATACGGTTCCCATCATCACATTGCTCACCATCGTCAACAACACCATCACCACAGATAGGGTCTGGGGTACATTCAAGGCTTGTGTCTTCTGTTATATATTCACTCCAACCTTCTTCTGCTGAATATGTTTTTACTTTATTTGTAATAACTTCAGTACACTGTACAGAGTCCTTTACAGTGAAAGTAACGTAAACATCTCGCTTACCTTCCCACTGATCTTCATCAGCTGGGTATACTGTACCAAAATTCCAAGTCAACTCATCACCGCTATGAGTGAACTGTGACCCTTCGAAGTCATAGTCATCACCAAGTGTGTGTGTGACGTATTCGATTTGATCACTAGGGTATTTATCACGAAGCTTTACACCACCACCAGTACATTTGTCAGTACCAATGTTTTCTAAATGAAGATGATATACAATATCTTCACCTGGTGCTGTTGGATTATACCCATCATCACTCTTAGTAACTGTTAGCTCACAATATTCTGGCTCTTCAGGTACACAAAATTTAATCTCAGGAATTGCACCTGAACCAACAAGACTAATAACAACCTTGCTGACATTTTCAGTATTTATACTTACTGACTGGTATGAGTTGTCACCCTTATCTAGAATGCTTGATGTTTTAAGCAAACTGTCAGAATCATCATAAACCTTTACACTACCACCACTTTCTTCAATATCAAGAAAGCCCATAGACTTCATAGTCAATGGTTCTGTGAGTGTAATAGTAATAACACCACCATCTTTTTCGTCATCAGGATCGTTGGTGTCACCATCTTCTGAAATAATCAGCGCATTACCACGTTCTTGGGTATTTCCAGGACCATAGCGATCGCCATCTTTAGTAGTTAGGTCATTGTCACCACCAGTTGGATCCAATGTATCAAATACCATCAAGGTATCATGATCGCCATTACTATCTACAGAGATAGAATAACCTTCGCCACTGGTAAGAATATCACCAGCAGAACGCTCATTAAAATCCGCTACATGTGGTGTACATGTGTTGTTGGTTGCTTCAGCATACCCATTTGTAGAAAAAGAAATCTGCAAATATGGATTCACTAAAAGCACAGTCATGACAAAAACGGTCATGATCGCATGCACTCGTTTTGAGTGCAATAAGTTTTGCATAAAGATTTGCATAACAATGTGTTAAGACTCTCGTTTTAGTTAAAAAATGATACAATCTTCTTTATGAGAAGATACTAAAATTAATCATATTTAACATAATTTGTCAAGTCCAAAATGTTCTAATAAAAAACCATAAAAAACTAAAAAACGCTAATGTTAGCGTTTTTGATGTACTCTACTGTGGATAATATGTGTTTATTCTGGGACTATCTGCCCTCCAAATACCTCAGTTATCTGCTTTACAGCTGATGATTCACTGTTTTTTCGCTTTTGTATTTGCTCATTAAGATGAATGTGAACACCCACCTTTTTACCTAGTAATTGCGCAAGAGCACCTTCTACAATAGCTATACTTTGTTCTTTTTTTGCTATTTCAAAATGAAAAGCATGCCCGACTGTGATTATAACTTTTGAACCTTTGTACTGAACATCTGCACTTGTGAGATATTGAGCTAGTGCTGGCTGCTCTTTGGTAATAAGCTCAAGCGCTGGATTCCAAAGCTCCGCGTTATGCACCCCAGGAGATTCCTCAATATCTGGTGTTGGTGCATTCTGATTTGATTGAGGTTTTATTGATGCGCTATTTGGCGTGTCTGAATCAGGCGTATCATTACCCCCAAGTAATTGATGAATAGAAACACATGCCATCTCAAGTGGCAAATGTGGTAGTGGCGATATGCCGACATGTTGTTTATGCTCAAGTAATATACTAATAATCTTTTGCACTACAGCAAGACTAACACCACCACTCGATTGCTTCACTACCTCTACTGACTCATGTGTTATTACAAAAATATGTTCGTTATTATTTGGGTCAATTTTCCAAATCATAATATGTCGCATCAACTCAAGTAAGTCGTCAAAAATACCTACAATATCTGCACCTGATTGATATATCTCTTGCACAATTTGTAAACTTGATTTTTGTTCTTGCTCAACAAATGATTGCCAAAGTCGGCTGATCCACTCATGTGACACCGTTGGCAAAAGCACACCTGCCTCTTCGGCTGTTATTTTTTTCGAACCAAGTGACAGTACCTGCCCAAGCAAACTCTCTGCATCGCGTACACACCCACCGCTAAGTTTCACAATGGTGTGAAGCACCCCCTCATCCACCTCAATACCCTCAGCTGTTGCCAACTTTTCGAGTCGTGTCTGAAGTACATGTGGTTTAACTGGATAAAAATCAAAACGCTGACAACGAGAAATAATAGTATCTGGAAGTTTATGTAGCTCAGTAGTTGCCAGTATGAACAATACATATGATGGTGGCTCTTCAAGTGTTTTCAGAAGCGCGTTAAATGCTTCAGTAGTAAGCATGTGCACCTCATCAATTATAAACACTTTCATTTTGGCGTTATTGGGAGGATATTTCACATGCTCACGCAATTCTCTGACTTCTTCAATGCGTCTATTTGACGCTGCATCAATCTCAACTACATCCATACTAGAGCCTGCTATCATAGACTGAACTACTGCATCCTTTTCATCTGGCTCTCCTGTTTTAGGATCATGCGCTTGCACTGCTCGCGCAAGTAATCGAGCGGTAGTTGTTTTACCAACCCCTCTCGGGCCAGCAAAAAGATAGGCATGAGCCACTTGGTCATGCTTAATTTGATTAATAAGGGCTGTTACTACATGTTCTTGTCCAATAACATCCGCAAATGTTTGTGGTCTGTACTTTCTATAAAGTGTCTGTGACATACATTAGTAGTATACTAGAATTTTCTTTTTAAGAATAATTGACAACTACAAAAAAACGTGTTTTGTTAGGTTGGTACCACTAATTACGTTCTTTTATACATTAATAAAATTCAAGAGGTACGAGGTATGTACTTTAATGGGTTTTTACTAGACAAGATTGGCAAAGGAGAGTTTCCAAATACGGTTTTTCCGTGGATACTTTTTGGTACATTTTTTTGCACGATCGCATCAAGTACTTTGATGGTCACTATAGCAAAAGTGCCGTTCTGGCCTGCTGTTTTCTTAATATCATCAGTTTGTATTCTCACCATCCTTAGTATTTACTTCAGCATTAATTTGATGCTGCGGAAAACTGTAATAAAGTTAAACAAACTGGATGACAAAAATTTAGTTGAGAGAGCACTCGGTTTCTGCCTTATCTTTTTGACAGTATTGTGGGTACTTTTTTCAGTTGCCCACTATCATTTAATTGATATTGGACCGCGACCTCATCCTTTTGTACTTTACTTTTTCTTTTACATTCTATTTTTTACAGTAACAGGAGCTGAGTACGGATGGATTTTTAACTCGCTAAGTACACTGCATCAGCACGTCCCAAGATCAAATCAGTATCGTAAGGCTTCGGGTGCGATAATTATCGCCTTTTTTGCTAAGTGGCTTATTATGATGTTATTTTTGTTTATCTCGGTTTATGAGTACATTCAAAAAATACTGTGAGCAAAAAATTCAAAAATTGATACACACCAAATGGTGTGTATTTTCTTTATACAACCACCGTTATTGACTAATCTTACATATTTTGGTTCAATAAGACGTTGCACTAATTACGTTCTTTTATACTTTTATTAATTTCGTGAGGTACTTGATATGTACTTAAATTCATTTTTACTCGACAAGATTGGTAGCTTTCACCTAGAAAAAAAGGCCTTTACTGTCTATATGCTTGTCACGCTATTAGTGTCATTTAGCTGCAGTACTGCACTTATGATCGTAGGGACAGTACCGTTCTGGGACAGTGTTATATTAATATCACTTATCTGCGCCTTTACTGTCTTAAGCGTCGGGATGAGCATCAACTTAATGCTCAGAAAGGTTGTAATCGAATTAGAACTACTTATTGATCAAAAAATGACCTTCAGGCTTGTAGTCACAGAAATTGTATTATTAACATTATTTTGGATAGGATTTTCATATATTCACAATGATTTACTAGTTAAGCCCATGACTAGCGGCGCTCTATATTATTTCCAGGGTTATGTAATATTTGGCTTTATTACAATAATAGAGCAAGTGACATTCCTAAGTTGTCTCCAAGTATATAAAACCCTACATCTTATAGAGGTCAGTAAAGCCAAATACCGGAAATCTGTTATTGTAATACTTACAGCCTTCTTCATTAAGCTATCTATACTGGTCATTTTCTTTATCATACCAGTCGCTCTGCAAAAATAACTTAGCTATGGATACATAAAGTCAACACGAAAATTGATACACACCAAACGGTGTGTATTTTCATTTTAACTTAAAAACTAATTTGACACGTAAAATAAATAGTGTTTAGGTATTTTAGTACCACTAATTACGTTCTTTTACATTAATAAACTTCGTGAGGTACTTACGTATGTTCTACACTAACTCTTATTTGTTTCAAAGAGTCAAGCACTTTTGTATACATCCTAAATTAAGCAGTCTGAACATAATGTGGGCGGCTGCAACTGCAATAACACTTGCTGTAAGCAATCTGGCAATAATTACAGTTGAACTAACTATGTCACAATCATTGCTCATTTTACTAGCGCCTGGATTATTCGCATTCATAAGTGTTGGCATGAGTCTAAATCTAATGCTCCGAAAAATTGCGTTGGAACTTGAAACGATAGATGATAGTTCGAGTGTAAACAAAACGGCTATTGGCTATGGCGCTGTGTTAATAGGGTTATGGGTTATTTTCTCGTACATTTATATGTCTCTCTTTGAGATTGGGCTATTTGAGAGCCAGTACTTTGTACCAGGATTTTTTGGGACTTGCTTTGCTATATTTACTTTTATTGAGCAATCCGCATTTTTAAGCCAACTAAATAACCTTGAAGGCCAGAAACCGAAAAGCACAGCCTATAAAGACTCTGTAAAGCTAATATTTATTTTCTTTTTTATCAAATTGTTGATAATGACCTTATTCTTGATTATTACAATCTTTGAGAAAATATAACCACACCGTATAACTAATTTTATAAAATACACACCAAGGGTGTGTATTTCATTTTTGTAAAAAATTGTTTCCTAAAGCACTTTAAATTCATCATCAGTCTCATCAAATAGCGGCTGCCCATCCTCTTTCTTGTCTACCATATCATCAGCAAGTAGCGGAGCTGGTTCACTTTCAGAAGGTTCACTTGGTGTATCTGAATCTGCTTCACTTACATCTTCATGTGGAATAGACTTTTGTGCTGATTCATTTACAGCCAACTGCTTTACCACATTTTCTACTGCTGCCCAATCACTTGATGCTTCTTGAGGTACCAGCATGATAACCTCATCTCCTACCTCACCCTTATAGTAAGTAACAGATGCAGTAAGAAGTTTATAACTCTTACCTTGGACAACCCCAAAGAACTGTCGTTCACCATCGTCATATGCAAGCACACCAACCTGGCGTTCTCTCTCAACCGGACCAATTTGTTTAAACAAAAAGCTTCCATCACCGCGGATAGTAAGCTTCAACATATCTCCTTCTACAAGTTTTGATTTTGACGCATAGTTGGCAGGCACTGGATACTTCTTTCCTTCAGGTCCGATCATTGCCTGACCATCAAATACACCTTCGATGATGCGTTCGTCATCAGTTTCAAGAGCAATGCCTTCTGTGCGTGCCTTGGTAGATACATCAGCGGGTTTTAGGCCTAGCTCAACGTCTATGTCACCAACGATTTGATTTATTTTGTTTTGAACTGTCAGTAGTTCATTTTTTATATTTTGTAGGTCTATTTTTGCCATAGTTTTTGTTTTAATATATGCGTTTTTACTATATACTAGAGCGCATTCCTTGGCAATATCTAAAGACTTGGTTCGTTTGGCACTGGTGACTTAGTGGTAGATTCTCCTAGCTTTGTACGTTCGAGTATTTCTGACGCCACTTCAGCACGCGGTCGACCAAACTTGAGCCGTGACAGCTCTACTATAGCCTTGCCACGCTCAGTATTTCCACCTTCATATGGAGGTATAGTATGCATATTAAATGGGCGAGATGCAGTACCATTTATAAGAAGTTTGATATACGCAGTATAACGCTCAATGTTGATAAGATCGCTTTGTGAAAATACTGGCTGAAATTCTTTTGCCAAAGTTTCAGCATCCTCAATACCAATACGGAAAGAAACCATAGTACCAGCATTACCAAGAACAGCATCACGAATTGATGTATCATTATTTTTGACCAGCTGATTCATATACTGGTGAGCAATTGTTAGATTAAGTCTATACTTACGAGCTTCAGATAAAATAGTAGCAATAGAATCAGTTACAAAGTTCTGGAACTCATCGATATAAAGATAAAAATCCTTACGCTCATCCTCAGGTAAATGCGCACGTGTCAGAGCAGCCATTTGCAACTTCGCAACAATAATAAGGCCCAGCAAATTACTATTTACCTCACCCACCTTACCTTTTGATAAGTTTACGAGAAGAATCTTCTGCTTATCCATCACATCCCTAAAATCAAATCCTGACTTTGACTGCCCAATAATATTTCGCACCATTTCATTTTCTACAAACCGTCCAACCTTTGAAATCAAATACCCTAGCATTTCCCCGCGGGCTGACTCTGGAGTTTGTGCCATTTCTTTTTCCCAAAAGGCACGAACCATAGGATCGTCAACGTGTTTTAAGTATTCTTTTTGAAAAGCAGTATCAGTGAAAATACGCGGGATATCTGCAAGTGTTCCTGGATTTTTCTTATTCGACATAAGTGTCAGCATGGCATTGCGCATGTTGTGTTCAAACATAGGACCAATCATATCTGGATTTGGCACAAGTTTGTAAAAAATTGACACCATCTCTTGCGCAGCAAAATCCATTTCTTCAGGAGTATCAGCTTCAAGCATATTTAGACCAATTGGCCGCTCAGTATCACCGGGACTAAAAATAATAACATCCTCAGCACGTTCTTTTGGTATGTGTGGCAATACATGGTCAACAAAATCTCCGTGCGGATCAATGATAGCCATTCCTTTTCCATTTTGAATGTCCTGGATGGCCATATTTTCCATATAAGTCGACTTACCAGTACCAGAACGCCCGACAATATACATATGCCTACGCCGATCATCATCAGTAATACGAACCTCTACTTGCTCGCCACGGTAATTTGTCTTACCAAGAAGCAGTCCCATTCTAGGCATATCAATAGGCGGAGCTGCCTTACGCGCTGTAAGCCAGGCAATGTTTGGCGTGTCAGTTGTTGGTAGCGGCAAATGATAAAGTGATGCTAGCTCTTCAGTATTGATAACTAGTTTTTTGCGTTCATTAAAATCACGGTGAATAAACTGCTCAAAAAATGCATCCTTTGAATACGGCAAAGACACCTTAAACCGATTTCCATACTGATAAATAGAATACTGACTAAATGACTGCAAAATATCGTTAATATAACCTTGTGCTTGTGGCTGACTACTTGCGCTAACTACAATCCTTATATTTGCGTCAAAGCCTGCCTTAGAGGCTTTATTTTCTAAATGTTTCACCATTTCTTGCTCCATTGGTGACAGTGTGTACTTGTCATCACCCTGAGACTCTTCACCTTTTTTCTTTGAATGAAACACACTCATAAGCGCGGTCACTGGCAGACTCACTGCTTTCATCCACATTGGTTTATAAACTTGTGACAAGCTCTTCCCCTGCTGCATCTCACGAGCTATTTGAACACCTTTTCGTCTCCAACTCCGCGGTGCAGAGCGAACAACAAACTGAATAGCAGCCCCATCATGCTCTTTTACTTTTGACAAACTATTAGCAAGGATGCCCATAGGATCTGACTCCATTTCCTCATATGTTTTTATTGGAAAAACAGACGCACGCTCTAATGTAAGGTAGGTACCAAGCGTAACTCCCTGAGCAGTAAAAATATTATAGTCATCAATTTCCTCGATATGAGCATCAGGATATTGTGCATGTATTTGCTCCTCCAAAAGCTTTCGTAAATACAAAGGCACAGCAATATAAAAATATATCTGACCGCCTCTTGCTACCATTTCAAGTGACACATGATCATGTCGACCAAGTAGTCTAGTTTTGAATGTGCGTTCTGGTTTTAGACCACCGATAACAGCGTACAAACTCTCTGCCACACCAATCTTTTCTTTTATTAGATCTAGTGTATTTTTCTCTTGATCCTCCTCAACCCCAGCTCTTGGTACTGCTATTTGTAGTACATTCATGCGGTATTTGCGCGCAACCGGAATCTTAGCCTTAAGCACTCTACGCAGCACAATAAACGCGATAATAAGTATCGCAACAATAACAGCAAAATAAAATATAAAAAACACGAGCAAACTAACAAGTGTCTGCGGTGTTACCGTGTCTGGTGGTGAAATAAATATGTCCATGGGGGCGAAATTGGCAATTACTTACATTGTAAGATTGTCTTTGGAGTCTGTGTTAGCATTAGAGTGATCATGCTCATGCATTTCTACAACTTTATCAGTTTTGAGTTTTGCTTCTTGCTCAACAAAGTATTTGTTGATTCCTGGAATAATGCGGAGCCACTTTGCAATAACACTAACAATTCTCCTTGTTTTGATCTTTGTCTGATGCACAAGATCAAATACCATCTTAGTGGTTTCTTCTCCTGATTCTTTAAAGGTTTTTTGTGTCGCTGGATCAAGCTTTGCGTACACATCCTTGAGGTCCTCCTCTAAAATATCCTCAATTTCTTCCATTTCCTGCTCCTGCTCTGGAGTAAGTTGCTCCTTTGATTCTTCATCATCAGGTATGTGTGGTTTTGCGACCGGTGTTTTTGCTGGTTGTTTTGGGGCAGCCTCAACCGCAGGTGCTTGTTCTTGCACTGGCTTTGATTCAGCACCTGTTTCTGGTGTTGGTGGAAATTGTTCTGGAGAAATTCTTTGTTCAGGCATATAACTTTCTTTGGTTTGTAGTATATCATTTTTTATGTAATCGAAAAATACTATAATTATTTTTTTGTGTTATACTATAGACAACTAAAAGGAGCCCATGTCTCATATTAAAAAAATTGCAACAAACCAGGTTACCTGGTTAAATATCGTGAATCCTACAAAAGACGATATTGCTTTTTTGCGTGATGAATTTCACTTTCATCCTATCAATCTAGAAGACGCCTCTGTCAATGTACGTGCTCAACGTCCTAAATTTGACATGCATGATGACTATTTGTTTCTTGTTCTTCATTTTCCTGTATATGATGAAGCTGCTGGCAGAATCAAGGCTGCTGAAGTTGACTTCTTTATTGGCAAAGAACATTTGATAACAGTGCATGATAACTCTCTTACGCCTGTAAAAGACTTTGAAAAACTATGCCTTGAGTTTGATCACTACCGTGAGCAGTACTTATCACAAAATCCATCTGTACTGCTCTACGAAATTCTTGATCGGCTACTTGAGTACTGCTTCCCTATACTTGATCATATGAGTGAAGACATTGAACATATAGAAGATAAAATTTTTGCTGGAGAAGAAAAAAAGATAGTAAAAGATATTTTACAAATAAAACGTAACATAGCAAACTTCCGTAAAATAATGCAATCACACAACAAAATTATCAAGAAACTTATTGCTATGGATACGGCCTTTTTCCCACATGTAGATATGCACCAATATTACAATGACTTAGTTGAGGAGACAAAAGATATTTGGCAAATACTAGAAACTCACAAAGAGACTATTGATGCGCTTCACCAAACCAATGATGCATCACTTTCATACAAACTTAATGACATAATGAAAACACTGACAATATTCTCAGTTGTTGTCTTCCCACTTACTTTGCTAGCTGCAATATTTGGCATGAATACTGAATATCTACCTGTTGTTGGTATACCTGGTGATTTTTGGTGGATTACAGGGTTTATGTTGTTTTTGACACTTCTAATGTTCTTCTTTTTCAAACGTCGAAATTGGTTATAAGATTTTTTTCCAGTATAAAACCCGGCGCTTTGGTGTCCGGGTTTTAAAATTTTTTTAAAAGAAAGCAGGGATGTTATTTGATAAGAGCTCGGCTGCTCTTCCGAGTTTTTCTGGCTCGGCTTTTTTCGGCTTGTTGTTTTTTCCGCGCAATCAGATTGCGAGTTCCGATAGTGTCGCACATAACGTACGCCAGTATCGGAAAAACAATAGTACCGGCAAGCCACTGGGTCCAGGTCAACGGATCAAGGCTAAAGAGCCCATCGTATGACAGCTCTATGCCATACGCAGACTTAAAGCCTTCAGCCATATTCGCGATACCAGAAGCGAAAAGCACTAAACCGGTAACAACACGGACCATCCAGGCAAGCTCGCCATCCTTGAGCAGTTCGTCCTTGAAAATCGACATTGCAACCACCCCGGCGTCAATTGCAAATGCGGCAATCGCCCCGAGAATTAAATTATGATAAAAAAACTGACTCATAAATGATGCGGTATGCAAAAACGTGGCACTTAAAATACCGATCAGACACAAAGCACCAGGCCGATATTTAACCAGCTCTCTAAACTTGAATCTCATTTCCATAGCTTCCTCTCTTGTCTTTATATGATTTTATATAGCCATTTTTGAATGGCCTACATTTTTTAAATAGCGACCTGATAATCTACAATAAAGATTAAAATGTGTCAAGTAAAAAACCCTACCGCATTGCGGAGGGTAAAAAGGTATAACTTTTATATATTTCATTATAATTATAAACAAACAACTCACTGGCCTTTTCGGTTTTTCTTAGCAATTGCTTCGCCCATATCATAAGCGAGCATAGGAAAAACAATACAGCCAGCAATCCACTGGGTTTTTGTAAGAAAATCCAGCTCAAAAAACGCGTCTATTGAGAACGTAATCTCATAAGCCAATTCAAACCCATAGCCCATAAAAATATACCCAACCCAGGCCACAATAAAATGTGTGTATAGCTGGATAAGAGCTGGAACAAAACGTGCTCCAAGAGCATGGAGTTGATCTTTGTACGAGTTTATAGCCAGAGTTGCAATAACAAACAGAACGTACGACGCTACATCACCGAACGGATTGCTACTACGCGCAGCGTAGCTTTTTATGACATCACCAAAAGATGACCCAAAAAAGAGAAATAAATACCAAAAACCCCAGTGGTATTTAAACTTAAATAGATCAAGCGTAAATAACGGAACTTTCAACATTTGAATTTTTTTTGAAGAAGAACGACGTTTTGAACCTCTTCTTTTCTTTCTGTATTTTCTGCGATTCTTTCTGTACTTATAATCATTACGCCCGATATATGTCTTCATAGTCTTTGCCTCGTTGTGTCTGTGACTTTGACTTATAAAAAACTGGGAAGGTACTACGCCTTTGTGTTTTATGAGTGTTTTCTATGAAATATAGCGCTTGTTGTAAATGAACAAGATAACATACATAAAATACGATAAATTGTCAACAATCATTGCTAAAAAATACAAGCTCTACTACAATCAAAGCATGAAGAAAATAACATTCACCAATACACTTGGCAAAACAAAACAAGAGCTCAAACCTCTTGATAAAAATAATATCACCATGTACCACTGCGGTCCTACTGTATACTGGACCCAGCACATTGGCAATTTACGTGCTGTAGTCATGGCTGATTTGGTTGTGCGTACGCTTTCCTACCTTGACTACAAAGTTAAGCTTGTACGTAACTACACAGATGTTGGTCACCTCACTTCAGACAGTGATACAGGTCAGGATAAAATGGAAAAAGCAGCCAAACGCGAATCACTCTCTCCAGATGAAATTGCTCAAAAGTATATTGATATTTTTGAACATGATATTCATGCACTTGGTGTACCGGATGCAGATGTAAAACCACGCGCAACAAAGCACGTGAATGAAATGATCGCGATGGTTCAAGAATTACTTAAAAAAGAATATGCCTATACTACAGATTTGGCAGTATATTTTGATGTATCAAAAGCTAATGACTATACAAAACTCTCCGGACAAAACTTAGAAGAAAATATTGCGCATGCTGGTACTGGTGATGTAAAAGATGATGACAAAAAAAATCCAGCTGACTTTGCATTGTGGTTTTTCAAAGCTGGCGCCCACGCTAATGCACTCCAGACTTGGTCTAGTCCATTTACCTCACCGCTTGTTCAAAACGGCGAAGGGTTTCCTGGTTGGCACATTGAGTGTAGTGCTATGGCGCAAAAACACCTAGGTAACACAATTGATATCCATATGGGTGGCATTGAGCACATTCCAGTGCACCACACTAACGAAATTGCACAATCAGAACATGCAACTGGCGAGCCTTTTGCAAACATTTGGCTGCATAACGAACACTTGACTGTAGATGATAAAAAAATGGCCAAATCAGAAGGAACTAGCTTCTCACTGCAAGAAATCGTTGAAAAAGGCTTTGACCCACTAGCCCTGCGGTATTTTTTCTTGCAGGCACATTACCGCTCAAAACAAAACTTTACTTGGGAAGCACTAGCAAGTGCACAAACAACCTTGAATAAACTATATTTACAAATTCTCAACCTTCCCGAAAAAGGCGGATCGTTAAATGATGAATTTGCAAGAACCTTTACCAAAGCACTCTCAGATGATGTGAATACACCACAAGCATTAGCAGTTGTATGGGACATGCTCAAATCTGACATACCAGCAGAGGACAAGTACAAAACACTCATGTCCTTTGATGAGGTATTGGGGTTATCATTACAAAAACGACGTGAACATATCACTCATGCTCTTGAAACACTTCCAAAGGAAGTATCAGATATGATGAAAGAGCGCGATAACGCACGCAATGAAAAAAACTGGCCAAAAGCTGACAGTCTTCGAGACGCAATTTTAGAAAAAGGATTCTGGGTAGAAGATACTCCAGACGGAACCAAATTGATACCAAAACTATAAACGCTCTTGGTATTGCCTCACAAACAACTCAACATTTTTGAATATACTCTCCTTTAGAGCCTCTTCAGGAGTAAAGTATTTAACTGCCACACATTCATCTGATGGCGTGAAGTTGAGATGCTCAAGACTTGCCTCATAAATAATATTTGCTTTCCAACTCCCCTTCTCTTCCCAGGTTGTTACAAAATCTGGAGTTTCTTTTATATAAGTAACTGGTATTTGCATTTCTTCTTTTATTTCCCTTTTCAAACCTTCATGTGGTGTTTCACCATGATCAAGTCCTCCTCCTGGAAGCTCCCAAGTACCATTATCCTCTTGAACTAATAAAAAACGCTTATCTTCATCCAATACAAGCGCCTTTACGCTGATGCGGTAGTGTGCATGTGGAGTTGTCATATAATACTTGCGTTAATATTAGCTACATGATAGTATATTATGTATTTCAATTCAGCAGCCCTTTAAACAACTACATACAATCATCTCAAAACAAGTGGTATAATTAATGGCTAAAAAAATGAGAAAAACTAAAGAACCAAGTATGTGGTATGTTATGTTTTTATTGATTAAATCAATATTTGTCCATCCAACAGCAGAAGAAGCATCAATAGTTGCCGGATCGGTATTTGATCTTCGAAGATTTAAAAGCTTCAAAAGTGTCAAGCCGGGCGATGTGATGACAGATGTTGATAATTTCAATCAACGACGTGACGCGACGGTTATCAAAGTTGAAGATGGAATTATTCACTGCGAAGTGAACATTGATCAACCGCGGACAGTCAAGTATCACCAGAAAACTGGGATTAATGTCCTGGGAAAAGCTTTTGGTCATTTGGAATGGTAAAAAATGTAGACTATCAAAATTTGATAGTCTTTTATATTACTACACCAAAACCTTACTTTTTACTTTTTAAAATTATACCTTTTGCAAAATCGCCATACCCAACACCATAAATCTTCGCCCAAACATCTATATTTACATATACATTATCATTCATTCTTATTTTCAAATACTGATGTGGAGATATAAACCATACCCTTGTCCATTTTAATGAAATGTCAGCCTCTTCAAAATGCCCACTATGCACTAGCAGGTACTTTGCCAAATAGTTAATATTCGTACAGTGCAAATAACCTGTCTTCTTCCATAACTCATCAATATCTGTGTACAAAAGCTCATACACACGTGTATATGTTTTGACTCGGCTACCATGATACTTATCAGACAAGTATGTATATACTTTTAGTAAACAGTCTTCTTTAGAAGGCAACCCTTTAAGTCCCTCAATAAGTTCCTGCATTTCAGATGAGATATTGGTATGTGTTTTCAGCTTTCTTTGTAAAAACATAAAAATACATGTTATATACCTCATCATAGCACAAACACCTTATCTCAGCCAAAAACTTGAAAAATTCAAAATATCCGTTATACTGCTCTAGATATGGACAATTTTTGGCAAAAACAAAATAAACCTATTTTAGCACTGGCGCCTATGGCAGGTGTAACTGATATTGCCTTTCGGCAGATGTGTAAGCAATACGGTGCTGATGTGATTTATACTGAATTTGCATCTGCAGATGCGCTTATTTATGAATCACAAAAAACATTTGATATGATCCGATTCGCAGAAGAAGAGCGCCCTGTTGTTGTGCAAATTTTTGGCAACAAGCCAGAACATATGGGAAAAGCAGCTGCTATCTGCGAAGAACTCGGCTTTGATGGTATTGACATTAATTTTGGTTGTCCTGCTTATAAAGTTGTGAAACACGGTGGTGGTGTCTCACTAATGCGTGAACCTGAGAGATGCCGTGAGCTTATTCAAGCAACTATTGAAGCTGTAAAAATTCCAGTATCTATAAAAATCCGCTCAAGTATATCTAGAGAGAGTAATGGTACAAAAAAGACAAAAAATAGTTTTGTCCCTGATGTGTCTGATCCTACTGACTGCGGCACAGAAACTGATCTTGACTCTGTAACAGCTATTGAGTTTATTGAAGCGCTAAATGGGCTTGATATTGCAGCTATTATGATTCATGCCCGAAGCTATGAACGTCCATTTGATGGCTACCCTGAAGTTGAGATTGTACAAAAACTTCGGAAAGTATACGACGGTATACTGATCCATAATGGTGGTATCTATACTCCAGAAGTTGCAAAAGAGCTTTTAGAAAAAACTGGTGCAGACGGTCTTGGCATTGCGCGCGGTGCTTGGGGTCAGCCATGGCTATTTCAGCAGATTAAAGAGTATTTAGAAACCGGTGAGTACTGGCAACCTTCTCACGACGAGATCATACCAATAATTTTAGAACATGCCCGGCGTGCCTTTGATCAAAAGGGAGAGCGCGGTGTCATAGAGCTACGTAAACATTTGTCATGGTATATCAAAGGCTGGCCAGAAGCTAAAAAGATGAGAAACAAACTGATGCAAACCAAGTCATACGAAGAAGTAGAAAATATTCTCAAATATTAAACCGACGTATTTTACGTCGGTTTTAATTCAATTGTTACCGCTTAACGCGGACACTACAAAATGGTACGAGGAAATAGTTATACCCCGCCTTACCGTTTGGCTTTCTGCGACGAACCAATGCCTTTGCACTTTTATCCCTTGGATCCGTCGCACCAAAGATCTGTTTACAGTTTCCTGAGTTCTTCATGACCTCAGTGCTGTGCCCGACAGCAAATTGACGCGTAGGGCTTTCGATTTAATAACACCAGATGTATTTGCTGGTGTGCCAGTTCTGGTTTTACAAAATACAGCATCAAGCCATTTTGCCGCGATCTTTCCTTAAAACAAAAGTCTTGCAAATCTTTGCGAACAGGAGTACACTTGGGGCGTCACCTACCTTAACATCCATGTATCAAAAGGGGGAAATATGAAAACCTTTGAATCCACTGTCTCGCTGTTAAAGAAAAAAGGAGTACGTGTGCGTTTTTATCCTGGCTACAAACCAATACCAGGAACATGTCGTCGTCCTACATCTGTATGTTCTAGGTGCCAATTTAAGCGCACTTGCCGGCGTAGCCCGCACTCCCGTGTTAATGTCCTTATCACAACCCAAAGGTAAAAAATCTTAAAACCGACGTAATTTACGTCGGTTTAAACTTACATAAAACCTTTTGACTTTTTCGCACATGATGAAGCGCCACCATCACCACCACAATGCCTGCATACCAATCTTTTTTCCTTGGTAATACGAAATGAATGCTTTTTGTTAGGGCTTTTTAGACAATAGTCCGTAGAGATGGGTTTCAATTCTTTGTCCTTCTTCATGGATATACCCTTTCAGAGTTTAGTTTTTATACGTTTTAAAATGATCAAACACAAAATCCATCATATTGATATCTGATGGACTTGTCAAGAAATATTACAAACCTGCGTCTTGGAGTTTTTTAAGTAATTTCTTTTGTTCACTACTGAGCTTTTGCGGAACATCTACCTGAACTGTTACGATATGCTCCCCTCGCCTACTACTACCAAGCCGCATAGCACCTTTTTGCTTTAAACTAAACTGCTTACCTGACTTTGTGCCGGACGGGATTTTGAGAGTCACGTCCCCATCAACTGTCTCTACATCAATCTTGCCCCCAAGCACGCTTAAAGTAAAAGGAACCCGCTCTTCTGACATAATGACCTCACCATGCCGCTTGAACCTTGGATCTGGCTCAACATGTACATTTACATACAAATCACCTGCTTGCCCGCCCTGCTTGCCAGCATCACCAGCACCGCTCATACGGAGTCGATGACCACTTTCAATACCCCCTGGTACATCAAGTGTAATTTCTGATTCTTTTTGTTGAGTTCCACTTCCACTGCAAGTAGTACATTTGTCTTTGATTGTTTTACCGCTTCCACTACATGTTCCACATACTGTTTGGGTTTGAATAGCGCCTAAAAAAGTTTGGCGTACATGATTCACCTGTCCGCTACCACTACAAGTTGAACAACTTTCTGGGGTTGTGCCTTTTTTGGCACCACTTCCCTCGCAAGTCTCGCAACCTACTGATTTGCGCAGTGATATATCTCTCTTTACACCAAGCGCTGCATCTACAAATGAAATTGAAATAGTCATCTCCAGGTCACGACCTCTATTTGCTTGTGCTTTTCGTCCTGACTGGCGACGAAAGCCACCAAAAAAATCTCCAAATATTTCATCAATATCGACATCTGCAAAACCGCCACCACCCTGAAAACCACCAAATCCAGAAAAAGGATTACCTTGTGCACCACCACCAAAACCTGCCTGGTCAAATGTCTGCCCAAACTGGTCATACTGTTGGCGCTTCTTCTCATCACTTAAGATTTGATAAGCTTCATTAATTTCCTTGAACTTCTCGTCGTTACCATCGTTTTTATCAGGATGATGCTTGTGCGCAAGTGTTCGAAATGCTTTTTTGATCTCATCAGCTGAAGCTGACTTGTCAACGCCTAATATTTTGTAATAATCCTTTGCCATAGATACTGCTTATTTGAAACAAGGGCAGGCACAAAGCACCATCCTTGTTTCTTTATAAATAGTCCTATTCGGTTTTGAAACCTACTTGTTGATTGAGCTTGTCATTACCAACCTCAATCTCGCCATGTTGCTCTTCATATCGCTTCACATTGTCTTGAAGTGCTGCAGCAAGCCGCTTTGCATGTGATGGGGATAGTAAAATACGACCAATAAGTAGGCCAAGTTTTTGCCATGGAAATATATTCATAAAATCCAAAACAAATTCTTCTTTACTATGAGTCACTTGCACTGCATTTGAGTAGCCGCCCTTGAGCTGCTCATCGGTTGCCTTAATTTGAATTTGTTGCTCTGTCATATAAACGTATTAGTTATTTAGTTTCAGAGTCAGTGTCTTTTTTTTCTTCAAAGTCAGCCTCAACTGGCTCGTCTGACTTTGACTCACCATCAGCTGGTTGCTCAGGAGCGCCTTCAGCTGGTTGCTCAGGAGCGCCTTCAGCTGCTTGGTCTTGATACATGTGCTGTCCAAGTTTCATTGCGGTTTCATTGAGCGCATCAAGTGCTGACTTGATAGCTTCTGTATCTTCACTTTCTTTAACATCTTTTACTGCTTGCAACTTCTCTTCAACTTCCTTCTTCAAATCTTCTGGGAGTTTGTCTTTATTTTCATCAAGCAGTTTCTCAGTCTGATACACAACACTTTCGGCTTGGTTATGAAGCTCAATACGTTCGCGTTTCTTTTTGTCCTCATCTGCGTGCGCTTCTGCATCTTGCTTCATTTTTTCGATTTCTTCTTCAGTAAGTCCTGAGCTTGCAGTAATAGTAATCTTTTGTTCTTTGCCAGTTGCCTTGTCTTTGGCAGATACATGCAAAATACCGTTTGCATCAATATCAAAGGTTACTTCAACTTGCGGGATGCCGCGTGGTGCTGGCGGAATACCATCCAAGATAAACTTACCAAGTGTTTTGTTATCACCTGCCATTTCACGCTCACCTTGCAAAACATGAATCTCAACAGATGGCTGATTGTCAGCTGCAGTTGAGAAAACTTGCGTTTTTGAAGTTGGAATAGTCGTATTTTTCTCAATAAGCTTGGTCATAACACCACCCAGCGTCTCCAAGCCAAGTGACAAAGGAGTCACATCAAGCAAGAGAACATCCTTTACATCACCTTGGAATACACCAGCTTGGACTGCCGCACCCATTGCTACTACCTCATCGGGATTAACTGATACATTTGGTTTTTTACCAAAAAACTCTTCTACCTTTTTCTGTACGAGTGGCATACGTGTCATACCACCAACCATAATAACCTCATTGATATCAGATTTTGAAAAACCTGAGTCTTTGAGCGCTGCCTCACAAGGCGTAAGTGTTCGCACAATCAAATCCCCAACTAGCTCCTCAAGTTTTGCTCTGGTCATCTTTAGCACCAAGTGCTTAGGCCCAGAATCATCAGATGTGATAAATGGTTGATTGATCTCTGTCTCTTGTGCAGTAGAGAGCTCGATCTTTGCCTTTTCCGCTGCTTCCTTAATTCTTTGCAATGCTAATGGATCGTTTGACAGATCAATGCCTTGGTCTTTTTTGAACTCTTCAATAATCCATTTAATAAGCTCCTGGTCAAAATCGTCACCACCAAGGTGAGTATCACCATTGGTTGCTTTTACCTCTACAGTATTTTCACCATTATCAGAAAAATCAATTTCCAAAATAGAAACATCAAAGGTACCGCCACCCAGATCATAAACTGCAATCTTTTGATCTTTTTGTGCTTTATCAAAACCATATGCAAATGCTGCCGCAGTTGGCTCATTGATAATGCGCTTTACAGTAAGACCTGCAATTTCACCTGCATCTTTGGTAGCTTGCCGCTGTGCATCATCGAAGTATGCCGGCACTGTAATCACAGCCTCAGTAACCTTTTCACCTGTTTTCTCTTCAGCGTCTTCTTTAAGCTTACGCAAAATCATTGCTGATATTTCCGGTGGAGTATAGTCCTTGCCTTGCATCTCAATAAGAACACCACCATTTTTGTCATCTTTTTTCAACTTGTAGGGCACCAATTTTTGTACTTCTTGTACCTCAGCATCATCAAATCGGCGTCCAATAAGACGTTTAATTGAGAAAAGCGTATTACCTGGGTTAGTCACGGCTTGTCGTTTTGCTGATTGACCAACTAGCTTTTCACCTGATTTGGAAACTGCAACCATAGACGGAGTTGTGCGGTTTCCTTCTTTATTTTCTAAAATTTTTGGCTGACCTCCTTCAATGACTGCCATTGCTGAGTTGGTAGTACCGAGATCAACACCCAATATCTTTGCCATATAAATTCGTTTAATTACTTATTATTTCTTAGTTATTTTATCTAAATCTTGTGCACATTGGAGCACATCATCAGCTGACAGTGGCTCGCTACCTGCAAAGGTTGCAACTTCACTCTTTTTTACATCTGTTAGGATTGCGGCTCCGTACATACCATGCTGCACTCCTGATAAGCACGCAAGTAGGCCAATTCCACAGCTTCCACACCGAGAGTATAAAAGAAGTGTACCATCGTCTGTTTCGCTTACCATTTCGATATGCGCACGATGTGCTGGTGCAGAGCACATAGGACACCGTGATACTAATGCAAAGTTAAATGGTTTCTGGGGCATGAGGTTATTTTTTAGTTGTCTTAATTTTGATTGTTTTTGTTTCTTTTTTAGCTTCTTTTGGAATTGTTATCTTCAGAACACCATTTTCATACACTGCGTCTGATTTGTCTGCGTCGACTGCTGCTGGAAGTGCAACTGACCTGTGGAAGCTACCTTTTCTAATCTCTTTACGATAATAATTATCCTCATCGATCTCAGTTGTCTTCTCAAGCTTTCCTTGTAGTGTCAAAATATCGTTTTCTACAGACAACTCAACATCTTCTGGATTTACTCCAGCTAACTGCGCCTCTACAATAACTGAAGTCTCATTTTGATAAATATCAAGCGCTGGATAAACAGTGGTTACATCATTTGAAAGTGGGCTGATTCGTTTGAACACATCATCGAACTCGTCCATGCTTTCAAGGAGTGAGGGTGTCCATCGAATAAGTGGCATATGATTATAATTTAATACTCAATATTATGAATTTACAATAACTTTTGCTGGAACTATGACTATATCACCAAGGCGATATCCAGCGCGTACTTCACGAAGTACTGTATCTGCCTCAGTCTGGTCATCATTTTTTGTCTCAACTGCTTCCATGGTCTCTACATCAAACTGCTTTCCTATTGTCTCTATCCGCTCAACTCCCATAGCTTCTAGTGTTTGATCAAACTGTTTTTGTAAATACACAAATCCTTGTACCCAGACCTCATCTTTTGCTTTTTCTGGTATATGTTCTACTGCCATGTAGTAGTGATCTATTATTGGAAAGAAATCCTTCAAAACCTCGGCTTTTATATACTCGGCAAGTGCTTGCTTTTCTGCTGCTGACTGCTTTTGTAAATTTTGATAATCAGCCTGCGCGCGCTGCCAACCTTGTAAGTACTCTGCTGACTTCTCTTCTAGCTCTTGTAACTTCTTTTTCATGCCTGTCTGCTTGGATTTTTTTGGTTTATTTTTTTTGGTTGTATCTGTATCTGTCATAAAATTATACTAAATCACGAATAGTTTTGAGCAGTGCGTAGTTATGATCATATCTCATTCGCATAGGTCCAAGTATTGAAATAAGACCTTTTGTATCATCAAGCATAACATTTGTCATCACCACACTACATTCTGGGCTAAATGGGTTTTGTCTACCTATTGCGATGGTAATATCATCAATAGCCTCAAATATATTTACAATCACATCATCAAGATGATCGATTACCTGCGAAATATGTACTACTGACTGCATCTCATGAAACTCAGGTTGAGAAAAAAGGTTAGTAAGACCAGTGTAGTACACATCGCGAGGTGAAAATGCAACTATCACAGCGTTATTAGAAAGTGCTGAAATATGCTTGGCAAGTGCTTTGCTCTGTAGGCGTTTGTCTGCATGCGACTTCAAAACTTCTTCTAGAGCTGACAACTCCTTTTGTGGGACAGATTGATCTTGATCTAGAAACTCAGCAATATAGTATTGCCAACCTTTTTCACTCGGAATTCTACCAGCAGATGTGTGTGGTTGCATAAGAAATCCATCCTCAGTCATAGCAGCCATGTCGTTACGAATAGTTGCTGATGACACTCCAAGGGCCTGAGCAAGTAGCTCGCTACTAACTGCTTGTGCTTTGTCAGTGTAGTGCTCAACTATAATATTTAATATGTCTTTTTGTCTGTTAGTCAGCATATGGTTCTTCTATACACAGAATATCAAAATTAGCACTCCCCAGTCAAGAGTGCTAATAACAGAAAATCTCATCAATTTGATGAGATCTTGAAACGGTTTGAATCATACATAGTATTTTGTGCTATCAAGGCGGTTATCGCTTTGGAAATCCGCAATCATTTTTTTAATGACTGCGCTTTGGTGCTTTTCACATGATGTCCTTTTTTGACACACTTCGGTCATACGTCCGTCACGCACACGTTTAATCTTCAGTACGTACGTTACAACCGAACGAACACTACATTTAGAGCACGACGTGCCGGCGGGTAGCTTAACCAAAAATTTCTTCAAAGCCGCAGCAGGCAATGTTCTAATCTCAGTGAGAGTCATTGTCTCACCTGATGACTTTTTGTGACGCTTCTTATCAGCCATATATAATCCTTTCCATGTATAATGACTAGTTGTTGATGAGCTATCTGCCTACCTTACTAAAATATATATAATCTAGTCAAATAGCAAAAAACCGACCACTTTGGTCGGCATAAATCTTGGTTATATTTAAAAATTTTACCACTCCGGGCTATGCGGCGAATTCAATTTCGTTTTTGGGAATCCAGCGTTTTTTCCCGGCGGAGAGACTAATCAAGGCTTCATTGCCCTGAATTTCGTGGATGTTTACCTTCCGGCCTGCTTTGATAGTTGCAAAATTTGCCGAGCCTGTGCAGCACCGCTGCCTTTTATTGCTGATATCCCTTTTCACAACACCCGTCTTTCCATTCTGATTACTACTGTTGCTCCTTTTCTTTTTTTTGACAATACGACGATCACTTCGCTTGTTTTTACGACGTCTCATGCAGTCACCTCATGGTAATTAGTTGTACAATGTGCCACCGTGCAATTATCTGGTTTACTCACGGTAATCACAGAATACAAGAAAACGTGCATTTCGTCAATATAAATATGAAAACCAGACATTTGCCTGGTTTATATAATTCTACGTTATTTTTGGAGGCCTCCCAATGGTGAGTGTTATTGCAGGCATCATTTTCTCAGCTTTTGCCTGCGCTGCAGAGATTAACTGTTGCCTTACGCCATTATGGATTGCCGGTGCTTTCTTGAGCACTTTATCAAAACGACAGTAACCGGCAGGAATAACTGGAAATTGTTCCTTGGTTACTAATAACCAACACGGTACTGGAACGTTTTTTAACTCGTTAGTTTTTCTGCGAATAAAAATGCCATACAGTACCTCTTTATTACTCCCTTCATTCACTTTTTTCTTCTTTATTACTTTTTTCCTTTTCAAATAAACTCCTTTCTTTTACAAGCCGCCATGTATACACGGCGGGTTATCAAATTTGACGCTCATCTTAGGCACTGTTCGACTTGCTTCGTTTAGTACCTTTGTCTTGAGCTCTTTTTCTACAGCATCCTCATTGTGCGTAAGGGTAAGCACCTGAACAAGCGTATACCCTTGCGGAGTGGGATACTTATCTGAACTAGTTAAAACTACCCAACATGGAACTGGCTTTTCCGCCATCTCACCACTAACGCGAAACATAAACGCATACAACGTCTTGTTTAACTTTTTACTGCGTAGTGTAGCAACCATGTTTCTGTGCCTTGTTTTGAAATTAGTCTAAGACATTCCAGTTGATTTCCCCATCTCTTCTCAATGTCTTCGTCTTCCGGGCTTCTTTCTTTGCTTTCTGGACTGCCATAGCTCGAGCTGTTTTCGACTTACCAGTGAAAGTACACCGGACAACCTCTGTTTTGCTATCTTTCAAAACACCAAAACAACCTTCTTTTACAGTAATCCAGCATTCTCGTGGTTTATGTTTTATTTTTCTTAGTTTATACACTACTAAATACAAAGTGACATCCGAATCCAATGAGTGATCCGTTAATCTTCTCTTCTTCATGGCTGAGCCTCTTTTTTTGAATGTTCTATTCCATGCGTACTGTAGACCGTATATGATATATTGTCAAAAATAAAACATCGGATTTTCCGATGTTTTTTGTATATCCAGAATCAAATCACCTTGCGTTCTTAGCGCCCTTTAGAGTGATAAAAACCCTCATGCCGGCTTTGCGGAACACTTTTTTGATCATGTCAGCATGTTCACTCTTTTGATCTCTCGTCATGACCAAAAATGGATTCATCTTACTAACCTTTTGCAGAACCAGAATCTGTCCGGCAAGTGAACTGTTGATAACAGCTTCGCTGATATCAACAATGATGCGACTACGCTCGTTCCATTGCTGATACGATTTCGCAGCATCACTCAACGTAGTAGTTGCACCAGCAACATTACCACTGACTTTCCATACAGCCATCTTCCCGTTCTTTGTATTAATGCTACTCTTCTTAAGTCTAAACGGATTAGGCATTACATCCCTCCAGATGGTTTATGCCGCTATTGCGGCGTCACGATTATAGACCACTGAATAACCGGACATACTAAGCATGGTTACTATGGCCTTTGATTTAGCATATTGCTTGCGGTCAAGCTGGAGCCGGATTGGGTATTTTACAATCCGCTTACGAATGGAGACAAGGGCCCAGAGAAGAACACTATTGATAGTTGCACCAGAAATGTCAAACGCAATTACCTTATGATCACTCCAGAACTTATACTCACCCGCACGTTGCTTGAGAACGTCGGCATCATTTACCTTAACTCCGCGCTTCATACGCTCTTTAAATATTTTCCCGTATATTTTCCATACGAGAACCTGTGACCCACTATAGGTCTCTGGTTTTACTCTCATACAAGATTCCCTTCTTGTTTGTTAGAATTTGAGATGGATTTTTAGCGCTCTGTTGGTAGTTGCCTGAATTTCAGTAACCGGCTCATCAGCATCTACCCACTCAATCCTCCGCATAGGCAATCGAACAATGTACTTATTGCCAATGAAAACAAAAATATAGTCCAGAAAACAGGCATCTTTTACCACACGAAGAACCATTCCTTTGGTTAACTCGATTGGAACTTCAAGTTCCTTAAACACCGGCTTCCGTTGCCTACCAGGAAATGCCATTCTTTCTGCCGCACGAACTGCACTCATATCACCGAGCTTGCTAAAATCAACAACCTCGCTAACATATGCCCAGGAATTAAAGGCGCTGGTTATATTAATAGCACCAATTCTACTCGGCGATGTGATACGAATCTTAGTAGAACGAGCGGTTCGTTTTTTTGAATCTGACTTTCTCCTCCTTCCTTTACCTTTTTTCTTTTCTTCACCATTTTCTTTCTTTTTGCCTGGTCTAATCAGCTTTGCCATAGCACCCTCGCTGTAGTTAGTGAATGTGAATTGGATTAAATCAACTAGATATAGATATGAGTTATAAAAGATCAAAAAAATTAAACCTAAAAGGTTTAATAATAAATACCAATTTTCTCTCATTTTGTCAACTACTGTTTCATCTGCCGAGAAATACTCAAAACCAAGCCTATACTGCTCAGGTTAATAGCCAGTGCTGTTGATCCATAAGATACAAGTGGCCATGGCACACCAGTAAGCGGAAGAAGGCCAACCATAGCACCGATATTAACAATTGTCTGCCACCCAAGCCAGGCTACTATACCTATAGCCAGAAGCGATGCATAGGTATGTGGTACTTTTCCAGCCACTTGAAATCCACGTATAAAATAGTAAACAAACAAACCAACTATAATGAGTGTAAACAAAAATCCAAGCTCTTCTGCCATCACAGCGAAAATTGAATCGCCATACACTTCAGGCAAATATTGGAACTTTTGCCTTGAATGCCCAAGTCCCTTACCAAAAAAACCTCCAGAGCCAATAGCAAGCAAAGCTTGATTAATATGATACCCAAGTCCTTGTGGATCAAGTTCTGGATTGAGAAATGTTGTTAAGCGCGCTGCACGGTATGGAGCTGCCTTAATAAGTAACCACACAGCTGTCATCCCTCCAACTCCAAGCAATGCCAGATGACCAAGATGACCACCAGCCACAAAGTACATTGTCAGAGCAATAAGCACAAAAATTCCCATAGTGCCCATGTCAGGTTGCAAAATAAGTAGACCCCCAACAACACAAAGCACAATCACAAATGGGATAAAAGTTGTTTTGAAATCTTTTATATAGTCTTTCTGCTTTGTTAGCCATGCAGCTAAATATAGCACAAACGTGAACTTCACAACCTCTGATGGCTGAAAAGAAAGTGGTCCCAAGTTCAGCCAACGACTTGCACCAAGACGCGTATCACCAAATTGCGGGATCAGTACTAGGATGAGAAGTACAAGAGAAAATAAAAAAATGTGAAACGACCACTTTTGTAGCCATTCTATCGAAATGTTATACAGCACAATAGCACCAACAACCCCCAAAAATACTCCTTGCATGAGTTGTTGCTTTAAAAAGAAATAACTATCATCAAACTGCCGCAAAGCCACAACAGATGAAGCTGATGTCAAGATCATAAGTCCTAGCAGAAGCAGTAAAAACGTCATACCAAGTAACACATAATCAGGGTGAGTATGTTTTTCTTTTGATATAAACTTTACTATCCACTTTTGTAGTGGCGCAAAAAGAGAGCGTTTTTTCCTACGTTTTTGTTTCATGGGGAATAAAAATTTTAGAGTGCGCGTACTGCTTTTTCAAAAAAATCTCCGCGCTCAAATTCATGTGTAAAACTTGCAAAACTAGAAAATCCAGGGGACAACAACACAACTCCCTTTTCTGGTGTTTTTTCCAGTGCAAGCGCTACAGCCTCATCCATAGTTGGAGTATGAGCATATGCTGCATAAGCTCTATCATGAAGTGCTTTTTCTAGCATAGCACTACCCTCACCGGGCAGAAGAGCTACAAACAATGCTTTTTTAACAATAGTATCTGCAAAATCATCAACAGGAAGTTTTTTGTCAAAGCCACCGGCAATGAGAAATGACTTTTCATCAAATGCCTCTAACGCGAACTGAGCTGCGTCTGGTGCTGTAGCAGTTGTATCGTTGTACCATATACGTTTCTGAAATTCTCCAACACATTGCATACGTGCCGGCAGTGCTTTATAGGATCGTATAGCTTTGACTATTTGCTCTTTTGTAACATCAAAAAGCCGAGCTACAAGCGCTGCAGCTGCAGCATTTGCTCGGTTATGCTCACCTACAAGTGGTATGTCTTCTGCATGAAGAATGGTCTTTTCTTCTCCATCTAATACTTCTCTAAGCTCGTCATCAAGCCAATACACCCCCTTTTCAACAGACTTTCTTGTAGAAAATGCTAATTTTTGTGCTTTGTTAGTATCAGCCAGAGTAGCCGCGTACTCATTGTCAGCATTATAAACAAAAACATCATCAGTTGATTGATACTTTTCTATAACAGACTTTGCTGCTATATAATTCTCCATTGTCTTATGCCTGTTCAGATGTTCAGGAAAAATGTTAGTCAGCACACCAACATGTGGACTTCTGTGGATAGCATCCATATCTTCAAGTTGCCAAGATGAAAGCTCAAGAACAACAAACGGAATAGTTGGATCTTCATTCACAACATCAATGATCTCAAACATTGGTGTGATCTTGATATTGCCCGCCACTGGCACTGTTGGATAAGTAGTATGTATCATATCCCCCAGCATAGATGTTGTTGTGGACTTGCCCTTACTACCCGTAATACCAATGATCGGCTTCTCACAAAGTAAAAAAAATAGACTTGCCTCATTGTAAACAGGCACATCATGAGCTTTTGCATGTAAAATGTACGGCGAGTCAACTGGTACATCTGGATTTTTAATAACCAGATCTGTATTTTCGAAATCTTCCTCCCGATGCTCACCAAAAACATATATGAGTTTACTTGCAGCGCCGAGCTGCTCAGCAACTACTTCTAATTTTTCTATAGATGGCTTAAGCTGATCTGATGTTTTAAGGTCAGTAACAACAACGTGCTTAGCGTGCTGCAATAACCACTGCGTCACAGACAAACCACCGCCATGAAGTCCAAGTCCCATGACGGTTACTGTTTTATCTTTTATATACTGATCAAGTGGATTCATACAATAGTTGCCAAAAATGCACCAACGCCATACGCAATTACTGCTGCAATACCACCAACAAAGAGCATTTCAAAACCTGCTCTAAACCAATGGTAATCAACCAAGCGAGTGCGTAGTGCTCCGACAGTAAATAGCGCAGCAAATGTCATACCAATAGACCACGAAAAGCCATTTTCCTGTATACCTGGAATAAAGTATGGTATGAGAGGTAAAAAGCCAGCAATAATAAACGATACCCATGTGACTATTCCATGACGAATTGGAGTAGAGTCGGTCTCTTCAATAACACCAAGTTCGTCCTTGAGCATAGTATCTACCCATACTTTTTTATCACTAGTAATAACCTCTACCACGCGATCTAGGTCTGGTCCAGTAAATCCTTTTTTTGCAAAAATTTCACGCACCTCTGCCTTTTCTTTTTCAGGCACATGCTCTATCTCCCAGAGTTCTTTTTTCTTAAGCTGTCTGATAAAACTTTCTTCTGATTTCTGACCCAAATAATTTCCAAGCCCCATACTTGCTGCATCTGCCAAAAGACTAGCAACACCGAGCACAATCACAATATTGGCTGAGAGCTCAGCGCCAGCAATACCTGCCACAACAGCAAATGTGGTTATAATACCGTCATTTGCAGCAAAAACAGCGTCAGCTAAATACTGACCCTTTTCTTGATTGTGCCAATCTACGACAACATCCGGATCTGCAGGATCCTTGCCATTTGCCTTGCGTTTCCATTCTTTTGCTAGTCGCCTTCTTTCTTCTGGTGTAAACATATGGTAATTATATCACGAAATATTATGTGTGTAATCTTGAAAAAAACTGCTTAGCAGAAGCAACATCCGCAGATATTTCCTGTATTAACTCCTGCTCTGAACTCATGTCCTTTGTTGTTCTGTGTAGTTCAAGTAATTCTACATTATAACTACCAGCACCATACGCATCATCCCAATCAAGTATATGCACTTCTACAGTTGCCTTAATTTGATTGAACAAAGTACTTGGACCAATATGCGTGATACTTGGTATGCTTTTGTGCATTTTTGTATTGCAATAGGAAAACCAGACTCCATATAAGTCTGGTGAAATATTTTGTGTATCAAGATTGATAGTTGGAAATCCAAGTCGTGTACCGTCACCTCTTCCTACGACTTGTATTCCAGAAATTGTCACAGACATACTAACCAGTGATACCTAGGTCAAGTAAAAATAAAATAAGACCAAGTGTTACACCAACGCCTGATATTACCCAAAATCGCATAACAACCTTTGGCTCTGACCACCCAAGCGCTTCAAAGTGGTGATGAATTGGCGCTGATAAAAATACCTTTTTTCTACGAAACTTCTTTGATAGCACCTGAATAATAACAGACAACGACTCTACAACCAGCACAAGTCCGATGATCGGCAAGAAAAAGAGCGTGTCCGTCAACATAGCAATAATACCAAGCGTAATACCAAGACTCATAGATCCGGTATCTCCCATAAAAAACCGCGCCGGGTTGATATTGAACCACAAAAACGCTAGTAAACTACCAGCAATAACACCGCAAAGTGTTGCCAGATCATAGTTCCCTTGAATAAATGCAATAGCGCCATACGCCCCAAACATAGACATCATCACGCCCCCAGCCAAGCCATCAAGTCCATCTGTCTCGTTCACGGAAAAACTCGTAGCAACTATAACAAAGATAAAAAGTGGGATATACCACCACCCAAGAGTGAAGTCTCCAAAAAAAGGAACATGGATAGTATCAAAACCAAGCTTTACATAAAACCAGTATGCACCAACTATAGCAATAACTGTATATAAACCAAGACGATAAGGGATGCTCAAACCTCCACCATCAACACCCTTGCCTGTAACAGTAAAATAATCATCAACAAGCCCAACTGCAGCACCCAAAAGCATTGCGCCAAGTGGGAGCCAGGTTTCTGATCGAGATACAAAATTAAAAAATCCAAGCCACTCAGTTTCCCATACTCTCCAAGAAACAAACAGCACAGCAGCAAGTACAAATACGGTTAACCAAACCAAAACACCTCCCATTGTTGGGGTGCCTGACTTTTTTGAATGAAGTTTAGAAAAAATTGGTGTTTTCGCACTTGAACGAATGTTTTTGCCAAGCTTATACTTGTACAAAAAATGAGACAGGACAGGTGTCCAGCTCATAGCTAAGATAAATGATAATGCTGTCAGTGTACCGATTTTAACTAATGCCAAATGTTCCATATACTACACCAAATAATATAATAATGCGCTTATTTGCATAAGCGTCAAAAGCTGCACTAATACAGTAATATATACTACTATATAACTGTATAAACGTCGAGTGAAAAAAAGCTGAGACGCTAAGAAGAAATTGATTATAAAAATAACTGTTCCAAAAAAGGCATATCTTAAGATAGACCACCACGGACCAACTCTATCAATACCAAAATAAACAGTATAATGCCACGGTATAATATTGTCTCCAAGTTCAGCTTGCGCACTCAAAAGCCAAAGCCCGATCATAAGTACAAACGAACCACCAATGCCAAACAAAAAAATACGATCACGCCACAGTACCTGACTCACTGCTTTTTTTAGAACTTTGCTTACAGAAAATTTCATACCTACCTTCATCCTAGCACAATGCAAAAAAATTCTCTATGCACCAACTCTATTTAGTTGTTACTAAAATTTATGGTATAATGAGCACATAACAAGCACTATTTCCCCATGCTTGATGATAAACAAATAAAAGAAATTTTACTTGGTCTTAAACTTACAACCAAGGAAGAATTCCCTACACTAGAAAAAGATGCGAAAAAAGCCAAGATGTCACTTGAGCAGTTTTTGTATAAGAAAAAAATTATCACAGAAGAGTCGCTCTATGAGATGTACGCAAAGCAACTTGACGTACCGTTTGTTAACTTAAAAGAAATGCCTGTGCGCAAGGATATTTTGTTCACACTACCAGAACCACTTGCACAAACACACCAAACAGTAAGTTTTGATGCAACCGACGACCTAGTAAAGATCGCCACACTCAAACCAGACGACATTCAGATGGTAGACTTTTTGCAAAAAACTACTGACAAAAAGATTAAGGTCTACTTAACCACACCAAGTGCACTACAAGAATCTCTAAAGCAGTACCAAAAAAGTTTGGAAGCAGAATTTAAAGATATTACGAAAGTTGGTGATGATACAGCTGAATTAACTGAAGCAGACCCAGAACAAGCTGCACAAGACGCAGCCAAGGGCGTATCTGGTGGAGACAAAGACCTACATGAACTTGCACAAGATCTACCAGTTATCCGCATTGTCGATACACTTCTTGAATATGCAATATTTGAACAAGCATCAGACATTCATATCGAACCAATGGAGAAGAATGTTTTAGTTCGGTATCGTATTGATGGTATCTTGCGAGATGTTATGACACTACCAAAATCTTCACAAACCGGTATTGTTGCTCGCATCAAGATTCTATCCAATCTAAAGCTAGATGAACACAGGCTACCACAAGATGGTCGATTTAAAGTAGAAAAAGATAACTATAAAGTAGCATTTCGTGTTTCTATTATCCCTGTATATGATGGTGAGAAAATTGTTATGCGTCTTTTGAATGAGTCAGGACAAGTACTAGGACTTGAAGATCTTGGATTCCAACCAAAGCCACTAGAACTAGTTAAAGCAAACGTAAAAAAGCCTCATGGTATGATCTTGGTAACAGGCCCAACTGGTAGCGGTAAAACAACCACGCTGTATACAGTTATGAATATTTTAAACTCTCCTGAAGTAAACATTGCAACTGTAGAAGATCCGATTGAGTACCACATGCCTCGTATTAACCAAAGTCAAATCAACCCAAAAATTGACTTTACATTTGCGGCTGGTCTTCGAAGTCTACTTCGCCAAGACCCTGATATTATTATGGTTGGTGAGATTCGCGACCTTGAAACAGCAGAAATATCTATTCACGCTGCCATGACAGGACACTTGGTATTATCTACCCTTCACACTAATAGCGCAGTTGCAACTATCCCCCGCTTACTTGATATGGGTATTGCTGCCTTTTTGGTGGCATCCACAACCAATATTATTATTGCACAGCGCTTGGTGCGTAAAATCTGCCAAGACTGTATTACTAGCTACAACCTTACAGAAGAAATGATTAAAGACCTTGAAGCACAGTTTGATGTACCTGATGTTATGAATACGCTTGAGCGTGAAAAAATCATTAGCGATAAAAACACTCCAATTGATAAGCTGCTATTTTATCGCGGAAAAGGGTGTAAAAAGTGCGGAGAAACAGGCTATAAAGGACGAATAGGCATTTATGAAGTTCTAGAAGTTACTGACATTATCACCAAGCTCATTATGCAAAAAGCAGCAGTACCAGAACTACGCCAGGCTTCTCTTGACCAAGGAATGCTTAGAATGATTGAGGATGGATTTATAAAAGCAAAGAACGGCGTTACAACAATTGAAGAAATTCTCCGCGTATCTAAACAGTAGCCATTTATGAAATTCCACTACACTGCACGCGACCGTGAAGGCAATCTTGTTTCTGGTGATACAGAAGCAGAATCACGTGAAGCGCTTGCTAAACAATTACAAACTGATGGGTTGTTACTCACCTCAGCTGAAGCGCAGGGTGGTAGTTCTGTGTCACTTCAAAAAATTGTCACAAAACTCAAAACTATTGGCACCATCCCACTTGAAGAGAAAATCTTTTTCACGCAAAATCTTCATGTCATGTTGCATTCTGGTATTTCCCTTTCAGTTGCTATCAAAACATTAGCTAAACAAACTAAAAATTTACGATTCAAAAATGTACTAAACGACATAGAACAATCTGTTGAACAAGGCACAAGCTTTGCGCAGAGCCTTGCAAAACATCAAAAAATATTTGGCGAACTATTCGTCAACATGATTGAGGCTGGTGAGACATCAGGTCAACTTGAAAACACACTCATCCAGCTTCATACACAAATGAAAAAAGACCACAATCTTATCAGTAAAGTTCGCGGCGCTATGATCTACCCAGCAGTGGTTATCGTTGCAATGGTTGGTGTGATGATTGTGGTTGTTACATTTGTTATTCCAAAAATTACTGATTTGTTCACGGAAGCACGCGCCGACCTGCCACTACCAACCAAAATACTGATCGTAACAAGTGACTTTCTTATTAACTACGGCGTGTGGGTGATTATTTTTCTTATATTACTTGCATTTGGATTTTTCAAATTTATCAAGACAGAGCGCGGCAAAAAGATTTGGCACAAAATACTTGTTAAGGGACCTATTGTAGGGCCAATTATCAAAAAAATTAATTTAGCTCGTTTTTCCCGTACACTTAGTTCGCTTATCAAAACTGATATTCCAATTGTGAAAAGTTTTACTATTACATCAAAAACAGTCGGTAACTATTATTACAAAAACATTACCCTCACTGCAGCTGAGCAACTAAAAAAAGGTAGTTCTATTACGACCACACTTGCAACTGATGAAGATCTTTTCCCGCCACTTATCACTCAGATGATTTCTGTTGGTGAGGAGAGTGGTTCTCTTGATGATATTTTAGAAAACTTAGCTATTTTTTATGAAGAGGATGTGACTGACACTATGGCGAACTTTTCTTCTATTATCGAGCCTGTGCTGATTCTCATTCTAGGCCTTGGTGTAGGAGCTATAGCAGTATCAGTTATAATGCCGCTATACTCTCTTACACAAAACATTTAGTGACTATGTCAAAACGGGGTTTTACACTTGTAGAGTTATTAGTCACCCTCGGAATCATGGTCGTGGGCGTTTTAGCAATTACACAACTTACGATACTTTTTTTGCAAATGAATGCAGAACAAAAAGCAAAAGTTACTGCCATTTCACTTGCCAATGAAAAACTTGAGATCATCCGTAACCTTCCCTACACCGATATTGGCACTGCGGGTGGTATTCCGCCTGGAAATCTCATTCAAACAGAGCCTATCACTCGAAACAACATTGATTTTACAGTCACAACCGAGATTGTGTATATTGATGATCCATTTGATGGTCTTATCAGTACCACAGGAAGCAGCGGATCCATATATAACACAAGTAATTCTGAGGTGCTGTACTACTGGGATTTTGACTCGAATACAACTGGAGAAACCCCAAATATTGGCTCTGGCTCTTTAAGCTTTGTGGATACCTCACTAGATACTGGCTATCAAGGCGATGGCATTGCTATGAGTAGTGGCGATCGTATAACTACCACAGCTACTGGTAATGTTGATCTTTCAGAGGGCAGAATAGGCATTTGGTACAAGCCGAGTCTTAGTAATGCTGGGAATGAGCGAATTGTAGATTTTGAAACTACATCTGGCAATTTCTATATACGACGTCAGAGTAACGAAAAGCTACAATTCAATTTTGGCGGACAATCAGCACGCTCATCTGCACTAACATGGAACGCTGATCAATGGTACTTTATCGAAGCTGCCTGGGAGGGTGATAATTACAGACAAATATGGCGCGATGGTGTTCCTCTGGCACTAAAAGAAAATGTAGCAACCATCCCAGTTATTGATAACCAAATGAACATTGGCAACAGAGGAGATTCTAGCGAAATAGTTGAAGGAGTTCTTGATGAGTTGTATATACTCAATAATGCCCATAAATATGAGATATGGGGATATAATTACTCCAATCCGTACGTAGACTCAAGTCCTTTAACTACATTTTATTGGAGTATGGACTCAACCAGCGCGTCGCAAACCCCTGAAGTTGGCACTGGCCCTATTACCCTTGGTGGTGACTACACTGAAACAAATCCTGCTGTTAATAACACAGGCATATATTTTAGTAACAACGGCAACCCTGACACTGACCATGCTTACATTCCTGCTAGCGGAAATATTGACTTTGCTGAAAGTAGAATTTCTTTTTGGTTTAAGCCTCGAAATAACAATAACGTTAATAACAATAATGACTATTTACTCAAAGCCAGCGGCTGTAGTAGCGGCATGCTAGAACTAATACGAACTGATGATGAAAAATTAGAATTTTCATATGGCCCCTCAACAAATACTATTACTATAGAATCCCAAAGTTATTCTTGGAATAAAAACTACTGGTACTTAATTGAGGCAGCATTTGATGATGCGGGTGACACACTTCACGTATATATCAACCGCGAGGAAGTAGCGGTAAGTACCGGCGTGACTGTTGACGCCCCAATCGGCTGCTCTGGTCTTTATTTTGCAAATGAAAATAGCACATCATCAAAAAACGGTGATGGACATTTTGATGAACTTTATATACTTAACGAAGCGTATCCAGAGAGTGAAACCGCTGATCTTTTGAATACTGATTACAAACGAGCAAAAATAACAGTCGCCTGGGAAAACCAACGAGGAACAAGAGAGGTTTATTTGATTTCAGACATTGCTCCACCTGGTGTTGAAACAACTGCTGGTGGAGGTACGCTAATTTTCAATGTATTTGATGCTAGCGCTCAACCAGTGAATGGAGCAACTGTAGATGTGTACAATGACTCGCTAGATCCTATTATTGACCTAACACTAACCACTGACTTATCAGGTAGACTTGTGCTTCCCGGAGCTCCAGCAACCTCAACATCATATGAGATTATTGTATCAAAACTAGGGTACAGTACTGACTATACATCTGCCGCCACCTCGACTTACACAAGCCCAGTACGTGATCATTTAAGCGTGCTTGAAGGACAAGTCACTGAGGTCAGCTTCTCTATTGACCTCACTAGCACACTTGATATCACAACAGTATCACAAACCCTACCTGTTACTTATCAGCTAAATACAGACTCATCAGGTGAGTCACAAACAAGCCCAACACTAGCACAAACCGCAGCTCACTTCTATCCAGTATGGGAAGATTATCGTGGTAGTACAACAACCATGACTTATGGGCAAAAATATACTTTTGCCGGCTCAAATCAATGGACCAACGACAGCCAAGTATCTGTTCAAGCTAACCAACTAAAGCCCCGCGCAGTTGCTGATAGCAGCGGCAACGTATATATAACGTGGTATGACAACTCATCGGGCGATAACGATATCTACATTCAAAAGTTATCCACAGACGGTATCCCGCAATGGTCATATCCGGTCAAAGTAAACGGAGATAGCGGCAGTGCAGACCAGCGAAACCCAGATATAGATATCTTCAGCAACGAACTCTATATAGTCTGGGAAGATCAACGAAATGACACAGGCGATATCTACTTGCAAAAAGTATCATCAGGAGGAGTTATCCAGTTTGGTAGTGATATAAAAATCAATTCTGACAGCGGCGCAGACCAACAACAGAAACCAAAGATTACTATTGATTCTGGAGGTGACCTCTATATTGCCTGGATTGATGACCGTGGTGGTAGCGATGATGTCTATCTTGACCGTGTTAATAGCGCGGGCTCAAATGTATGGTCATTTGAACAACAAGTAAATAGCAATAGCGCACCTGACATATCTCACTTTGATTTTGATCTTGATAGCAATGACGATGCTCACATTGTGTGGCATGACGACCGTGGTGGCGACAATGACATTTATTTTCAAAGTTATGCATCTTCAAGTGTTGCCTTATTTGGATCTGACCAAACAATAACTGTGCAATCACCTTCATACAATCAACTTAATCCTCACATAGCTCTTGCAAGTGACAATACATTTTATATTGGCTGGCACGATGATAGTGGTGGAGACCAAGACGTGTATGTGCTAAATACAGACTCATCTGGCAACTCTCTTTGGGTAAATGAGATACAATTACACCAAGAAACATCAGGTGACCAACTTATTAGCGACCTTGCGACATATGATGGCACAAAAGTTGTAGCCACTTGGACTGACTACAGTCAAGGTGAGGCAAATGCCTGGCTTGGAACACTTAACTACGACGGTAGTGAGTCTGCTGCTCCATTTATTGACTTTATACTTCGTGGCACCAAACTCACTCACCAAAGCCCAGATAAAGTTAAATTTGAACAATCATACGCAACAGATGCAGCTGGCACTATATCAGTCACTGGCCTTGAATGGGACACATATGAGATAGAACTAAATGAACCAGGCGTAACGACAACACAAGCAATTCCGTCACTACCTATCACACTCAATCCGAATACCACAGAAACGCTTAAACTCATCGTAGACTAATGAATAATTTACATAACAATAAAGGAATTTCACTATTCGAAGTACTGATTACTGTTGGTATATTTGTCGTGGTAGTGGTTGTGTGGAATCAAATGATCATTCAAAGTTATCGTTCAGCTGCTTTTGGCCAAGAGCAACAAGAAGCTATTCGGCAAGCAGAGCGTGGTATAGAACAAATGACAAAAGAAATCCGTGAAATGTCCACAGCAGAAGACGGCTCATATGCTCTTGAATTAGCTGGTGACAATGAAATTATCTTTTACTCAGACATTGACCAGGACGTACTTACTGAACGCGTTCGATACTACTTGTCAGGTACAACACTTTATAGAGGCACAGTCGAACCGTCTGGAGACCCACTAAGTTATGACACGGGGAGTGAGGTTGTAGCTCAGCTCGCAACTTATGTAAACAACACTAGCACAAGCATGTTTACTTATTACAATGATCAGTACCCATTTGATGATGTAAACAATCCCCTTCCTGCACCAGCTCGTTTGATTGAAACAAAACTACTTCATGTTTTCTTGCGCATAAATATCGACCCAACCCAAGCACCTAACGATTTTGATGTTGAATCTGATGTGCAACTGAGGAATCTAAAGTCAAACTTATGAGAAAGCACATACATACAAACCAGGATGGTACATTGCTTATTATAGTTGTTGTGATGACAGGAATATTTGTATTTATGCTTTCTGGATACTTAAGTTTGATGACATATCAGCAGCGACTAACCAATGCCAAAATTGCTGGCATACAATCTCTCCATATTGCAGAAGCTGGAGTAAACTACTACCGTTGGCATTTAGCACATGACCCTGATGATTATACTGATGGCACTGGTGGTCCTGGTCCATATGTTCATGATTACTATGACCCAACAACCGGTCTTATTGGGCAATATAGTCTTGAAATTGACCCCCCTGAGCCAGGTTCTACTATAGTAACTATCCGCTCAACTGGCTGGGTTAACGATTATCCTGATATTGAACGCACTGTTGAGGTTACCTATGGAAAACCATCACTAGCTAAATACTCATTTCTAACCAATAGTGACGTTTGGCTAGGTGATAGTGAATCAGTAAGTGGCGAAATGCACTCTAATGGCGGTGTACGTATGGACGGCACCAATGATTCACTTGTTACTTCAGCATTAGCTACATACACCTGCACCCCATCACACGGCTGCTCATACGAGACAAAAGATGGAGTCTGGGGCACTGGCCCAAATAGCGATCTTTGGAGTTTTCCTGTAACTGAGGTTGATTTTGCTACAATTACACTTGATCTGGCTGACATAAAAACAGAAGCAGAAACAAACGGAGACTACTATCCTGACTCGAGTTATGGATACCACATAACATTTTTAGCTGACGGTACTTACAACATCTACACTGTAACTTCCCTACAGTCTAGTTTGTACCAAATTGATGATGATGATTTTTCAGGATGTGAGTCAAAATCAGAAGGCATTGCAAGTGAAACATTTATCGGCAACTACCCCATTCCAACCAACAGCACTATCTTTGTTGAAGATGATCTGTGGATTGATGGCGTACTTAATGGTAAAATAACAGTAGCAGCCGCACGGTTTCCAGCAAATCCATCAACCTATGCCAACATTTACATAAATAACAACCTAACTTATGTGGCGCGTGATAATACAAATGCGCTTGGCTTAGTTGCTCAAAAAAATATCCAAGTACCACGGCATGCACCTTCTGACCTTACTATTGATGCGATCTTGCTTGCACAAAACGGAAGAGTATATAGAGCATATTACTGCTGGTGGCCACACAGACTTGTAACCAACTCCATAGAAGTATACGGTGGTATTATCACCAACAAAATCTGGACATGGACATGGGTCTCTGGTTCAACCACAGTTGATGGATATGATAGTACCAATAGCATCTTTCATAACAACTTATTATTTGCACCACCTCCCTACTTCCCAACAAGTGGTGAATACCAATTTATTACCTGGGAAGAAATTCCAACACCCTAAAACCCATGTTTCAATCACAATCACCAACAGCCTGGGGGCTTGATATAGGAGAAAAATCACTGAAGATGTCAGCGGTTATTCAGTCTGGTGATAATTTTGCTCTTTCTAACTACGGATCACTGACAATTGAAGACGAAGAAGTAACAAAAGGCATTCTGCAGGACCCTGACTTGCTTGGTAAAAAAATCAAAAAACTTCTCAAAGAACATACATATGGCAGAAAAGTGAAGACACCCTTTGTTCATGCGTGTATTCCTGACTCAGATACATTTGTAAAGCTTATTGATATTCCTGATATGACTGATGAGGAAATACCAGAAGCTGTACGCTGGGCATCAGAACAACACATTCCACTTTCACCTGATGATATATATATTGATTGGAATATTGTAAGACATGATCCACAAAATAAAAAAATATATGTTTTGATTGGAGCAGTTCAAAAATCAATCAGCAATCAACTCACAGAAGCTATTAAAAGAGCAGATCTAGTACCACTATCCCTTGATGTTGAAGCAACAGCCATCGTCAGAGCTCTCCAGAGCCTAACTGTACCTACAAATACCTCACATGCGACTGCATTCCTTGATCTTGGCGCTACGCATTCAACGATTATTATATTTGCGCGTGATACCATTCAGTTTGTCTCTACTATTCCATTTAGTGGAGAAGAAATAACTAGCACACTTGCAACTGAGCTTAGCATCTCAAAAGCTGAAGCAGAAAAGGCCAAAATAGTATGCGGACTTACCAATCCAGATTGTGAAGATGCACTAAAACAGGTTCTAAAAAAGGACCTTGATGCTATGACTAAAAAAATTAATAGTTCTTTTGCCTTTTACAAAGAGCACACATTTGATCCATTACCTATAAACCAACTTATTTTGTGCGGGGGCGGATCACTTCTTGATGGTATTGTTGGCCACTTAGGTAAAGAAATTGAATGCGATGTCAGACTTGGCAATTTAGCTCCATTTATTTCATCCTCATCAAAGTCAGACTTTGCGAAAAAGAATTTATCCTACACAACAGCCTTAGGCCTTGCTATGAAAGCATATGAGTAAATTATCCCTAAACTTATTATCACCAACAGAGCGCATGGAGTCATCCCTGCAGTGGCATTATGTGATTATAAAAAATGTCATTTTTATGATTCTTTCAGTAACGTTTGTAATTGCTGTTATGCTTTTTGGTGCTAAGCTAATTTTGCTGAATAGACTTACTGAAGCAGAAATGCAAATATCTTTAGTTAATGCTTCACTAGCCGGAACAAATCAAAAAATAGCAAATGTAAATAAAGATTTGAGAGATATAGAAAAAATACAAAAAGAATTTGTTCCTTGGTCTGAGTCACTATGGAATGTACTGACGCTTGTCCCAAACGAAATACAAGTCTCATCATTAAGGTTGTCATCGGATGAGAGCACTATCTACATAGACGGTATTGCGCAAACCCGAGAATCTTTACTCGAATTCCAGGAGTCACTTGAGACTGCTCAATTTGCTGAAAATGTATACCTACCACTGGCAAGTCTTTTACAAAAAACAGACATAACATTTAATGTAACTATTACAGTCGCACCTGTTCTAGTTTCTGATTTACAAGAACATGAAACTGAAGGAATTGAATAAAAAACAAATAGTACATGTTAGCTTTGCACTTAGTGGCGCAGTAATTTTGGGCTTACTTGTGTTTATTGTACTTACAGTACGTGATATTAAGGTTATTAGTGGCGACATATATTCTAAACGCGTAGCTCTAGAAACGAGATATCAATCAGGACTATCAATGCGTGAAAGTATTCAGCAGCTAGATGAAATAGAACCTTCAATTGAGAATGTTTCAACTGCTTTTGTATACAAAGAGCAAACACTAGAATTTGTAAATGACCTAGAAGAAACTGCGAGCACATATAGACTAGAGCAGATTATCAATATCCCCGAAATCGACGCTGAGGACAAAGCCGTCACGGAATCACCCATCGGACTGACTTTGCGCGGCGAGGCAGAAGACATTTTTGCATATATTAATGCACTTGATAGCAAACCATACTATATCGTAGTGAATCAAATTGAACTAACAAATATCACAAGTGGTAATAGCACCGGTCTAACATGTGTTATTTCAGGTACAATTCATTGGAGATAACTTATATGAAAAAAATACCTCTACCAAAAATCCCAATTAAAAAAGTCCTCAGTGTTGCACTGGGACAAATTAAACATATTGCGATTATTCTTTCCATTGTATTATTACTTAGCTTTGGTTGGTTTTTGTATCAAAACTTTTATACAACTATTATTAGCGCGCGAGAAATAGTTATTTTGGAAAGTGAAGTATCAAGTAATAATGTTGACATTCACCTATTACAACGTGTTGAGAAAAGCCATGCTGCAAAACAAGAGATTCAGATTAAGTCCTGGGGTGTTATGCGCAGTGCCTTTTCAGATACTCCAGCTACAAACAATGACCTGCAATTAGATGACCCGTTTTCTAATGAGGTCACTCCGCGGGTAACTTTCTAATCCTCCTCAACCTCTAAATGCATAAACTCAGGTATAGACTCTAGTAGCTCGCGCTCAACCCCAAGTGTCAGCGTAATTGAAGATAGCGGACACCCTATACACGCACCGCCTAGCCGCACTGTTACTGTACCTGACGCCTCATCACAATTCACAAGAAAAATATCACCACCATCCATCTGAACGGTTGGTTTTATTTTAGCCTCAAAAACCTCTTCTACCCGTGCTTTAAATGTTTTATCTTTCTGCTTAGTCATAACGCTTACGATTATAACATGATCCTTTAATTTATGTATATTTACCCAAAATCAGAAGCTTGACAAATTCCTCTAATTGTTTTAAATTAGACAAGTATTACTAAATATTGACATTAGCATATGGCACATAAGAAAGCTGGTGGTTCAACTAGTTTAGGTCGCGATTCGATTGCAAAGCGCCTTGGAGTTAAGCTATTTGACGGTCAATTTGCTCATGCCGGATCAATTCTCGTTCGACAACGTGGTACAAAGATTCATCCAGGTAAGCATGTTAAACGAGCCGGTGATGATACTCTATTTGCATCAGAATCAGGTATGGTAAAATTTATTACCAAAAGCGTACGATTGTTCAATGGTAAGCTCAAAAAGCGCAAATACGTGACTATCGAACCAACCAAAAAATAAAAAAACGCGGTACATGCCGCGTTTTTTTGATTGTGTTTTTACGAGTGCTTATTTTTAGCAGCTTCTATGAGTCCTGTGAACACCGGATGTGGTCGCATTGGTCGCGACTTAAACTCAGGGTGAAACTGCACTCCAACAAAATAAGGATGATCAGGAAGTTCTATAATCTCAACCAAATCTCTCTTTGTATTCAAACCAGCGATAATAAGGCCGGCTTTTTCTAGCTTATCACGATATTTATTGTTAAATTCATATCTATGACGATGTCGCTCCACAATATCCTTTTTCTTGTATAATCGCCTTGCATGTGTACCAGCCTTAAGCGCACAAGAATAATCACCTAATCGCATAGTACCTCCATATCTGTTTTCAGCTATAAGCTTCTTTTGATCATTCATAACATCAATAACCGGATGCTTGGCCTTTGGTTTTATCTCTGTAGTATGAGCCTCTTTTATACCTGCGACATTACGAGCAAACTCAATAGTTGCTAGTTGCATACCATAGCAAAGACCGAGGTATGGGATATTATTTTTTCTTGCATATCCAATTGCTGCAATAATACCTTCAACCCCACGACTACCAAAACCGCCAGGCACTACTATGCCATCAAATTGATCCAAGTATGATAGTTTCTTTTTATTTTTTTCAAAATCTTCACTACTCACCCATGTAAACTCAACATCAACCTTCTGATGAATACCTGCTGACTTTAGAGCCTCAATAACAGAAATGTAAGAATCAGATAATGTAAACTCACCTGTAGCAAAATATTTACCAATCATCGCTATATTGATTGTCTTGTTGTTTTTACCAGACTTAACCAGTGTCTTGTTCCATTCACCCAATGCGCTTTTCTTAGGTCGCATGCCAAAACTCTTTTGAATAAGCTCATCAAACTTCTGATCCTGGTAAAGAAGCGGTACTTTATAAATACTTTCAACATCTTCTGATGAAATAACGTGACCTGCAGGCACGTTGCAGTAGTACGAAATCTTTTCTTTACGCTTTTTATCAAGTGGCTTTGAGCTCCTAGTCAAAATAAAGTCGGGCTGAATGCCAGCAGCATTTAGTGTATTAACCGCTGTTTGGGTTGGTTTTGTCTTCATCTCTCCAACCATAGCAGGAATTGGTAAGTACGAAACCATAATATGACGTACTGAATCTGGTGTTTCAATGCGCATTCGACGTGCTGCTTCTAAAAATATCAAGTTTTCATATTCTCCGACAGTACCACCAATCTCTATAAGCACAAAATCAGCCTTTGATACTTTACCAAGGTGCTTAATTCGATTGATAATCTCCTCTGCAATATGCTTAAAAGGCTGCACTGTAATACCACCATATTCTAAGTTCCTTTCTTTTTCTATCACACTACTCCATACCATGCCTTGGGTCATGTAATTATCTTTTGTCATCTCTTTATCCAGGAAGCGTTCGTAATTTCCAATATCTTGATCTGTTTCAAGGCCATCCTTTGTGACAAAAACCTCACCGTGTTCAGTTGGATTCATAGTTCCAGCATCCACGTTGATATATGGATCAATTTTCAATGCAGTAACATTGTACCCACTATATGTAAGTAGCGTACCAATAGATGAAGTGGCTATGCCTTTACCTAAGCCTGATAGCACACCGCCCATTACAAAAATATATCTAGTCTTTTTTTGAGAACTCATACATTATCTTTCAATACTAAAAAACAAAGGGTCTTGAAAAGACCTCTTTGATCGAAGAGCACATTGAATGCTGCTAATAAAATATTTAACTTGATGTGATGTTAACATGAATATCGTACGTTTTGTTTTGTACTGTCACTGATACTTTATGATCACCTACTTCTTTTAAATGAGCAGGTTTCATCTTTTTAATCATTACGCCAGGAAATTGCTTTTGAAGTGCGCGACTTACTTGTTCTTTATCTACTGAAGAGTAAAGGCCACCACTTTCGTTACTTTCCATATTTATAGTGATAGACACACCCTTTAGGTCTACTGACGTTTTCTTTACTTTTTTCTGTACTACTTTTTGCTGTGTAATTGTCACAGCTGTTGATTTATCAACTGCATGCGCTAGCTTATTTGGAAACAAATAGTTTTGCGCATACCCTTCTTTGACGTCTTTTACGTCACCTGCAGAACCTAGGCCTGCAACATGTTTATTCAGTTTCACTTTCATAATTTTCTATATCAAATGTTCCTAATAAAAATGAGACAGCCGCATCGCGCTGAGGGTCCAAATCATTATCATAATCTTCGCGAGTGAGCTCAATATTGTAATTTGGCTCAATACCTTCTTGCTCAATAGTGCGTCCATTTGGCGTGAGCCACTTAGCAATTGTAATCTTCACTGATGATCCATCCTTGAGCTCAATCAAATCCTGCACAGACCCCTTTCCAAATGTTGTCTGACCAATAACAGTGGCTTTGCCATAGTCTTGCAGAGCGCCTGCTACAATCTCAGAAGCAGAAGCTGAACCACCGTTTACAAGAACTACCGTTGGTATATCTTCAAATATAGCTCTGCCACGTGACTTATACTCAACTTCTCTACCATCACTGAAGCGTTCTAGCACAATAGCGTCGTCATCTACCCAATAACTAGCTATTCCAACTGCTATTTCTAGAAAACCACCCGGGTTATTCCTTACATCCAAAATTATATTGTCAGGCTGCATTTCTATAACCTCGCGGACAACCTCCTTGAACTGCACTTCTGTATCTTGGTTAAAATAACTCACTTTAATATACGCTGTGTGATTATCTATATTCTCCCATCTGACGCTTACGATGTTAATCACATCACGAACAATACTAACGTCCCGGGATTCATCATCTCCAGGCGTCAAAACAGTTAAAATAACCTCCGTACCACCTTCACCGCGTATTCTATTTACTGCTTCATCAAGAGCCATATCTTGTGTTGATACATCGTCAACCTCAAGGATGTAATCACCAGGTTGTAAGCCTGCTTTTTCAGCTGGAGAATCAGGCAGCGGCGCAATGATAGTGAGTACTTCTTTTTTGATACCAATCTCTGCTCCTATTCCTTGAAAATTTCCACTAAGTTCCTCAGTAAAATCTTCTGTGACCTTTGGGGTTAAGAACACTGAGTAAGGATCACCCAAAGATGCGACCATGCCTCCAAGACTACCATAAAACAACTCCGTATCAAGAACTTCATCTGCATCAATATACTTCTCAGTAACAACATCAACAACATCCCAATAAAGATCAAAATCTACATCTTTATATAGATAGTTTGGCTTATCAGTATCTCCGATAAGCCGAGGGTCATCAGTAAAATGACCTTGAGTTTGACCGTATTCTTTTCCTATAACAAATGAGACTGCAACAAGTGCAATGATAAGTACTACCGGTACTGTTTTTGATTTCATAGTTTGATATTAATACAACATACCCATTGTACCACATGGACGACATTTGGTTCAATCTTGTTTGTTTTAGCCAAAAAGTAAAAATAATGCTATAATATAAAAACCGCCATTACATATATTTATGACGCTCGGAACACGAAGATTTCTCTACATAACTGCAATGGTACTATTTACCGTGAGCGCGCCGTTACTTGTTTTGTATACGGCGGGTTTTCGTTTTGATTTTTACCGTAATGCAATACGATCAACAGGCAGTTTGTTTATTAAAACACTTCCTCAAGACGCATCAGTCTATATCAACAACAACCTCGTTGACACCAACACCCCACTGCGCCTCAATCATTTAACCCCCAACGTCTACACTGTTCGTATTGAAAAAGAAGGCTATCATACCTGGAAAAAAGACCTAGCTGTATCAGATAAAAAAACCACATTTGCTGAAAACATTATTTTGTGGAAGACACAACCAGAAGGCACTGAGTTGCTAGATGCGTCGGTTGATTTCTTCTCTTTTGATCATGATGAGAGATACATAATATACATAGAAGAAAAGACACTAAAAGCATATCACCTAGCTAGCGAGATAGAAGTAACTCTACTACAGACCATTGAAACTGACACTGTCAATATCAAATGGTCAGAGCATGGCAGTGATGCGCTTATTACTATTGGCTCTACAACATGGCTTTTTGACCATGATACACTTGAGCTAACAAATCTTTCAAATAATATTTCTGGTGATGATATACGTTTCCACCCTACACAAAATCAACTACTTACATTCAATAACCAGCGAGGTATTTACACTTACAGCCTTGTAACGGGTAAAACCGAGTCACTTCTCATGCGACCTGTTCTAGATTACAGCATTGTGGAAGAAGACGTATACTATATCACTGGCCCTGATCCTACAATTTTAACCCGCAAACAACGAGATATTGATGAAGAACCACCTTCTTTTGTTTTACCAGAAATAAGTACACTATCTCTTGAGAGAATCATAGACCACCGTGCTTATGTATACGATGAGAATGAACGCACTCTTTATATTTTGCATTTACAGCCTGAATCATTTAATCAACAATCTCATATACTCCAGGATGTTGACCAGTGGGAATTCACAAAAGATGGAACAAAGCTACTACTCTTTAATGAATGGGAAGTTTCATTTATCACTCTTGATGACATGAAAACAAAGGTCATAACCCGTGTAAGTACACCACTTGAACATGTATATTGGCATGCTGATGACAACTATATTATCACCGTAGCTGAGGCTGCTGTTACAGCTATTGAGCTTGATACACGCGACATACAAAACAAACACGCGCTTTGGCAAAACACCGAAGTCATACAAGCGACCTTATCAACTGACGGTGAGCATATTTATCTAACAACAAAAGAAGGTGACGCGCACCTTCTTAGAAAACTCAAAGTTACTGATCTAGAAACTTCACTACTACCACTATAACCTTTCTAGACTATTACGAATTTTTTCTCCAAATAACTCCCACTCCCCATCTTCGTAATCGCGCCCACCAAACTGCTCCCAATCAAACAGACCATCATCTTTACTACGTGGAATAATATGCCAATGTAGATGCGGGATGCTTTGACCAGCTATTTCATCATTATTCAAAACCAAATTGTAGCTGCCTGCCCCAGCTGCCTTTGAAAGTGGTAGGGCAACTTTTTTTATTGTATCCATAACTTCTTTATATTCCCCCTGTGGAATGTTTTGAAGATCTTTAAAGTGTTTTTTTGGCACAACTAAAGAATGACCCAGGCTCAGTGGCTTTATATTTAAAAATACCAACACATTGTCATTTTCATAAACTGCCTGCCGAGGTAGTTCATTTGATATTACTTTACAAAAAATACAACCATCAGACATAACCAAAGTATTAATTATCCTCCTCCATAAGTATAAGTAGTATACGATAACTCACATACATAACACCAGCAAAAAGCACATAACCCATGAAGCTAGGCGAAAACTGCATTATCAAGTATATATATAAAAGCACCACAACCACTCGCGCTATCCACACATCATAGTTTTTCACTGCGGTTGTAATAATCCCCTCAGAGGACTTCATATGGCCATATGGAGCAGTCCAGAGCACGCCAGTCAATCCCAATACAAGCACAAGCAACATCCAATGAGGAGAAAATACTGTAGAAATCATATATGGCCTTGTATCTTCTAAGAAAAATAGTACCAACAAATAAACAAGCGACCACTTTAAAATAAGTGTGCTGATGTCATATATAAAACGTTTTGATTTTTTCGATAATGTCATACTAGAACTTTTCTAAAACCCGTTGCCACACATCATTTATTGTCATAGGATCTTTTTTGTAAATTATGTCAATTGACTTCACGTCTACTGTTTGACTTCTATCATCAATACCTGGAGCAGAAATCACAAACTCAAACCCTTCGGGAGACTGATATAGTTCACTAAAAACAAACTCAGCACGTGCAATGTTCCAATCCCCACTAGTACTAGGCGGGATGTACTGTGCAATAAAGTAGTCATAATTATCTAAATCAGTCTCATGGTTATAGCCATCGATCCGCAGCCGATCAAATCCCTCTTGTAAAGGAAAATTGTAATTAACAACTCGTGCTGATCGTGGAGGAGCAAGTAAAAAGTTCTCTATACTCCTATACTGCGGTACGCGCTGACATAACCACCATTGTTTTTCCTCATCTCTAAGACACGGCCATTCAATCTCTTCTAAGGCTTTATTCTGAACACCATGCCAGGCAAAATTCCAACCACTTTCACCTACAGCACCACCCAGCTGAATAAGTGGAACAGTATCCGCTCTATAAGTCAAAACCACCTCCACGGTGTCATATTGACGCGGAATAAACGAATGAATATATACAGGATCAATGATTACCTGCCAAAATTGATCACCCACAAACCCTTTGGTTGTCAGTACTCGTAGCTCTGGATCTGGACCTGTAACCATAACATGCTCAGATGACACTGAATGCGATAGTATTCGCTCACCATCAAGATCAAGATCAAGATACACCACATAACCAACAATACACACGAGACTTATAGCAAAAAGTGTGTGCAAAAATAATAGAAATATACGCTGTGGTGTATAAGACATGTTTCTAGTATACCATTTTCTTTTCTACAACATAAAAAAGCTATATACTGTATATATGATACGAAAGTTACTAAAAAAGAATACTATATGGATTGGCGCATCAGAAACATGGCTTAAAGTCATGTCTTTTATAGCTATTCTTATGATTGCGCGTATATATGGCGATACTATCTTTGGCCAAGTGTCATATGTAATGGCTTACTTGCAACTATTTCAGATAATATTTGATTTTGGGCTACATATGATTATGACACGTGAGATCAGCCAAAATATCAAAAAGACAGAAGACATACTAGCAAAATACTTTGGCTTTAAAGTACTGGTCGGCCTAATAATAGTAGCAGCACTTCTTGCGAGTATCCCCTTTTTACAAAAAGACACAGCAGTCATCACGTATCTATTGGCAGCTAGTGGATTTATGCTATTTATGTCGATCAATCAGCTCCTGCGGGGTGTATTTGTAGCCCATGAAAAGTTCTCATTAGATGCATTTTCTAAAATATTTGAGTCTACGTTTTTTATTATCTTGGTGAGCGTTACTTTGTATTACAAAAACGTTAATCTAACCATGCTCAGCTACTCTATAGCAGCTACTGTTGGTTTTGTACTTCTCTACTACCTCTTGCGTAAACAATCTATTAAACTACGCGCACGTATCTCAAAAAAGGATATAAAAGAGGTATTTGCACAGGCATGGCCGCTTGCATTGGCTGGTTTATTTGTAATCGTATACTTTCGAATAGACACTATTATGCTTTCGTACATGAAAGGTGATGAAGTGACCGGATGGTATAATGCTGCTTATCATTTTATGTACACATTCATTTTCATTCCAGGCTTTATCATGACATCATTGTTTCCTAAGCTTTCACAATTTGCACTCAATAATAAGAAGAAGTTTAAAAAATTGTATGTTCAAAGCCTTCTTTTGATAACTGCAGTTGCAACTGTGTTCATGGGAACACTTTGGTTTGCAGCAGAACCAATAATTTTACAATTCTATGGCGCACAGTATAGCCCTGCTGTGCCTGTGCTCAAGATCTTGACCATTGCTGTATTCTTGTCATATGTGTCACACGTTTGGTTATTTGCCCTGACTGCTATCAAAAAGCAACATATGTACACCTGGGCTGTTGGAGCAGGCATGATCATCAACGTGATACTTAATATTATTTTTATCCCCCAATACTCACTCTATGCTGCTGCATGGACCACTGTAGCAACTGAAATAATTACTGGATCAGTTATTTTTGGCTCATGTCAGTATTTTATATTAAAATTACGCAAGTGATATACTAAAAATATGAGCGACTACCCACATGTAAGCATTATCATACTTCACTGGAAAAACCTTGCTGATACACGGCATTGTCTTTCAGCAGTACGTCAGCTTACCTATCCTTCATATGACGTATATGTAGTACTAAATGGCGCTAGTAGAGAGGATAGTATCAGTATCCACAATCTATATGATCAGTATGATAATTTTACTATCATTGATGAAGAGGAAAATATCGGCTTTGCTGAAGGAAACAATGTTGCAATACGACTTGCACTTAAACAATCAAATCCAGAGTATGTCTTTGCTCTTAATAATGATACAGAAATAGAACCTCATGCTCTTGATGAAGCTGTAGCCAAGGCACAAGAGGGTTTTGACGAAGTTCAATTACTTATGATGAACTTTGAGAATCGCAGTCTTATTGATAAAGCCGGAATACGCATAGGCAAAAGCTTACTTCCCTTTGATATAAAAGAACTAGGAACTGAAAGTCCTATTGTATGCGCCAGCGCTGGAGCAGCCCTTTACTCAAGCAAACTCCTTGAAACAATAGCCATAAAGAGACAGCACGCAAGTGGCTTTGCCAATACCGTAGAAAAAGAATATTTTGATAGTGACTTTTTTGCCTATGCTGAGGATCTTGATCTTGGACTACGCGCACGTCTTGCTGGATTTGACTGCGCGCTAGCTGAAAAGGCTATTGTGTATCACAAGGGATCTGCCTCAACCAGCACAATGTCAGATTTTGCTATTTACCATACATTCCGCAACCTTATTTGGACTTATATAAAAAACACACCCCGAGCATGGATGATACGTTTTGGTGTGTTTTTTATCATTGGTCAACTCGGAATACTCTATAAAAACTTTACACGCGGACAGCACAAACAAATATTACGTGCCTGGAAAGATGCAAAACGTGACAAAAGTGTCATGCAATTAAAAAGAGCGTATATTCAGAAACAAAGTTCCAACGCTCTTGATTATTCACTGGTTGATAAAACACTTTTTTAAGCAAAAAACCACGTCACTGCAGTGACTATTGTGGCTGAGATAGCCAAAGCTGACAGAAAAACTGTGCGGCTTTTTTTGTAGTATATATTGTACTTCTCCTTTTGAAGCCACATAAACCCAGCCTCAGGGATTACAAAAACAGAAACAATATGCCCGAAAGCACAAAGTAGTGACAGAGCTAGTCCATACCAGCCTATATACTGATACGAAATAATACCCATACTTCCGTGCCCAACTACAAAAAAGCCCCACACGACCTTGGTCAGTGGATGCATCTTCCGTTTTTTTAATTTATTCAACGTAGTGCCCTTTCTTTTATTTATAATGCCAAATGTACACGTCGCCTATTATATTCTCAGGTTCTCCCAAAATGTCAACCGTCTCCTTATATACACGGTCGTTTATCCACTTATCTTCGGTCATATAATAGCAGCTCGTGTCATTAGTTGCTTTTAGCGCCCAATCAAGTAGCTCTGTGTCTGGGAACTGACTCATAGTCTCAAAAATCTTCACTCTCTCTGGCTGAGAGTACTCAAAACCAACTGGAAAGCCGCCCCCTATAATCTCACGTCCCGAAACTGCCTCTACTGCCAAAAGTGGCCATGTATTTGCCAAAACACAGTAAAACTCGTCATTTTTATCTATACGCTCCCATACATACTGCGCAGATAAGTGTTCATCAGTGGTCACTACCTGAAGCAACGGACCTGATGCATAAGTGGATGATGCTACAAACGATACCATCACTACAACGAGTAAAACTTTTGTAGCCCAAGGCAGGTATCTCTTTTTTTCCAAAAAGTAAAAAATTCCTAAAGTCAAAAATACTGACAAGCAAAGTACTATAGTTACATCAAGCCGACGAGCTAAAATATGGTTACCATCAAGAAAGTACCAGGATAGAATATAATTTCCAAGCAGCACGCCTGTTAGTATCATGAAAAACCGAGGTACGATCTGCTGTTTTAAATGCTTTACTACTCTAAATCCAAGAGCTATAAGTCCCCAAGCAAGAATAGTGAAAAATAATGGCCACAAGTTAAACTGCAAAAATGACACTGGCGCATGGTCGGCTCTTGTCTGGTTAAATAAAAAGTTGCCTTGGTCTACATGCCCTGTATGTGGCAAGTATGCAACAATTCCTGACAAATACCCAAAGGCATCAGCTAAAGCAGAGAAAGCCATGCCAAAACTTGCTGTTGCTGCATTTAGCTCACCATATCCTTGTACAAGCTCTAGACCTGGTATAAAAAGTGTTGCTCCTATGGCAAATACTATAAGCAGTGCCTGCCATACACGTTTTGTATGTGTATACTTCTTTTGCAGTGCAAGTAAAAAAACAAGCACACCGATCTCAAGAAGTAATAAAAAGTGCAGCACATATCCAAAAAAGAGCAAAAGTGTAAATACACTATTCCATACACCAAGAGATCGAGACGGGACCTGCAAAAATCTAAGCCAACCATAAAGCGCAAACAAAAATACTATATGACCAAGTGACAAGGGCAATGTAATAGCCCCAAACACCTGGAGAGGATAAAACAATATAGGCACAAAGGCAAAAAACAGCGCAAAATGCCTTCCGGGTCTGATCAAGCCAGCTATTTTATATAACAGAAGCGGTACAAACAATGACCACAAAATAAACACCAACCAAAAGTCTATATAAAAAATATCAATTTGCAAAGTTTCAGCCAACAAAATAGTAATAGCCCATTGCTGAGAATATGATGTTTTGTTGCCACTCACAAAAACGGCAGGCACTTCTACTCCGGCAATGGTGGCCATTTCCCTATTGTCACCAAGCAGTGACGGCTGATACACCGCCCCAGTCATCACAAGTCGCTCTGATGCTAAATGCCGCCATTTGTCCCCACCAAAACCAGTTTCATAAACCACAGGTAAGTATGCATGCAAGGCAAATGACTGGATAATAATAACTGCTAAAATAACTGCGCCTTTTCGTTTTGAAAATATAAACAACCCCGCAATAGCAGTTAGCAAGATGTATACATATACATAAAGCCTTGGTATCACATGCCAAGGTGACAATATGAACTCACCTGTCCTGCCTTCAAACAAAAACAACAAACCTACAATAACAACTGGAACAAATAACAGCGCCAAATACTTAGGTACGCTATAAGTCATACGAGGAGATTTAGCAAGCTGAAGATCCTCGTCTGCTATGTCATATTTTTGAACAACCGGAACATACTGCAAAGCCTTAGCAAGAGCACTTACTATGAAAAGTACAAGTATCAAACTGCCTGTTGTATACCTAAATAAAGAAATAGGTATAGCAAGAAAAAGACTTGTAATCATAAGCGTTCCAAAAGCCCCAAACATCAGCGACCATCCACGGCTCAAGTCAAATAGCACTGCCATAGCCCTTGCAAGCCATACAGACACTATAGAAAAATATATAGTCGTACAGATAATACCAAAAAAAGTACTTTCCAGGCTCGTGTTAAAGAAAATACCGACTATACTAAGCAGTACCAATGTTACATACGCATAGTACTGATCTTTTTCTATACTACGAACAAAAGAATATAGTGTATTCATAAGTGTATTGTATCATAAAAGGTTGAGAACCACCGCGTTTGCGATGGTTCTCGAAATTGTTTTTATTAAAAAAGGATTTACCGGTCTCAGGCTGATTGCTTTACTACCTTAGGCACAAACATCTTATGCGGCACGATATATACGTGCTCATTCGTACCTGGAATTTCAAAACTCTCAATAACTTTGCCATCGTATTTGGACATATCACCCATGCGAATAGAGCGCCCTGCGGTTCTTCTTCCATTGGGCCAATAATTGACAATCAGTGACTGGCCAAACGCTGGATGGGTGCAACGTTGAATCTGTACACTAACCACTCCACGTTCACCTACACAGGTCTTCCCGTTCATCTCATCCCTTTTAAATCCGAAGAAGTGGCGCTTTACTACGACGGGCTTACCATGCCTATCGTGAGCCACATAACCCTGGCGGTAAAAACTTCTTTGGATCTTTACCATCCCCGGGATATTTTCTTGAAATGCAGGGAATTCAAGGATGAACTCCTCATAGTTTATGAGGTCGTCATTTGCAGCTGCAATTGCAGCCTCTACTTGGTCTCTGGACATCACATCCACATAACTGATTGGATGTTTGTATCCTTTGAACGGGAGCGGATTGGGCGGCTCGGTCCACTTGGGAAGCTTCTTTACAAAAAGCGAACCGGTGAACAAAACTTCGTAGTTAGCCATCTGCCGGGGATCAAAGTAGGGACTTTCTTCATTATTTTTTTCCGCCGAAATAGCTGCGACCAGCATTTCTTCAGTGGTCTCTTTAAATGGTGCAAAAATCACATGTTTCATGTGACCTCCTAATCCTTTTTTAGTGAGTATTATATTTTTTTGGTGCTGCGAAAATACTTCATATAATACTACAAATTACAGAAAATGTCAATATGTGACATTTTTATTGTACTTTTCCCTTATATTAGCCTAAACTACACCCTGTAAACTTGTAATAACTGCTCCACAATACGTCTCCAAAGGTATTTATCTTGGGCTAGATTAGCAGCTGTTTGGCTCATTTTTGCATGTTCTTCTTTATTATCTAAAATATACTGTAGTTTTTCTGCTAACTTACGAGGATTGTTCTTCGGAACTACAAAGCCTGTCTGACCTTCTATGCCAACAGTCCGTACTCCTGGTAAATCTGATGCTATAATAGGACTTGCGCAGGCAAGTGCCTCAACCAACACTATACCAAACGCCTCACTCATATCAGTACTAGGAAGTACTGTGACGTAAGCGTTTCTATACCAATCAGGCATGACAATATCTTCTTGGTACCCAGTGAACGTAACCCTATCTGCAATTCCCAAATCAGATGCCTGCTTTTTATACTCATTAATCATATCCCCTTTACCAACACATACCAAATGCCAATCATTACTTGAAATTTCCGCACACGCCCGGAGTAGTACATGCACTCCTTTAAAATAGTGCTCACGCCGAAGTCCTCCAACAAACAAGATGATCTTTTTATTGCTATCAATACTATACTTCTTGAAAAGCTCTAAACTTTTTTCACCCGGCTTATACTCTTCAGTCACACCAAAGGGTAATTCTACAAATTTTTCAGGGTTTCGCTCTGCATACAACCGAACATATGAGTGCAGCGCATAGTCACGAGTTGATACAAAAACAATTTTTGCTGCTTTTATAAGCAAAGGTAAAACAAAAAACCTATGCACACGAAAAAGCAAACCAAGCCATCCAGTAGATACTGTATCCATATGATAAAACACATACAACCTCTTACCTTTTCTCCTACCTACAAACAATTGCCATAAAACAACAAACACACCCATTCCATACGCTGGGTAATGTAACTGAATTACATTGTATTTTTTTAGATGTCTAACTACCTGTGGACAAAACGCAGCCAACCCCCAGAAAAACAAAGGCTTTAGATAATGCACTGTATACGGAGTATCAATCTTTTCATTAGTATAGGCTGGTGTAATCACCTCTACATCTTCCCCAAACTCATGCAAATACTTAGCATAGTACCATGGCACTTGCCCCATACCACCTTTGTATGGCGGAAAAACAGTTGTAATTTGTGCAATTTTCATTTATCTATTCTTAAACCATTCCCAGGTTAATTGCAGCCCTTGTTCAAATGTGACCTTTGGCTCCCAGCCAAGATCTTGTTTTATCTTGTCGTACTTAAGCACACTTCGCATCATTTCTCCTTCAACATAACTCTCATGTATTGCTTGAGTATCTGAACCAGCAACCTTTGCTTGTAGGTCATACAGATCATCAACTGAAATCTCAGTGTTGGTAGATACAATATACACGCCCATACCCTTAGTAATTCCTGTCATAAGCGCGTCAACCATATCACCAACATAAACAAAATCTCTTGTTTGTTTACCACCAAATATCTTTGAGGTATTACCCTCAAGCATGCTTTCAAAAAATAAAGCTATAACCCCAGCCTCACCTTTTGGATCTTGCCGAGGCCCATACACATTTGATGGCCGAAAGCTTAGTGTCTCTATACCCTGAATCGTATGATAATACTGCAAAAAATTATCAATTGTCTGTTTTGCTAAGCCATATGGTGATAGCGGCATCTCTGGAGCCTCTTCATCTGCCGCGCCCTGAGCTTGATCATAGATAGCACCGCCTGATGATACAAAAATGATTTTTTTTGCACCTACTCTTTTTGCACTTTCCAAAATATTCAAACCTCCCAAAATATTCACTTCTGCATCAAATAATGGATTTTCTAGTGAAACTCGTACATTTTTTTGGGCAGCCAAATGATACACTATGTCAGGCTTAAATTGACCAAAAAGCGACTCAACCTTTTTGTCTTGAATTTCAATCTGCTCAAAACTTGCTTTTGGGTTTATGTACTTTTTACTTCCTGTAGAAAGATCATCCAGTATCAATACATCATGACCTGCAACAATCAATGCGTCAACTAAATGAGAACCTATAAATCCCGCTCCTCCAGTAACCAAAATCTTCATACTATAAAATTTTTAACAATACTAAAGTAAATTCTAAAAATTGGATTGTATACAAAACGCAGCGCAAATGACTTAATACCATCAAACTTAAGACTTGTGGTCATCACTCGCATTATTTCTTTATCTGACATTGTCCTTATCTGACGAGTATGACTACGCTCTTTGATAATATGAAAAATACTTAGTATAAATCCGCCATAGCTTTTTATCTTCCACATACCCCAACCTGAGATAAATGCATAAAAAATCATAGCAACTTCAGTTGCAAGTAATGCTGGTAGCAACAAACAAATAGTCCAAAGTCGATACCTTGAAGCAAGTACTAGTAGGCGATTACGTTCTGCATAATAAAACTTTTTGCCTCCAAGGGTAAAAGTGTGATCATGAAATACAACACTCTGACTGGCAAGCCTAACCCTAAAGCCTGCCAAGCGAGCCCGCCATGAATAATCTACATCTTCGTGGTACATAAACAAATACTCGTCAAGTAAACCAATTCGCTCTAATACACTTCGCTTGATAAGCATACTAGCACCTGATGCAACTGGCACATCTCTATCCTCAGTATAATCACTACTCAAGTGCTTGTATCCGCCTGACCATGAAAAACCAAGCGGATGCAGTGGATTGCCAATAGTATCAACACGAAACGCCTGCTGCATGAACAAGATCTTACTTTGCACTATACCAACATACGGATCTTCATCAGCAGTAACTACAAGATGCTCAAGCCAAGTATCACGCGGCTTTGTATCATCATTCAGAAGAACAACTGCATCATACCCACGCTCTAGCGCATACATAATACCAAGGTTATTACCCTTGGCAAATCCTAAATTTCTTTTCTGTGGCAAAAGCAGTACATCTGAAAAGTCCTTGGATACAATGTCTACAGTTGCATCGCTTGATGCATTATCAACAACCATTACGTCGTATTTGTCCTTGGCGTAGCTCTGAGAATAAACAGACCGCAAGCAGGTTGCGATGCGATCTTGAGCATTATAGGTAACTATGATAACGATAATTCGCATTATTCTAAAGTTTTATCTGTATTTGATTTTTTAACATTACGTATAGCAACTTCACGTGTAAGCTCAGTAATACTCTTTTCAATTCTATCAATTTTACTATAAAGTCGAAAAATTATATAAAACAAAACTGGAATTGCCATATACACAGCCAGATCAACGCCCCTACCAGTCTCAAGTCCAACGCCCTGAGCTAGCTGGTCAGTTGTTTGTGGCAAAGCTGCAGCAATACCAACTGCAATCCAAAAAACTGTCCACCAAAGCCACTCTTTGAAACTGATATCAGACTGCACGTAACGCACAAAAACACGAATACATGCAAACGCTGCAAACAAGGCTATTATTATCTGAAATACTGTCATACTATTTTACTAGTTTAGCCTTTATTAAATCAAAAACTATACGAATCCCCCCACTCAAACCCTGACCAAACTCATGATAAAGGATATCAACTGGTACCTCAGTGAAGGTGAGTTTGTTTAGCTTGATCTTTTCTAAAATCTCACTTGCATGTGCCTTCCCATCTTGTGTGATGTGAATAGTCTCTGCAGCATTTCGTGAAAGAGCACGAAAACCACAATGCGCATCTGTAAGCCACAAGCCTGTAAAAAGGACATTAACAACACGCCCCACTGGATGAATAAAATATCTTTTTAAAAATGGCAATTCTTTTGTTGACCTCAAATAGCGTGAACCAAGTGTCACCTCAAAATCACCGTCAGCTATCGGCTGTATCATCGCCTTTATGTCACTAGCCTGCATCTGACCATCAGCATCAAAGTGAACTATAATATCCGCACCATTTCTCAGAGCGTACTGTGTGCCTGTTTCAAGCGCCGCGCCCTGATCTCTGTTTATAACATGCCTCAATACATGCGCTCCAGCAATAAGCGCTTTTTGTGATGTTGCATCTTTTGAACCATCGTCAACAACAACTATATTGCTGTATCCATGCGCATACAAGTCTTCTACAACATTTTTAATGCGCTTTTCTTCATAATATGCCGGAATAACAACAAAAATATTCATGCCTAGACATTTAATACACCGTGTTGAGACTGCATAAACTCAATAGTCTTGCCCATACCTTCTTCAATTCCAACAAGCGGAAACCAACCAAGATCTTGCTTGGCACTAGCGATATCAGGCAAGCCTTCTCGGTATACAAATGGATATTTCTCTGCTTCACGTATCTCAGAGCTAGATTCTGCTAATGTAACAATCATATCTGCCACATCCCGAACGCGATACGCCTCAGGATGACCAAAATTATAAGGACCTGACTTATCTGAATTCATAAACTTAATAAGCCCATCAATCAAATCATCAATATACAAAAATGACGCCACCATAGACTCAAGGTTACCATGAATAGTAATTGGATCATCTTCAAGTGCATGTGCAATAAAATCTGGAATTAACCTTCCATCATTAAGCTTCATCTTTGGGCCGTATGTTTTGAAAATACGAGCTACTTTTGTTTGTAACTTATGATGTACATTAAAGTTCCCAACCATTGTCTCAGCAAAACGCTTTCCTTCATTATATGAACTACGTGGCCCTAGCATATCAACGTACCCGTGATAATCCTCCTTAAACCGTGACATACCAGGAAGAAGAGCTCCATACACAGCTGCTGTTGAGGCATGCAAAAACTTTGACCCATATTCTTTGGCAACCATCAGCGCATTATAAGTAGCATGAGAATTTGCTAGAAGTGTCTCGAGCGGCACATCATTATAGTGCTTCGGTGATGTTGGACATGCCAAATGGTACACCTCATGCAGACCCTTATACTTAAGTTGGAATGCATCAAGCTCAGGAAATTTTCGAAAATCAAGCGCCTGCACTAAGTCATGTTTTAGAAATTTAAAATTTGGATATGTCAAAAGCAGGTCGATATTTTTTTCGCTACCAGTAATAAAATTATCAACACAAATGACGTGGTGACCTTCACGAACAAATCGATCACAAAGGTGTGATCCAATAAATCCGGCGCCACCCGTTATGAGTATATTTTTTGTGGTTTCTTGGGCCATAAGGATACCTATTTAAAGCGTTTGCGTAATTGAAATGTTGTTTTGAGCATTCGGAGTGATGTTTGAACGAGTTTGTATTTGGTTGTTATAAAAGTGGATGCTTTATTTTCTTCCCAATATGTTGGAACTTCAGTAATTTGATAATTATGCTGTTTACAAAGTAGCAAAAGCTCAATATCAAATGCCATGTTGTTTACACTCAAGTCAGGTAATATTTTTTTAATGACATCCTGCTTAAATACTTTTGCCCCGCACTGAGTATCTGCATAAGGTAGCTCTACAATAAGACGAACCAAAAACCTAAACCCATATCCCGCAATCCGGCGGAACCATGATACTCTGTTTGCTATTTCAGCACCCTCTGCATACCGCGACGCAATTGTACCATCTACATTTTCAAGTGCTTGCAGTAACTTGTTAAACTCTCGAGCTGGTGTAGAGCCATCAGCATCAACATATCCAACATATTCATTTCTGATTGAGGTAAATCCCAGACGAACTGCCCACCCTTTTCCATAACTCTCTTTATGCACTTCATATGTAATCCTCTCAGGATACTTTGCTTGCCAGTCTTTGACCACACTTTCTGTATTATCAGAACACCCGTTGAGTACAACGTGAAACAGTACCGAATCAGCCATTGTGGTTAGGTAGTCCTCAAACATTGGCCCTATCCGCTCTGCTTCATTGTATGCTGGTACCACTAGTGTTACATCCATATGGTTATTCTGGGTTTATCATACCTTTTTCCGTGCGAAATGACCAGTATTTATGAGCAGTAAAATTCCAAAATGTACCAATACCCATGGCTATAACTTTGGCTAAAATATCATAGAGCTTAAACTCTACGACACCTATATACAAAATTGACTGAACCAGTGCTATGTAAATCAATGCAACAGTCCAAAACTTCAAATACTGCTTGGCTATATTCTTTGATTTGTTTCTGAATGTGTAGTGTTTATTTAGAAAAAAAGATGAGGTTGTGGCAATAATAAAAGCAACAATATTTGCTCCCAAATAATTTGTTTGCCAAAAATCAAATGTACGTGTCAATCCAATGTAAATACTAAAATCAAGAACAGCATTAGTAGCCCCAACTAATAAAAAAACAAACACTTCTCTACCAAGTGGAATATGTTTATCTACATAGTGTTGTATTTTATTAAATATTCTCATTAGTCATACACCAATGATCCCACGCGTACACCACCCGCAAAATTTGGGCTATACGCTTGGAGGGTTTGTTGTTTGTTTCCAAGCCAATCAAAAATACCAACCTCAGGCGCCATTCCAGCGCTATTTCCTACTACTACCTGTGTTAATCCATCACCATTCATATCAGTCGCCATAACAGTAAAGCCGCCCTTTATATTTTCTGGTGCTGCAAACCACTGACTAGCAATTGACCCATTTGGTGAAAAAATACGTATATGCGCTCCGCCATCTGCCGCTGGTGCAGTGATTATCTCAGATGAACCGTTTACGGCAATGTCACCAACTGCAACGTTTACACCACCGCGGAAGTTTTCATTGTACGCCATGAACTGACTTTGTACTGCACCTTGAGCATTAAATACTCTAACATGCGGACCGCCACCACTACCTGCTCCGGTTATAATTTCTGCAATTCCGTCCCCGTTAGTATCACCAACTGCAACGTTCACACCACCGCGAAATGCTGGATTATAAGCCATAAATTCATACTCAATAATACCATTCATATCAAAAACTCGAATAAGTGGAACATGATCATTTGTTGTCGCTGTGATGACTTCCACAAATCCGTCATTATCAACGTCACCACTTGCTGTACTAACACCGCCGCGGTAATACGACTCAAACGCAAACCACTGACTCAAAATATTTCCTTGATAATCAAGAACTCTAACATGCGGACCGCCTTGGCTGGCTGGTCCTGTGATCACGTATGACCTGTTTACTGCACTAGTTGGGTTACCACCAAGTGTAGCGTGTGCAGTTTCTAAACTAGCTTCAGCATTTACCACTCCAGATCCGACTTTGCCTTTAAACTCATTTTGCTGCAGAGCATCAATAGAATCGGATGAATTCACAATAATGTCACGAATCTGAGCAGGAGTAAGGCTAGGGTTTTTGGCTTTTATGAGAGCTGCTAAACCAGACACAACCGGGGCGGCCACTGATGTTCCACTCCAACCACCGCCATAAGCCTCGCTAAATGAATCATTTTCAGGATCATAAACTTGTGTACCATAAAAAGAAACCCCAGGCGCAGCTACGTCAACACATTTTGATCCATAATTTGAAAAATTAGTCAGAACATTAAACTGATCAAGTGCAGCTACACCAATAACCATGTTTTGAGCACCGTCATAACAAACAGGATACGCAGCATCAACTGCTAGATCCTTTGGCGCCTCACCTTCGTTACCAGATGCAGCAACCAGCACCACACCTTGGTTGTATGCTCTGGTGATTGCTTGTTCTAAATCAAAACTATAATCACTCCCTACAAAACTTAAGTTAATAATATCTGCACCCTGTGCCACTGCATAGTCAATTGCACGAGCCACTTGAGACGCGTCACCATTACCTTGATTGTTTAGAACTTTAATAGGCATTATTTTAATCTGCCATGCCATTCCTGCTACACCAACACCATTGGCTCCTCGCGCACCAATAACCCCTGCTATGATTGTGCCGTGTTGCGCAGCCGAAAACTCAGCATCGGCAACATCAGGAATAACATTGTTATTGTTCTCCAAAAAATTCCATCCATAAAAATCATCCGTATAACCATTACGATCATTGTCAATCTGATCATAAGGAATCTCTGATGTATTTACCCAAATATTATCTCGAAGATCTGGATGATTTATATCAACGCCTGTATCAAGTACAGCAACTACAATATCATAGGAGCCTTGTGTATATTCCCATGCCCGTGGAGCTTTGATGTGTGGCAAATACCACTGTCTAAAAAAATCAGGGTCATTTGGAACAATAGCAAAAGTAGGCTGTGCAATAACAAACAAGCCCAAGACAAATATGCTTAACCGTAAAAATATATTTTCTTTTTTCATATGTATATAGTAGCAAATTGTAGCTAAAACATAAACAAAAGTTTACGATTTGCTACAAGCTAAAGCAACCCTTGCTGCTTTAAATAATCACACACCATATCAACCGCCTCTGTGACACTTGTCTCAGATGTATCAATACTGATCTCAGCACTATCAGGCTCTTCATAAGGGTCGTCAATGCCAGTCACATTTTGGATTAGTCCGGCCTCTGCTTTTGAATACAAACCTTTTACATCACGTTGCTTACATACCGCAAGGGGTGTTGCCACATGCACCTCAATGTATACACCATATGTTGAGATTAGTTCACGATTATAGTCACGCGACTGAGCATACGGTGCAATAGCAGCGCACAGCGCAATACCACCGTGACGTACGACCTCAGCTGCGACAAAGCCAATACGCTGCACATTTGTATTTCTATCTTCTTTGGAAAATCCTAAACCTTTTGATAAATGTTGCCGGATAATATCTCCATCAAGGTACGTTATTGGCCGATGCTGAATCTCTAGAAGTCTAGTATGAAGAGCTTGTGCTATAGTGCTCTTACCTGCCCCAGAAAGTCCTGTGAAGAAAAGTGTAAATCCACGAACTGAATCCACATATCGTGATGACTGCAACTCATCAAGTACTTCAGGAAATGAAAACCATTCAGGAATTTGTTCGTTTTTCGCAAGCTTGTTTCTAAACTCTGTCCCTGAGATGTAAAGTGGTTTTGAATTTTCAGTTTGTTCGTGAGTAGAGATGTATTGTTTTGTATGACCATCATAAAAAAGTTCGGGTGCAGATATTACCTTTATACCAATTTCATCTGCAAACTGCTGTACATACTCTTGTGCATCATACAACCCATAAAAAGGATTGCCATTACTATCCTTACCAGGTCCCGCATGATCTCTACCAATAATAAAATGAGTACATCCATAGTTTTTTCTTATAAGCGCATGCCACAAGGCCTCACGCGGCCCACCCATTCGCATAGCAAGCGGTAGCAAGCTTAACATAGTAAACTCCGGAGCATATTTTTCATGCACATGTTGATATGCACGTACACGTGTAATAGCATCTATATCACCTGTTTTAGTCTCACCAACAGCCGGATGGATGAGTACTGTCCCACCATGCTCCTCTGATGCTCGTTTGATCACTTCAAAATGTGCACGATGCAGAGGATTGCGAGTTTGAAAGCCAACCAATGTATCTATGTTATTCTGAAGTTTGTATTCATGTATCTCCTCTGGGGTTTTATAAAGGGACTGGAATAATTCATGCGATGGGATTGCAATTCTCTCAATAATACCACCAATGTATACGGGATGAGTTTCAGATAAAATATATGAAACCCCGAAATGACTTTCATCGTCAGTTCCATACACTTGTTTAACCTCGTGTTCTTTATCAGGAACAAAAACTGACTCAACTAACATTAGCGCCAGTAAATTACCATATGCATCACAAAGCGCGACTTCTTGCCCTTCTGTATATGTGTGGTTTTCAGGAACATCAAGAACAACCGGCATTGGCCATACTGATCCATTTGGAAGTCTGGCATTATCCACAACTGACTTATACTCATCTTCAGTCATAAATCCAGTGAGCGGCGCAAATCCACCATTCAAAATAAGCTCCAAATCACTTAACTGGCGTTTGGTCAACCTGATATGCGGTATATGTAAAGCGCGCTGTTTTAGCGCCTCATATGTAGTCTTTTTTGTATTCATAACCCTTTAATAATAACAGATATACTGATCTAATAAAATAAATGCCTGGGGGTATTGATTTTTTTCAAGATTTATGTTTTAATATGAGGTCAAATCTTATATTTAGCTATTTTTTTAGGCTTAACCCTAGTATAATAGTGATATGACTATAAAAACACGTAAAATACTAATGATTCTTGGTGATATAGGCATCTTTTATGCCTCTCTTTACCTTGCATTGACTATTCGTACTCAAACCCTTGTCACGCAAGGTGTGTGGGCTGATCATTGGCCTACTTTTACTGTTGTGTTTGGTTTATGGATTATTGGGCTCTACATAATTGATTTTTATGACCTTTCATCTGCTAAAAATGACCGAAAATTTATCATCCGTGTTGGCGTTGCTGCAGCTGTACTAACTACACTTGCTGTGTTGTATTTCTATACCATACCAAACCTCCGCATTGCACCAAAGACTATTTTGATCATTGATGTTTTGATTACACTGGCACTTCTTATTGGATGGCGCCTAGCATTCAACAAACAAGCAAAGAACGCATCTCACTCACTAATTGCTATTGGTATTGGTTCTTCTGGTCAATCATTGCTTCAAGAAATTCAGAACACTCCTCAGTGGGGGTACAAAACAGTAGCAATTTTTGATGAAAATGCTAAACCTGAATTTTCACCTATACCTACCTTTACTACACTTGATAATCTGTCTCAGATTATTTCAGATACAGACACAAAGACTATTGTAGTTGATGACAAGCTGTACACATCAGAGAGATATATCAACACACTCTTTTCTATTATCAGCCCTGATATCACTATCATTCCCCTTACACTTTTATACGAACAAATTGCACAAAAAATTCCTGTACAAAGCATTTCAAAATCATGGTTTTTAGAAAATATTAGCAAACATGACCATGACATTCATGACAAGATACAACGTTTGGTTGATATTGTGTTCTCACTATTCCTGCTTGTCATTACCTTACCTCTCTATCCATTAATCATACTTGCTATCAAGCTTGATTCACCTGGTCCAGCATTTTATAGACAAGAACGGCTAGGATATTTAGGCAAACCATTTATGATGATTAAATTCCGCACAATGGTTGAAAAAGCGGAGAAAAATGGAGCGCAGTGGGCACAAAAAAATGACCCCCGTATAACTCGAGTAGGCAAATGGATGCGCAAATCCCGCATTGATGAGCTCCCGCAAATGATGAATATTTTAAAAGGTGAAATGAGCTTTATAGGACCTCGTGCTGAAAGACAGGCATTTATTGAGCAGCTTGAACAAGAGCTTCCATTTTACAAACAAAGACTACTTGTCAAACCAGGAGCAAGTGGCTGGGCACAGGTCAATTATAAGTATGGCGCTAGTGTTGAAGATGCTTTAGAAAAATTACAATACGATTTATACTACGTAAAAAATCGTAACTGGTATTTGGATGCCAGCATTGTACTCAAAACTATCAAAATTATGAGTAGCCTTGGAGGGCAATAAACATGGTTGAAAAAATAAAAGTCATGCTATTCAAACTTCTTAGGAAGTCAGAAAAATACACCAAAACAGACATGGTGTATTTAGCCAAAGGCGGCTTTTGGCTAGGTATGAGCAAAATGGTGAGCGCTGGCTCTGCATTTTTGCTAGCTCTGGCATTTGCTAACCTGCTTCCTCAAGAAGAGTATGGTACTTACAAATTTATTTTCTCAATTGTCAGCATACTTATTATAAGTTCAATGCCTGGTATTAATACTGCTCTTACACAGGCAGTTGCCAGAGGCTTTGAGGGGTCAATACTAACAAGTGTTAAAACAAAAATAAAATGGTCAACACTTGGTGCGCTTGGCAGTTTAGCTATAGCTGCATATTACTATATAAACAATGACCCAACACTTACATATGCGTTTTTAATAGCTGCGATTTTCTTACCTTTCATTGACTCGTTCAATGTCTATGAACCATATCTGCAAGGAAGAAAAATGTTCAAGCAGTCAGCTATCTTAAGCTCTATCCTGCAGAGCACCACAGTACTGTCTATGATAGCGTTTTTGTTCTTCACCAACAATGTAATTCTTGTTGTTGCAGCACACTTTGTGATGTACACGTTGATCAAGTACATTTTCTACCTGTTTGTTACAAAAAAGTACAAACCAAATAATAAGATTGACCCTGGGTCAGTATCCTATGGCAGACATCTTTCATTCATTAATGTTATAGGCACAATTGGCGGACAAATTGACAAAATTCTATTGTGGCATTTCTTAGGTGCGGCATCACTGGCTGTGTACGCATTTGCCTTAGCTCCAGTTGATCAATTCCGTAGCATGCTTAAGTCTCTAAATATCCTTGCGTTTCCAAAACTAGCAGCGCAAGATACCGCAGTACTCAAAAAAACAATTCCACAAAAAATGCTAAAGCTGTTTTTACTGCTCATTATACCTGTTACAGCATATATTCTTTTGGCACCGTACCTGTATAAAATATTTTTCCCTTTATATGCAGAATCAGTCGAATACACCAGATGGTATGCGCTTTTTTTACTGAAATTCCCTACCAATCTTATGGGACAAACCCTCACTGCCAAAAAACAACAAAGAACTCAATATAAATTAAAAATTATTAACCTTATTACAAAAATAACACTGTTTTTAGTTCTTACACCTATATTTGGCATCCATGGCGCTATTGCTACACTTCTAATCGCCCCAGTTATCAATAGCATTTTGGTTGCGTATCATTTCTATAAACTATGAGCAATATAACGAACTTTGATATTGACTTTATTGGCATTGGAACAGGTCATGCTGGCACGAGTTGGGTATTTACATGTATTAAAGAACACCCAGCAGTCTGTGATGCAAAGAAAAAAGAAACAAAGTTTTTCCGTGATCATTATCATAAGGGCATTGAATATTATGCATCCCTCTTTTCATCATGTGATGACACACTTTTAAAAGGTGAATTTACACCTAGTTATATGTATGATGAGACAATTGCTGAACGCATTCATGCACACTTTCCTAAAGCTAAGATTATTGTTTGTCTCAGACATCCGTATGAACGTTTGCGGTCTGCGTATTACTTTAATAAACAACGCGCAGTTCTTTCGTTTGAAAATTTGAATAAAAAGATTCAATATGATATTGAAGCTGCTACCGGCACTGGCAGTGAACTCATTCGACAAGGAAACTACTACTCTTTTTTGAAGAAATATTATAAATTATTTGGAGCTTCCCAAATCCATATAATTTATTACGAAGATATAAAAAATAATCCTGAAAAAGTTATTGAAACCGTATATAAATTCTTGTCTATCGACCCAAAGTACACCCCTTCTTCTCTTTCAAAAAAATCAATGTTACTGCACGTAACAAACGCTATATTGCTAGTCTCCCAAAAATTAAAACAAAGGTAAGTACATGGTTGCTACAAAGTTCTGTTGGCAAAGTCATCTTGAATATTGCGCGTACTACAGGTGTCACATCAATTGTAAACCGCATACTGAAGCACAATATACGTCATTCAAACCTAGATCCCATACATAAAGAAATGTTATCTGATACCACAAAAAAATCATTACGCCAAATATATGCGAATGATATTAAAGACTTAGAATCACTTTTGAAAAATAAAACTCCCTGGAACTTATAAAATTATCTCGCTCTCAAATACGCTACCAACTTTGTATTTACTTTCAAACTACTTTTCTGCATTATACGCTTCATACCTGAAGTGGTACTTTTTTTGATAATCACAGGATACCGACGAGCTCTGAATTGGGCTCTTTTTATATGCTGCAACCAAGTTGGATCATGCAGCAAGCTACTTAGCGACAGACCAATATGTGGATACCAGCAACGGGTGTATGTCTTTGATTTTGGTGTAAGACTTAAGATGGGTTGATCATGTCGTGGATCGTCAGGTGCCCCAACTATATCAAAACTTTCCTCAAAACGAATCGGCTTCTCTTTATACGCGTAGTAAAACTCATAATCAAGCAGCCATACTTTTCTATCAGTATCAACAAGCACATCAACAGGGTGAGCATCATACAAATAATACCCCTGCGTATAAAAACATTTTAAAATATCCATAGCCTTTTTCGCAGCCCACAGTGGCATGATCCAGCCACGCGAATACTCGTGCATAGGTTCGTAGTATGGATACATAATATAATTTGGACCCTTTTCAACTAACGGTGGCACGCCTTGACACTTTTCAGCAAATTCAGTCGCTGCATATATAGACCTATCTAAAAATTTTTCTCTACCTGGACGAAACGTTTTTTTGACGTATTGCTTACAATCACTCTTTTCTATAAGCTCTACTTTGGCGCGTCTTCCATTTTTAGTTAAATCACTTATAACACGCTCATTAGTCGCAAACACTTCTTGCATATTCTGTATTTCTTGCATAATTACACTTTTTTCTTCTTGAGTAAAAATAAAACTCATGTACTCAAGCGCTTCAGCGGCAGTATCACTTGAATGAATAGGATTGTAGCTTTCACTTTTCGAAAGTGAGTGATTAATAAACTCGCGAATCCGATGTTTCACAAGTATTCGCTCATTATCAATTCCTGCAAACCTTATCTCTTGCATAGGTGACAGATTACGCGGTAGTAAATCATAAACAACATACATGTGCGCTGGCTTTCCGCCAGAAACTGGCCATGGACCTTTGTTCCAATTGCCACCCCTTGCCTCCTCAGTTAGCGTATCTTTTTGTTGTTCACTCAAACTTTCAGATCGCAAAACATTAAATCCCTCATCTTCCAATGTTTTTTGTATAAAGGGTAATCTATTTTCTTTTACTGCTTGCTCACGAACAATAAAAACAGTCAAACCTCTGAGCTCAGTATGCAGACTATCTGCAAAATGATAATCCTTTATCCATTCATTTTGCTTAGCAAGACGCCTGAGCATATCACGCGCAGGTTGAAGGCCATGTTCTTTTAAAAACCTATCTAAATCCTCTAGTTTATACTTTCCAGTGTATGCAACAGCATCAGCGTACTTCTGCATCTCAGCAACGTAGTCGTGATCAGGGCTTTCTTCAGGGCTAGTAGGTTTAGTAGAACTTGGTACACCAGATATATATCCCTTGTGATACAGAGCATGATATGCGAGTGAGTAAAAACTGTGCTTTTTATCTGGGACATAAGCGCCAGATGATTCATCAAAAGTGGCTGAGCTCAAAATGCTCTTAGCAATTTTTGGTGGGAAATATGACATGCCACTATACTCAAATCCAGGTTGACCAGTAATTGAATATGCATCACAGGGGATAAGTCCTGGCACAGTCAATACTATACTCTCAAATGCAGCGATGTGCTCATCATCAACTAAAATATCTAAATCCTCACCAGGAGCAAGGTCAGGCAAGTTATCAAACCAACGAAGTGCTGTATATGAAACGCTCTTTTCTTGTAACTGTTTTAAAAAACCATTTACCCCTACTTTTGGATGAACAAAATACCTATGCTTTTGAATGGCAGGTTTCACATTTTTAAAAACCAAAAACGGCCTTCCATTCACCATCCCTTTTCCTGTATATGAAACTTTATTCTTAACAATATACTTAATACATGCCATTAGCCCAAAAATATGTGAAAATCGAAACAATGACGGCGTCCAAGCAATATACTGAGCATTAGCATATCGGTCATATAACCACAGCTGCTGAGGAGAGGTCCCAGAAAAAATATACACATCAGTAGATGACAGCTCTATCTGCCTGCCGCCTGTATATTCAAAGATATACTCTTTGTTTATTTGCAATGAACGTGATAATGCAAAAAACTTATCACCATACTTTGAAGACAACGAGTGCGCAAAAGAATTATCACGCGCATCAAGCTCAATCACTCTATTTTCTTGTAGTATATCTTCCACAGCAAACAAGCGCGGCCCAAGTACCGCATTTAAAATATTCGTATACAGTTTTGAAAACCCGTACCACATACTTATATAAACAAACGAAGATAATGCAAAAAGGTGCGCATACGAAAACGTTTTATATACGACTTTTTCATATACTGTCTAGCTTTTCGTTTTTGGTCGCTATCCCTATGCCACAAACCCAGTTGAAAATAATGCTTAGCTAATACCTTCGGCCTTTGTTTAAACTCACCCATATACTTTTCTAAAATCATTTCCCTGCCCTTTATCCGGCGTTTTAAGCTCCCACCTATATGTTCATGATCAGACTTCACATACTGCGTAACCAATGAATTGTTTATACCAACTCCCTGATACTTCTTTGCCATACGTATTATCAAATCTGGCTCCTGATGACTTGGTAAGTCAGGATCAAACCCACCAACTTCATCCAAAACACTTTTGCGTATCATAAGCCCGCTCGTCAAAAAACCTTTGAATCGAGTCAATGCAAGCTCATAAACATCATGAATACCACTGTCAACCTGACTTGTTATATTACCCTCATCACGTATCTGCGTAACAGCACAATAGCAAAACCCCACCTCTGAACTTAACTGCTCAAGTGTTTGGATTTGTGTTTCTAATTTTTCAGAAACCCATGTATCATCATCATCCAAAAAAGCAATGTACTCACCCTGTGCTTCCTTAATACCTGTATTCCGTGCAGCTGCACCTCCTTTATTCTCCTTATGTGGTATATATCGTACTCGCTGATCATCAAAAGATGAAACAACTTGATCTGCTCGTTTATCAACACCATCATCCACTACAATGATCTCAAAATCTTGATAGGTTTGTTGCAAAACAGAGTCAATTGCCTTGTCAATAAACTCTGGTCTGTTGTATGTTGGTATGATAACTGAAACCTTTGGCATATATTTATTTCCGGAACATCATTTTAATTTTACCTCGTACTTTTTGTAAAAATGGCACACGGTGCGCTGCTCTATAAAAATACTTGTTATCCCATGCATCCTCATGAATATAGCTAAAAGGAATCTGCAATTTCCACATTACATAATTAAAACTCATTTGATCGCGTTTGCTATATTGCTCAAGCTGCTCCCACCACGCATTCATGGCCTGTATACAATCTTCATGCATATGATGTCGATACATAACAGAACTCACCAATAGGCCATTATGCTCAGGATATCCTTCTTTACGATACGCATCTACCTGCCTTTTTATTATCACTGGATCATCCTTTTGCTTAATACCAGTAAAAGTTAATAAAAAGTCAGCCTCATCATACAGGCAGTCTATTTTTTTGTTATCACCAACCTTTGACCTGTCATATACCGCAATGCTGTGGTCCTGAAGATAGCCATCAATCACGTCACCTACGTCACCTTTGAGCACCATATTTCCATCCATCCAAATACTTGTATCATACTCAGGCAAATATTCATGCGGCTTAATCTTATATAAACGTGCACTGCGGGTAGGGTCTGGTAGAGGCTGTTTAACTTTTCTCACATCCCACACTTTTGATGATAAAGACTGGTTGGTAAATACCACCAAGTCAAAACCCTCTGGCACTACTTCAGGTTCTTGCAATCTATCATATGCGCCAAAAATGGCTGTGTAAATAACTTTATTGTTCATGTTTTTTGAGTTTGAAAATCATCTGAAATGTGAACAACCCAGGAAATATATCACCCAGCCAGTTGAGTCCTCTAGTATATAGGTTGGGATAAAAATTATGTTCTTGCTCAATTTGATAACCAGCCCCCTCCACCATCTTACGAAGTGTACTCACCGTGAAGAAATGCACATGGCCTTTATCAAGTAGGCCACCGTTTGTATATTCAAACTTTCCAAAAAACATGGTCAGTCTATTTTTCCAAAAAAGTAGATTTGGCGTAGTAATAATTATTACACCACCTGGAGATAAAACTCTTTTACACTGCTCAAAGAATTTTTCTGGAAAAAATAAATGCTCAATAACTTCAGAAGCAACTACCACATCATATTTTTTCTCTGTTAGGCTTTCAGGCCATTCACTTTCAAAATCAAAACAATATGTATCTGTTGCAAAAGATCCAGCTTTTTGCAAAGCAATCTCAGAAATGTCTGCCCCACCTCGCTCTGTTATTTGTGGACGTACTTGTAGGACTGCTTCAAGAAGCTCGCCACTGCCACACCCAATATCAAGTAGTGAGGTCGCTGAATCTGGTATAAGTGACAATATATTTTTTTTGCGCATTTTGTTCATACCATAGACTGGTACTTTCTCTTCGTAATGCTCTTTTATATTCATATCAATGTTTGTAATAATGAAATAAATCTTTCACCAATAATCTCAGGGGTTGCCTTTTCTTCAAACGTCTTTCTAGCACCCTTTGCAATACTCTCCCTCAATTCTTTGTCATCATATAGTCTTTGTATAGCAGCTGCAAGTGCCTCTGGATTCGCAGCCTCACAAAGGAAAACGTCTTTTTCATGAGTAAAAAGCTCTCGTATTGCTGGTGTGTCTGCTGAGATTATTGCTTTTGCTAGCGCTGCTGACTCGTATACTTTATTTGGGATGACCCGCTGTGTTTTGTCAGTGTCTCCAAAAATTCCCAAAGTCACATCCGCAGGGGCAATTGCAGCTGGCATATCTTCGTATGGAATTGGCTTAATAAATGAAATATTTTGTACTTGAAGCTCGCCTACAATTTCCTGACATCTCTTATATAGCTGACCACTACCGATCATTTGAAACTGAATATCAGTGTTTTCTTCAAGAAGTTTTGCTGCTCGAATAATATATTGCGGTCCTTGCAAAGGAATATATTTCCCTAAAAAACTTACCAAAAAACCAGGCTTATCATTCACTTCTTGTGGCTTCATTACTGTATCATCTGTACCAACCAAAAGATGGTGGAGTTTATCTTTGGGTACAAAAAACTTTTTATTAAAATATTGGACATGCGCTTTTGTATCAAGCAACACTGCATTTGCCAAGCGACATGAGCGCCAATCACTAAGCCAATAATACAGCGCTTTTAGGCTAAAACGACCGGCTAATTTTTTGTCGAAGATCCAAGCATCATACAAAGAATAAAATGCATCCCAGACAATAGGCTTCTTTGTGAGTTTTTTAACAAAAGGAACAACCCAACGACTGTCAGAATATCCAACAATCACACAATCATAATCATCAACAATATCTTTAAATTTATTTTCTAGGTCTTGTTTAGCATCAATGCCTTTTTTATCTGTAACACACTGAATAACATCAACACCCTGCAGTGCAAGACCACGAAGCAACACGCGGTTACGTGCATAAGAAGGGCTATAATCTCCAAAATAAACTACTTTCATATTTTTACAAGTGAAATGATCTTGTTCGCACGTTTATCCCAACGATACTCTCCTGCTTTTGTGTATGCAGCTGCAGTAATAGTAGAAGTATCTGCATTATGTACTTTTTTAATAACGCGTGATAAGTCATTGGGATTACTTGGTTGGCAAAAATAAGCCACTTTATCACTAAGCACTGCTTTGATACTAGGCAGGTCTGAAGCAATAATAGGTCGTTTGCTAACCAAATACTCAAACATCTTGAGCGGTGCCATATGCTCACGATAGTGACCTGTGTCTGGGAAAGGCATTAAGAGTATACTTGCTACTTTTTGCCATAACCCAAGCTGTGTTTGTGACTGTCTTCCTACAAACAAAACTCTATTTTCAATACCCAAAGACTTTGATAGCTCTGTGTATGTTTTTATATCTCGATCATTCCCCCCAATAGCTGCAAAATAAAAATTCTCAGGAAGAGACTTCATAGACTGCATTATATCTGTAATTCCTTTGTCTTGATTCATAGTTGTAAAGTTTCCAGTGTATACAAGAACGTCTTGCGCTAGTAGCGCTTCTGTTGTCTCTACCGACAAATCAAGGTCTTTGATAGCTTGCTCTTTTGTACTCTCAACATCGAATGCAGTAAAGTCAACACCATGCGGCAGTACTGTAATTACAGTTTCATCAATTCCATGGTCAACAAACTGACGTCTTATGTGCTCATTGGTAGTTATAATACGGTCAGTATCTGCAATAAGTGACAATTGCATACGCGGATGTTTGCTTAGGCCATCATGATTTTCATATAAAGTAAACAAACCCGCTCTTTTCGCAGCATAAATTACTTCTGGATCTCTGCTAAAAATTGCTGCCTTTTCGTTTTTGAATATTTTTTTTAAACGTATATAAAAAGCTAACCGCTGCAACCACATAGCAAGTGGGCCGAGTAAACTTGCTAAAGATACAAAATCAAAAAGAGATATTTCGCGTACAGAAAATGATTTTTGTAAATTATAATACGCAAATACATCATCTGTAATTGGATTTTTACGCGAAGTATGCCATAGCTCAACTTTTGCGCCAGCTAATCCTAACTGCTCGCACATTTTACTTATCTGGAATCCATGAGCTTTTTGTGTTGGTATGCGCGCATTTGCGCAATAAATAATTTTCATAAAATACGTGATTGAACATCCAAGACCATATCCTCTTTTGATTTTTCAGCATTAATAGCAATTGATCCTGGTAGCTTATTCAAAACATTATGTGCTACAGCAAAATTATGCTGCAGTACTTCATTCCAATCAGAAAGATATGCATCACTCATATGCTCGCGAGGACGAAATCCACGATCCTCTAGACGATCATTTCTAACCTTATCTGATGCCTGCAAAATTACAACCCGGTCAACTGGTGGGATTATTTTTATATATGATTCTACATCATCATCCTCAAGTCTTGTCTCAAATACTGAAAGAATATTCTGCAAGTGGCCCTGATCAATAACTGCATTTGGCAACTTCTTTGCATGTACATATTTTGCATTATGCTGCAAAAAAGCATTCATAAACTTCATATAAAAAAGCGATCGTGGCTTGCTGTGCTTCAAAATAAGTCTCAGTAAAAACAATGCGGTCTTTGGATACTGAAAGAAAAACTGTATGTTGTACCAGATTAGAAGTGGTACTTTTTTGACTTTGCTCACAACCATACCACGCTCTTGTAGTGCCCGGGCGAGCGTGCTTTTACCAGTACCAGGAAGTCCAAATAGCTCTATAATCATTGTTTCTTAAATGTAATCAAATAACTCTCTGCAAAATGTTTGGTTGCACTATTAAGTTGCGTATTTCGAAATAATACATGTAGCAACTTGTTTAAACCAAGAGATCTAAATACTGAGTAAAAAAAACTCATACTCACTGGGTAAACCTTTACCTCTATGCAACCGTGGTTTTGCAATAACTGCTTCAAATCATCAGGACTAATCTGATTCTTGTGCATATCTGGCACTGATTTGCCAAGCATTTTCTGCCTATCATAGTGCGGCGTCTTGGTAATGATAAATCCACGCCCACCAGACTTCAAAGCTTGTACTATCTTTGCGACAACGGCCCCTTTGTCTCGTATGTACTCAACAGCTCGACTTGAAAAAAATACATCATACTTTTTTACAACCTCAAAATCTAGAAAATCAATCTCATTATAATTTATATTCTCCTTGTGCTCATCCAGTGCTTTGGCTGCTGCAGCAAGCATTTCCCTTGAAATATCTACAAGATCATAATGCGCGTTTGGCGCTTTGGTTAGTAATTCTTTGGTCCAGGTACCTGGTCCAGGCCCAAGCTCTAATACAGACTCAGTATCTTTTGATATATTTGATAGAACATGGCGGTTAACTGCATATTTTGTCATTTCATAACCAAGAGCAAGTACAGGTGTTTTAAACCACCTATCATGCTCATAAGCACCGTCGAGCTTTTCACCCACTAAGGTATTGTATGTGTCTTTAATGTCTTGATGTTTTTCACTCATATATTTTGTGTATATTGTTTTGCAAAGTCACTAAGAGTTATACCCTCGGCCCCATCGGAGCTAGCAAAAGCCAAAAAATCCTCTAACACCGAGTACATATGCGCTACTTGAGCGTCCGTTTTGGTGTAAGGACTCCCACCTTTAATAAGCTCTGATGAGTGTATCATAAATACAATCGCAGGCAATCTAAGCGCCTTTGCTTTAGTATACACGAAGATAAGATCCTTTGCTGTGGTCTCAGGGAATATTCTAAGCCACCGAGGTTTTGTTATATATTGTCTTATTTTTTTGGCTTTATCAGGCAAATTATGAATAACACGCGGTAGTCCGTGAAGTCTATGCATAAATGATCGCTGGATAATTGTCATTGGCACCTCTAGTAATTTTCCACCTGAAAAATATAACATATCAGGCTCAACTGGATACAATTCATAATTTGGAGCTGCAGATACATTGCCCTTTGTAATAATACGCTGCCAATTCACCCCTGGTGTCACTGATGAATCAACTATGTATCCAAGTTCAGCCAGCTTATTACCAATCTCATTTGTAAACGACCACCGACCTCCGCGAAAGCTTGTGGGCGAAGAATCAGTAACATCAAGAACTTTTTTTGTTAACTCTTCAATCTGCGCATTCAGAGTCTTAGTATCAAGTTCAGAGGAAAAAATATATGATGAAGCATCAGTTGGTACAGGCGGAGTTGACCATGAGTGTAAATGCGAACCAACTTCAGACCCCCTTAGGTGGAGTTCCTTTATTATGCGCGCGCTTTCTGTGTCATCAAGAACATCGTATGTGGTCAGGTATGTAGGAACCATATCAAATTTCCGACATAACTTATCAAAGTCAGGTAATGCTTTTATGTTTGTGTAGAAAAAAACATCAGGATTTTTCCACTGATTATCAGCCTCTGTGTCTACTGTGATAATTAACTTCATATACGCAAATGTTTTTTTATTTTCTTAAGTAGTTTGTGGCGCCGAGATACACTACCGGAATAAAAGTACCCCAAGCGCTCTTCTCCGCCAAACGCTTCTTTAAATTCATTAAGCGACTTGTCAGATGAATTGCTTGTAGATTTGTTAAGTCCACCCATATCAAAAAGTACAAATCCATGTGTATGCGCATACTTAATTGCATGCCATACTACCATGCGATTTGCATACCCAACTAATTCTCGCATTTTTCCATCACTACTAAATCGATCTGACACCAAAGCCCACGCGCGCATTGTCTGCCCATCAGCAATGAACAAACCAGCAGCAAGCATCTGATTGTCGCTATGCGCAGTAATCAAAAAACCATTTTGCTCCATAATCTCTCTAGACTCGGCAATCAAGTTCTTTTCTTTTCTAAAAGAATGATATAACTTATAAAATTCATCAAACTCAGTTGATACAGATAACGTGATGCCTTTACGTTCACCGCGATTTATTTGTTTTTGTACAAAACTTTTTCTTGTATTATTCCAAATCTCATCCAGCGACTTGTCTAGTGATATGACACTTGTTGGTCCTGACTTTTTTTTATAAAAACCCCTCTCAGCATCAGTATATGAAAAAATAGTCATATGATCTGACTTCTCTGGAACATACGGATCAGTAAACCAATGTATATATTTAGTATAAAATGATGGGTTCTGAAATACCACACCACTTGTTAAAGATTGTTTCTTTTTTGCAGGAACAAACCCCTCTACAACAATCAAGTGAGAAAAATGTTTCAAAAATGGCACCTGTGTACAGATATTTCCTAAAGGCACTTGTAACACCTGCGGCACAAACCGCTGCAAACCTGGCACCATACTATCAACGTATGAAAATGAAAGCGGCCCGAAATGTGCTTGCATTTCACTGTTGAGAAGCTTTTTTGAATAATACTGATAATAAATTCCATCTGAATGATACCCACGTGTAGGCAGCTTTTGTATTCTACGACGAAAATCATGATAATACACTGTATGAAATATACGCCCACCTGACTTTAGGCCTGAGTACATGGCCCTATACCACACTGCACGTTGCCATTTGTGCGGAACATGCTCAAGCACTTGAAAAGAAACCGCCAAATCAAAAGAATTACCCCTTAAAGGAAGACGTGTGCTATCAGTATGTACAAGTGCTACATTTGTATATTCTTTTTCCAAAAGTTTTCGCGCTGTTATCTCAAGTGATATAAGTGAGATATCACTCGCTAGAATAAGCGAAGCTTTATGCGCCAGCCTAGTTGTAAACCGACCAGTACCCGCACCATACTCTACAATCACCTTATTACTAACGTTGCCTAATTTTTTGAGTGTTGGCTCAATTTCATTTTTTTGCCTTTTCTCTAATCGTTTATCATATTTTTTTGCTTCTGCATCTCGCGCTGTAGATTCTTTTTGTATAATGTCATCAAAAGCAATCTGCGGCATGCGCAAAATACCATTTTCTATAGCATACTCCCTACCACACGATGTGCAGCCCACAACTCCATTTGATACATAGCCTTCAGTTTGCGCATACTTCAAACTTCCCCTGCAAGTACAAGTGATTGTTTCTAATGCTTTTATAGGAAATGAAAACTGATTTAGGACAACCATGAAAAACAAGTTACGACTGCTTACGAAGAACTAGTGTGTAGCCATTTTTTTCCTGGTACCTGAAACCAAGAGCAGCAGTAATTCTTTTTGCTATCTGCATACACACGTCAACAACCAAATGCTGAGATGTCCAACCGCCATCAGGTATTGGCAGAGCTCGATATCGAAATGTCAAATTCTCAACAGTATATATACTTGAAATTGCACCTGCACTTCGTTCACTTTTTTCATCACATAAATAGTGAATGAAAACTTCAGGGTTATATGGCTTAACATGACTTAAGTCATTGTAAAATCGCCACCATAACAGAGGTGTACTGATGACTAACACACCTCCTGGAGCCGTTATCCTATCCAGTTCTTTCATAAATGAATATAACTTTTGGTACTCTAAATGCTCCACGAGATGACTTAGATGTATATAATCTACTGATGAATCATCAAACTCTAAACGATCCGGTGCTTCATAATGCATAACATTCTTATACTGTTGACGTAGTTTGTTTATAGTTTCTGGATTAGAATCAAGTAAATACAAATTGTCATACTCTTCTGCTAGACTAGCATCAGCTGCAAACTCAGCATCACCGCAGCCGATGTCGAGAACAACAGCGTCTTTCTCTTGTGGAAGAAAATTGTACGCGAGCTTGAAAAATGGGACCCGCCCGTCTTTGGAGTACTGTTTTCTCAACTTGTAATTCTCAATATATTTGGTAAGCATATATTTATTTTATAAATAAATTCTCTAGATGTTTTATTGAACTCATATTTTGATAAGACTCGATAGCAGAAGAAGTATGTTCCTGAAATCCCTTATATACCTCTCTATCTTCATATAAACTCTCTATCTTTGCAGCAAGCGCTGTAATATCTTTGGTGGGAATCAAATATCCATTTACACCGTCTTCTACTACATCTTGTAGTGTAGGGAGGTTTGATGCTACTACAGGAAGCCCAGCAGCAAAAGCTTCGTATGTCACAATTGACTGACCTTCTCGCAGTGATGGCAGTACAAAAAGGTCAGCTAAATAATAGAAATACTTTGCTTTTTCTGGTTCTTTAATAACTTTGCATGAACTTTCAAGCCCATGTGCTTTGATACGTTGCTCAAGTTTTTCATGCAGGGGCCCATGGCCAACTATCATACATGTAATATCCATATCCTGGAGTAACTTCATTGCATCTATTAGATACTGGTGCCCTTTTTCTTCTTGGAACCTTCCGATGGTCAGCACGTTAAATGAATTTTGCTTGATGATGTATTTTTCGGATAGTTCATCTAGCACCTGTGTATCAGGCTCTGGGAGTGACAAGGGATTTGCAATGATAATAAATTTATCACGAGATATCTTTTCTTGATCAGCAGTAAAATCTGCTATCTCTGGACGTGCTACTACTATTGACGTTGTTACTTTTGCAAGTATTCTATCGACTATTATCTGCCACGTGTGTTTGTTAAAGTATGTACTATGCTCAGTTGATATTATTGTTGGTACTCGCGCAAGCCATGCTGCTGTCCGGACAACCACGTTAGTTAAAAATAAATGAGTGTACACAACATCTATGTTATTTTTCTTTAAAAAAGAAAAAACCTTAAACCAAGTCCTGATATCAAGCAAGCTTCTCTTATACAGAGAAAAAGAAACTATATGATCTTCATCCAAAAAATCTAATCTATCAAAATAGTTTGCCTGCTTACTACGATAAAGAGTCAATAAAAATACCTCGAACTTACTTTTGTCTATTTGTTTCATTTGCTCAAATACTACTGACGGAGCACCGCCAATATTCATCCGATCTATAGCAAATACTACTCTTTTTTTACTCATCAAATAACTTAATAAATTCCTTAAGCGCTACTGATTGGTCTGCCATTTCTGCATTTTGTGGTTTTAGTGGGTTTGAAATCATATTTTGTATTCCACTAGCCAAACATTCTACATCTTCAGGCTCACACATAACTCCGCCTTTATGACGAGCTAGCGCATCAGAAGTTGCGCCAACATTTGTAACTACAGCTGGCACTCCTGCTACTATTGATTCTAGATGTGTGCGTGCATACCCTTCCTCATTAGAAGGCATAAAATACACAGCTGCTTTTGCAAACAACGCTGGTATATGTTTGTTTGGAACCTTCCCAAGCACAGTTATGTTGATTAGTTTCTGATCTTCTACTTCTCGTTGCATTGTTTCAAAATAAGGACCAGAACCAGCAATAACAAAATGTACATCTGAATTATCTTTAAAGTGCGATGCAACTGGCACAATAAGATGTGCGCCTTTTCTTTTTGATATGTGATGCACAAACAACACTATCTGTTTATTCTCTGGAATATCATAAAGTCCCGAGATATCTGTTTTTTGAAGAGAACGAAAACGCTCTATGTCTATCCATGTTGGCAGCACTCGTCCCTTCTCTGGGTTGAGTCCAACATTCTCATGATACATAGCAAACAAGCTAGAAGCACCAGCAACCATGTAATGTACAAACTTTAACACGACTTGTAACATATACTGCTTGCCAAAAAGCCATGGCATCCCGCAGTTCCAATACCACACCTTACCGCCAGACAGTCGCATGATAACACTTGCTACAAGTGCCCCGTAGAAACTGTAATGCACGTACACCTTTTTGTATCCACGCACACGAAGCTTGCTTATTTCTACAAACAAAGACCACAAACGACTAAATGCATTCTTTTTATTCAGCGGCTTCACGTATGTGCACCCGTCAAAGTATGCGACATCACCATCTGACCTCTCAATAAGTAGTACTATATCAAGTTCATTTGTAGCAGCACGAATAAGCTCATACAAATACGCAAAATGTGTATCTGTGTTGTTATCGAACTTTGGTAAAATATAAATCACTTTATGTCGCATACTACTTTTCTTTATGAAGTTTATAAATAGTTACTTCTTTATCATAGAAGACCTCTGAGACATTACCAAAGTCGTCCATATTCCAATCGTCTCGATCATTGTCGACAACAACATAATCTACTTTATAGATAGATAACTGATCAAGCAGCGGTGTTGCTTGTATGTCCTTTGCTCTTTGAATCATGTTATCCATAACGTCTTGCGGGAAACGAACATTTGTATATTCAGTTTGACCCAGCAAACGCAGTATTTTATTTCGACTTTCTATATGACCATATGCATTTATATACTGAGTACCCCAAAGCGCTCTTTCATTTTTACGTAAAAACTCTTCCGAGTATTCAGCCCAGTAATTGTTTAGTATGAACCGTTCTGCAACTTCATTGCTTGGCAAAAAGAATAAATTGGCTTCACGGGCATAAAAAACATTTGCATGCGTATATGCAGGTATAAGCGCACTCATCCTTTGATTGGCAAAGAAAACATCATCAGCGTTAGTATTAAAATCTATCCACTTGAGCGCCCGTACGTACTGTTGACGCTGGATCTCAATATCAGATGCAACTATTTGACGCAGAACTACATCACGCGCCTCAACAATAGACCAAGGCACAACAAGCAGTACAACGAGCGCAGCTATACGAATTCGTATACGCTCAGGTAATGACAAGCTCCAATGTGTATATACATAGGCGGCAGCATATACAAATGTCACCATACTTAATGGATAGTAGTGGCTAGAAAATTCTAAGTTTTTCCCAGTAACTATATGGTGATTCACTGCGATGACGCAGGCCACTACACCGGAAAATACAAACAATGCCTTGGGATCCAAGCGAGGTACTGGTTTTTTCCAAAACATCAAAAGTAACAACGCGATCAACAAAACGCCTGGGATTACAATCATATACCCCGAAGGAAAATGTGTTTCCAGCAACCCAAGCCTGATGACTGACTCTGTATAATAAGGCAATGACGTACTCTGAATATATGCCCAAAAATATGGAATAGAAATTACTGCACTTCCTAAAAATATATATAAATATGACTTTAGGCGTCTATTTCCAAATGCAAAACGAATAGCTAAATATAAAATAAAAAAAATAACATAATACGTCCAATAATATGGATACATATAAAAAAGAAGACCAAACACTAAGCTCAATAAAACAGCGCTACTGGTCTTTTTATATAATTCATAGCGCAAAAATAGCAAAGCCACGAGTTGCCAAATAATGAAAATAAACTGGGGACTAGGACCACGATTAAATAAACTCAAAAAAAGCCCAAGGTGTATAGCTATCATACCAACCAGTGATGCTTGCCGGGATCGTGTAAGAGTAAAAATAATAGCATAGCTCAAAAGTGCTAATATAACTGGCAGAATAAAATCATATGCAATATATCCAACCTGTACGGGCACATCAAAAAGCGCTAGCGGTTTTGCCACTATAAAATCTGGTAACCAAAATTGCATTGGACTTGCATCCTTGTACTCATACAAATAAGGATTGGTGAGAAAATAGTGCCCATCAGCAATTTCTTGTCCACGTGCTTGATAATATATTTCGTCATCATTTACTGTCGGAAAAATACCCGACCACCCAGGAGTTGAAGAAATAGCAACCAACTGCGGTAATCCAGTGATGATACCAATACTAACTGCCAGCAAAATGGCTAGTGTATGTTTTTTAAGAAATAACTTCATTGTTTTTGCGCAACTATATAAATATTATCTCGAACATTTATAGGAATAGTAACCTTTCTCCACATAGGTGTATCAAATGCATGTGCTAAATATTTCCATAAAGCAAAGCCCTGCCACTCATACAGAACTTTAAAAATGTAAGACAAAGAAAAGCTCTTTGATAAACGCTTTATTGTGACTATAGAAAAACCATTTTGTCTTAAAAGTTTTATCAGACTTTTTTTCGAAAAAAACAATACGTGCTCAGGTGGAATAATCATATTCCATTTTCTACCCCAAAGTCGTGCCCACACACTACTCTTATCAATAGTGTTAATAAGTACATAACCGCCTGTTTCTAGCATACTATTAACTTTCTTGATGTATCCACTACAGTCATCTACATGCTCGAGCACATCCCACATAGTCACAAGTGAGTACGTATTTTCCGTTGTATACTCTGGCAGTAACCCCAAAAACATATCATGCCCCTGAGTTTTAGCGGCTTCATAGCCATATGATGATATTTCGCTGCCGGCTGTTTGCCAACCACGTTTTTTTGCTATGTCCAAAAAGTACCCAGTAGCAGCACCAACATCAAATATTGTTTTCTTTTGTACACGTGACTCAAAATGACTCAGCTCCTTTTCAAACACAGTACGCATAGCTTCTTTGTCTTCGTTATACCGCGTATATCCAAAACCTTCGGTTTCTTCATTTTTATAAAAGTAATCTTCACTATATATATCAGCAATACTCTCAGGAATAGGCCATACAAAATCTAAATCACATACTGCACATGAAAAAATATCATGTGAATTCTTCGCATACGAAAAAACACTATCTCCTTTACATATTGGACACGCTACGCTCGTATTTTTTTCCATAAAATCTTAACTGGAGTTAAAACTCCTTCATGAATAATTTGGTGGGACAATTTTGACTCTCCCTCACGACGAGACAAAAATGTTATAGGTATTTCTGTAACACGCGCACCTTTGTTTATAAAACAATGCGACTTAAACTCAATCTGATATGCATACCCTGACGATGTGAACTCACCAAAATCCACATTATCAAGCATACTCTTTCGCATACCAATAAATCCGGCTGTCAAATCCGCGATCGGTACACCAGTTACAATACTTGAGTACTTGTTACCATAATAACTAAGTGCCTTGCGCCATGTCTCCCACTCAGCAACGCCGCCATCAGTAATATACCGACTTCCAACAACAAGATCATGGTCTCTGAGGCTTTCTCTCATTGTTGCTAAATACTTCGGACTATGAGATCCATCTGCATCCATGGTAAATACATATCTTATTTCTGGTCTTTTCTGTATTCTTAGTAGCGCATCTTTATAAGCTTCGCCCAAACCATTCTTTTCTTTGCGAAGCAACAACTCAACTTGTCCTGGATACTTTGATTCAAGTTGCCTTACTACATCAGCTGTACCATCTGGTGAACTATCATCAACCACCATCACCTGTAAGTTGTCATATGCATCTAAAATCTCATCAACTATAACCCTGATGTTATTGCGCTCATTATATGTTGGAATAACTACTATGTCCTGCATACTACTCAAAGTTATATTCAATTCCCTCAATAACCTCAAGTGCTCGCTCGTGTAAACCTGGATGCGCAGCTAATATACCGTGTTGATTGCGAGGTTGTGGCTTATTAAACATAAGATCAGCACCACGAAAATCAGTTACCCTGCCTCCAGCCTCAGTAATAAGAAGTGATCCAGGAGCACTATCCCACTCACCTGTTTTGTCAGTAAAATAAACAACAACATGAGCGATTCCTTCAGCAATTGAAGCCATCTTAAGCCCCATACTACCGCGCGGAACTTTCTTCTCAACCCCAAGCTTGAGTGCAAACTGGTTTATGGTCTCAGACTCGTGAAAACGACTACTGATCATACGTACATGCTGCACTGATCCTTGGATACTAAGCTGTGTGGTATTGCCACCTTCCACTTTATAAGCACCTTTACCTTTTTCAGCATAATAAAGCACATCTTCCTTTGGTTGGTACATTATAGATAAAACTGGTTTGTGATCCTCTACAATTGCACACATAACTACATACTCACCAGTCCCCTCTATCAAATCCTTGGTACCATCAATAGGATCAACAATCCAAATACGCTCTGCTTGAAGACGAGCTATATCATCTGTTCTTTCCTCATCCAAGATAGGTATATCCTCAATGGCCTTGAGACGAGGGTACAAAAAGTCAGACACTGCTTTGTCAGCTTCTGTACTTGGGAAAGCGCTGTCATGCTCAGCGCGATTTATTTGTGACTCAAGTTTAAGGACTATGTCCCCAGCTTCTTTGATTACTGGTTCGAGTTCTTTAATATGTGATTGCATATGCATTACATTATAATCGTTTACGTTTTGTAGCGCGTTCTACTTTTTTCCACGCTCTATGATATTGTTTTTCAATATTATCTTGCGTTGGCAGCTCTTCTAAACAATGACGTGATTGCTTTTTCATTTGCTCGCGCATCTCAGTATTCACAACAAGTAATTTCATTAACTTTTCTAAGCTCTCAACATCATCTCTATCAACGAACAATCCATTTACCCCATCTTTAACAATGTCTTGAGCCACACCAACTTTTGTTGTAATCACTGGCAACTGACACGCTAGCGCCTCTATAAGAGCCATGCCGTATCCTTCTGATTCAGAAAAAAATATTCCGCAGTGACTACCTCGGTAATACTCAATAACACTATCTACCCATCCAACAAACTCAACTACATCCTCAATACCAAGCTCACGCACCTCTCCCATAAGTTTTGGCTTAAGCGGCCCATCACCAACAAGTAACAAATGAGTATGCGGATGCTCTTTATGAACGTGATAAAAAGCTCGTATAATTCCTTCAAAGTTTTTCACACTCACCATCCGACCTACCGCCAAGAAAACTGTGTGATCTTTAGCTGCGGCTTTAATACGGTGATCAAACTCAGTATATTGAATAGCCTTCCAATCAACAAAAATCGGGGCCACGATTATTTTCGCATTCTCAATACCAAAATAAGAATGTATGCGCTTTTTTAAATCTTTACTCACGACCCTAATAACATCAGCATTATGCAGGGCATGTTCTGCTATCTCACGCCTAACTATATTGAATTTTTCAAAACCATGCACCTGTACTTCTACACCCACCTTGAGTAGCTTCCCTAAGAACACAGCCGTAAGTCCCAAAACATAGGGATCTTGCGAAGTAACAACACTGATATTGTGCTTTTTAATAGCCCGATATGCATAATACATAAGTAGTATAAGTTGAATGGGCTTAATAAAACCACCCACACCAACTACTGTGAGATTCCCATCAACTATTTTCATGCGTCGCTTTGAAGGAACAACAACCTCATACCAATCAAGTGCATCTGCATAATGCTTGATCCGCTTATACGTAGCAGATGTTTGATCGAGCACCTTTGTATCAAGCCCTAGTACTAGTAACCTCATATACGTACACTTGAACTTAAAAATGTAACTATTCTCTCAGTCATATTCGTCACTGATAATTCTGAAGAAATATCTGCGGGTACATCAATTGAATCCTTAGTTGCTTCATCTAGTGCTGCCATGAGCTCTTCTCTGCTTCGCTCTGCAATCATATGTCCGTAAGAGTACTGCGTTATGATCTCAGGGATTCCACCAACCGGAGGCGCTATAACTGAAATGTTATTACTCATAGCCTCAAATAATGAGTGCGGCAGTGCATCATACTCAGAATAAATAATCGCAACTCGTGCCTGTGCGTACTGTTCATGAAGTTCATTTAGGGAAACTGGATCATGTACTTCTACCTGGTCTTCCATGCCAAGCTCACGAATTATTGATTGTAAGTATTCTTTTTCTGGCCCATCACCAAATATATCAAGTCTCCAGTCCCTGTGTTCAAACATCCAGCTGTGAATATCATGGAGCAGCACATCAAATCCCTTAACACCTACCAAACGACCTGTGGCTATAATTCGGTTTTCTTTTTGTGCATTACTATTATCTTTTTGCAAAACAGGAGAGTAAACTACCTCAACATCTTTATGAATTTTCCAATACTTTGTTATGCCTGCCTGGGTCTTACTAGTAGCAAACGCATAAGCAGCACGATTGACTACTATTTGTTGAATCTTTTTAAAAATACTTACAAATATTCCAAAATGCTTTTTGTACACATCTTCAATAGACACGTCATTTTTATTACGACGAACATATTCCCAAATAAAATCGCCAGGTATACGAAGTACATAACGCACACCTTTTATCTTTGACACAATAAAACTTGGCAAACCAGCCAAGACTGTACCAAGTACATACATACTATCTCCACGCCGAACTATGTTAAATAGCTTTAATGTATATACAATCCAACGCTTAGCAAGCGACTTATAAAGCGGAACATGAAAAACAGTTGCACCAAAAGTGTTTGTAATTTCCTCATTACCAAAAGTAACCACAGACACGCTATACCCACTTTCAATAAGCCTTGGGATTAAAATCTCAAGATGAGTTGCCGGCCCTCCAAGAGTTGGAGGAAAAATTTCAGTTGCTATTACAATACGTAAATTACCGGAGTTATCCACATGTTTTTACTAATACTAAAACTGCAGAAACAGTGTGTTCTGATGCATTAATTTTATCTATAATTAGCCAAAAACTCAAGGCTACTACTTGCCAAATAAACAAATTATCACTAGAATTAGCCAAGAAACATTGCTACACTATATATATGAACAATGCTCACAAGAAAAAAATCGCTTTAGTTATTACCCAGGGTGAAATGGGAGGCGCAGCACAGTATGTGGCTGATGTTGCTATAGGGACAAACGATGATAACCGTAGTATCACTATCGCACATGGCGAAAAGCAGCCAGAGTGGCTTAGTACATGGGCAGATGCGCAAAAGATACCTTTTCACTTCCTAAAACATGTAAAGCGCAACATCTCTCCGCTACATGATGTGCTAGCGTTTTTTGAACTAAAAAAGTTTTTCAAAAAAGAACAATTCGATATTGTACATCTCAACAGCAACAAGATTGGCATCTTGGGAGCGTTAGCTGCCAAAAAAGCTGGCATCAAGAAAGTCATCTTTACTGCACATGGCTGGGCATTTGATGACCCAAGGCCTGCGTGGGAGCGTAAGCTGTATATCATGCTCAATAAATTTTTTATGCGATACATTGATACTGTTATTGCAGTTTCAGAATACGCCAAACAATCCGCCTTTGCAGTTGGTATTGATACAGAAAAGTTTAGAATCATACACAATGGCATTGACCCACTAACATCAGACTTGTACCAAACACGTGAGCATGCCAAAAAATTCCTACACGATACATATGATGTTAATGTCACACAGTTTTTGATTGGTACTATTGCAAACTACTATCCCACAAAGGGTGTGCTGTATTTATTGCAGGCAATTAATGAAATTGTGATTGATAACCCACAATATCACTTTTGTATTATTGGCAAAGGTGAACAAGAACAAGCTATCCGTGAGTATATTAAAGAAAGAAAACTACAACAACACATCTCTCTTATAAAAGACTTACCACAAGCAAGGCGTGTACTGACTGCATTTGATGTATTTGTACTGCCGTCTGTAAAAGAATGCTATCCTTATGTAATTTTAGAGGCTATGAGCACTGGTCTCCCAATTGTCGCAACGCACGTAGGCGGTATACCAGAAGCTCTAAAACAATACCCAAAAGAGCAATACACACTTGTACCAGCCAAAGACCCAAGCACAATGGCTCAAGCGATTAAGGAAAACGTTACTAAACTCAAATTACCTCAAGAACGTATTGCCGAAGTTATGGAGAAGATAGGCAAGAAAAAAATGATAGAAAAAACAAAAGAAGTATACTAAAAACCCCCGCCAATATGGAGGGGTTAGGTATATCTCAATTGTCAAAGACACTTTAGCTCTAATAGACCTAAAAGTCCAGTGTATACTAGCTCATTTTAGCTTTTCTGCGAAGTCGAGTTACCAACAGTTTACCAACTACAAAACCAGGCATTTGCCTGGTTTTGTTATGAAGTCACATTCAATAGAATCTATTCTTTATTAGAATACTCTTTAGATTCTTTCTCCCAAATTTTCAACCAATCATGGATTTCAGATGCCTGTTTATATTCTTCAGAATACCAGTTTTCTTTAAAGAGCATATCAGCTAATTTTTCAAATCCGAAAACATCTTTGATAAATCCAATCCCTGACTCCGTGATATATGCTTCGTGATCATTGACTTCTGCTAAATAATGACTCAAATCATCAAGTGTTTGAATATCATTTACCAAGTAAGATTCT
>JBMYTV010000003.1:0-123830 GCA_049604715.1 Patescibacteria group bacterium
GGCATTTCTTTTTGTTTGCCTGGCAAACAAAAAGCCTGTGGATAAACCACAGACACACATGTAAAACTCGACCTAAAAATCCTAAAATATATAGAAATGGATGTTTTACCTCGATAGGCGCTATGTATAGCATTAAACCAGAACATTCTACAAGTTTCTTATCCAATTGAAATTTGAGATTTGAAATTTGTATTTTATCCTTGGGACCTATTGTCTGCGGATAAAACTATATTACTTAAAATGAGTATTTTTGTCAACTAATGCTATTGCCTGTCCTTTTGCAACCAAAAGGACGAAAAGTTCTGGGGTTTTGTAACTCGCGTCTTTCACCTATTATTCATTGGTGTTTTTGACACTACGCTCGAACAGGCAAAACCCCGGACCCCATTGCTCTTGAAAAGAAAGGTGGGGTTTGGGGTGACAACTGTTTGAGCGTCATTTCTAGGAACCACTATCATATAATCAGAGCCTCTAGCGAGTTTTGTCACCCCAAGGCTTTTGGATACTTTTGGCCACAAAAGTATCACTTATATTAAATTAAAAAAAGTAGAAAATGTTAAAACCTCAGCTTTGCTGAGGTTTTAAAAATTGTTAGAAGAATATTGTTATTAATATTGTTGCTATCTGATTCCGATTCCCCATGTGGGCTCAAACGTCTTTACGCCATAAGTGCGATAATTAATGGTATTAAATCCACCGGTGATATACAAAGGCCCTAATACATAAAGGCGTCCTGCTACACCAAAAGACATAGCACGCATGTGTGTGCCTTGATGACCATGCCCGGCAATAGCCTTTGTTGAGATGTTGAACCCGAAAAAATCGTAATGTGGATCACGAAATTCCCAGGAAACCCCGACAAATGCGCCTTTGTAAAAACCGGCGCTAAAGGCAAAGCCATGACCAATCCCTAAATCAAAAAGAGCAATAGACATGTCATTGGCCAAATGATGCTCTTCAAGCATATACTTGTAGAGCCTGTTAACCGGACTCTCGTAAAGGTTGCCGCCATTACCACGCATACTACCATCCGGCATCTCAATGAGATGATACCCATCATTCATATGACGATGGTGTTGGTACCCATCATCGAAAAACACGGGCAGTCCTCCGTAAAAAGTAAACCAGGAGAAACCCGGATTTTTTTTAAAGAAGTCCGGCGCATACCGGCTTACAAAATACCCGGTCGCATATGATGCCCAACCCCAGTATAAATGATGCGGAGAAAGTAATGACTCTCCTTCAATTCGATCAGCATGATACTGCAAATTATACATGGTATAGCCCAGGACAGGGATTGTTGCCAATCCCGTCGGCTTATTAAAAACCGCTCCCTGCAAAAACCGGGGTAATTCATACTGATATTTCGGTTGCGTCTGCGCTTGCAACTGAAACAAAAAAGAAAACAAAAAAGCGATTAAAACATATCGTCTCATAACATCCTCCCTTGGATTTTTGGACGATTAAACAATAAATAAGTTAGGTTTTTAAGGTGGAACTGCATATTATTACATATATTTAAAAGTTTGTCAATAGTAAAAGGACACTCAGTTTGAGTGTCCTTTTGAAATTTTTAGATTGCCTTTAAGGCGCTTTTGATCAGTATTAGTTCCAGGACCAGGTCTGATCGACCTTCCCTTTGATCAGTTTAAAATGGGTGCTGTGATACTCCCCGTTCCAGGTCTGACCAGCAGGAGGCATAGGACCGGCATAGTGGGCACGCCAGAGCAGAACATCTCCGGACTGCATCAACGCCAGTACTTGCTCGATGTCGGATCGTTCAAAGACCCAGTAGCCATGCTCACCAGTACCCGGATCGTAGTAAATCTGGCTGACAACCACTTCGGTCGTGTCACCGTTTTGATGCAGGATCTCCAGGGTCTGGTAGTGGTGCTCGGCATTCTGAGTAGTATCATTGGGATCAGATGTATGCTCTGCAATGACACCCAGGCGGCAAAGGAGCAGTGCCTGCTCATAGGAATACGACCACAAGGTTGCGTGCAGACGACTCAAATCCGGAGTGTACTTGACCCGGGTCGTGTCACCGTCATCAAAGATGTGGTAATTCGTATTTTCACAAACATTGTTGTTACCGCCGCCGGTACCGAAGGTGTAGATGAGGTTATTCTCGCTTTGAGAATAACCACTTTGACCAGCAGTGACGGTCAGTGCGCTGAAGGTACTTCCATTTCCAACCATATCAACCGGGTCGATGTGGTGAAGCGGAAATGCATCGGTCATATTCGGATGTCCACCATTGATGGAAACCAACTTAACGCCGTGCCAACGCATCTCTGCGTTGTAGCCGCCGGTCAGCGCATAGTATGCACTCTGACCCTTGACCATCGGCGCCAGGCTCCAGCGAACCGGAATGGTGTTGCCATTGACTTCAACGTTCGTGTACCACATGCCGGTACGGTAGCCCAGGGTGTACGTTGCCTGCAGGTCAATCATTTGACTTTCCTGCGGGATCGGTGCATCCCAGGGACCCATCTCTGCGTACTTTTCGGAATCGCAGAATCCGGAACCGTAAATAGCAGACACATCGCGGATACTATCACCCAGTGCGTCGTAGTAAACAGCGCCCAGGACCATATTTGCCATGTTGTCTTCCTGGATAAATGCTAACTCTCCGTTCTCATTGTAGTTGAGTTTCCAGTTATTCATATGCGTCCGTCGCAAGCCCGGAGCGTTGGTCTGCAAGAGCCCGGTAGGCTCTACATAACCATTGTCTCCGATACGATCGTCATCAAACTGCAAGCCATACATACACGGCAACATGACGCCATGTTCGTATGCCGGGTGTACAATCTCCAGGGTTGTCAGCTTATCCTGCTTCCCTACGGTTACAGGAATAGTGACAGGAGCCGGTGTGCTCCCACGGAGATCTCCGACGGTTCCCATATAGTACCTGTTTTCGTACGGATTGACCTCGGTGACGTTCGAGTATACCAGGTATACCTTGGCGTCGCCCGGAAGTTCGAACGGATTGGTTGTGGTCACCTTACTCAAAGCCTCGGGGCCGGTAAGATGAAAGCCGGTAATGTTATAGCTGATACCATCATCTTCGTTCTGAAAGCCGGTCAGGCTATCAGCATCCGGATTGTTAAAATCACAAGCGGAAAAAACAATTAGTGCCACTACTGCGAAAAAACGGATTACGAAACTATTGATTGAACGATAATTCATCGTCAGCTCCTTGTCATAAGTGAATAGTAAATTTGTCTTTAATTTTTTGGCTATTTAAACAATCCAAAAACATTGAGCGGAATAGCCATTCCCGCCATAATCTTTGTGCGCCAGACCGGAGGGTCAACTAAAGTACGGCGCCTAAGATCAACTTCTGTTTCATGATACATTTCAACGCTTGCCTTGATCCAAGCAAACTCAAGATACTTTAAATGAAGGTAGCCACCAATCCAGTCAGGATCATGGTGGACCTCATAGAAGCTATCCGAGTACTTAAATCCAAGCGACTGCTGCCAACCAAGATCAACAGACAGATCGTCAAATTGATGAAACAGTCCTGCGGTTACCCACATTCGTTGCGCCCTGGTCGAGTCAGCAACACGGTAATCACCGGTTGCTTTGCCCCACTGCGTTGAACCGTGGATACCAGCACGTACGAATCCGAGTCGTGCGATTGCGCTACCATAAACTTCGTAATTGTCGGGCACTGCAACCTCACGGTTGTAGTGAAACTGCCCGCCACCTGCGAGAGTAAACAGCGGCAAGTCAACTTCTGCGTCAACACTGACACCTGCAAGGCTATACTCCTGTGAGACCACATCATCGTAATCCTCAATCTTCGAGTTCTCCAGGATTGCCCGTCCATCAAGACGAATCGGGTAGCTAAACAGGGTGTCTTTTTGAAACAATCGAAGGAAAAACTGCTGGTAATTCTTCGGAAGCGTTGTATTTATCTTCCAATCATCAATCACCAGTTGCATTCCCACGTGAACCGGACTGGGCGTCCAGACATGCCGCTCGGTTTCAGTAAAAACCCAAACGGAATCACGAGTGACCGTCTCAGTTCGAACAACACGTTCGCTTGGCTGAACCGGCTCAATACGCTTTTGCTTATTTTTGACAGGCGGCTTTACTACAGCAAACCACTGAATCCCAGTTCTATCCTGATGGAATTTCCATCCACCATTCAATACCAAGATATGGTCACCTAAATGCCGCTCGACAATTGCAGCGCCAACGTTTTTACGCCGAAAACCAAGAAACGAACCTTGCCTACCATCTGACGGTTCACCATTTTGGTAACTGACCTTATTGACTAGGCCGGTTGCAAAAAACATAATTTTGTCCGGGTCGTTCATAATAAGGTTTTGCACCAAACGGTGTTCCGGTTTGGAAGACAATTGCATAAGCCAGCGCTCAAATGACCGCTCAATTGCAGTCTCAGAGGCACCGGTAAATGTTCCGCTCCATCCCAGGTCTAACTGCGACTTGAGCGGGGTCTTCCACGTAGCAAGTACCTGATACTGTGCAGCGCGAACGCTATCCGGAATCTGGTATTGCTGTCCTAAGAATGCTTCAGGGCGAAGCAATCCTAAGGATACTGCTGAGGAGGGAGTTGATGAGGTGGGACGGGTCACGACCGGTCTATCTACTCTTTTACCAGTAGAACGGTCAATGACGATAACTTGTGCCGATAAAAACACCGGCAACAGAAAAACAAACAACAAAAACATCCGCTTCAGTTTCATACATATCTCCTTATGAGCTTGAATTCATATTTGACTAATACCTATTTATTTTTCAATGATCTGTCCAGCGATATTGAAAGCTGGTGGCTTTGGACTATTTATAATCCAAAAATAACAAGCTTTCAAAAACAAAAAACTGCTAAGAGAAATAGCAGACATAGCGTGTATTTCTCTCCTCATACTTATTTAGTTGATTGTGAAAAATAGCATATTTCTGCATATATGTCAAGTGTTTTAGATAAAAAGCTCCCCTTTTTACCTAATATTAGCAAAACTACCCTTATGAGGTAGTTTTGATCTAATAATACGTAATTTTAGAGAAGAAATTACTGTAGATATTTTGCCTTATTTGCTACATGCTGATCAAAGGTTTCAGCAAAGTGCGTATTTCCAGCTGGATCATGCAAAAAATACAAAAATGAAGTCGTATCCGGATAAACTGCTGCAATCAAAGAATCCAGCCCAGGACTTGCGATAGGTCCCGGTGGCAGACCTGGATACATATATGTATTGTACGGTGAATCCACTTCTAAATCCTCAAATGTGACTGCGGGCAAACGTTTGCCTGTTACATAATTGACTGTACTATCCATCTGCAGTGCCATACCTATATCAAGTCTATTTTGGATGATACCTGCACCAACCTTTTTATCTTCAAGTGTCTGAAACTCTCGTTCCAGTATTGACGCTATTGTTACTACTTCATATATAGTCCTACCTTGTGCAACTACATCACGCCTCATTTCTTCAGAAAACTTAACATCAAAGTTATCAAATGCTTTTCGAACAACATCTTCTACTGTGGCAGTTTCTTTTACTATATAAGTATCTGGAAAAACATATCCTTCATACCCAGTACCTTCAGGTCTATCTTGTAAAAATACATACTCTTCCTCATATACAGGATTGGAATATGTCTGACCGTTGGCATTGTTTTTGGTAGTTTGCGGAAAGCCAATCTCAACATAAACATCTTGCAGAGTTACGCCTTCAAGCGTTTCTGATACAGTTTCTGCTATTTCATCAACTGACCATCCTTCTATAAGTGTAATCCTTATACTGTTATCAATCGTGTTATGCGATGTGAGTATGTCCACCAAATCCTTTTGACTCATGGTTTCAGGAAGATCAAACACACCCGCTATAAAATCTTCTTCCAAACCTTTTTGCCACACATATGTACGAAATACAAAGTCATTATGAATAAGTCCTGCCAGCTCAAGCTCTGCACTGATCTGCTTGACCCCGAGTCCAGGACTTATCTCAACTTGTTGCTGCCGGACAGTATAGTCTTTATTCATTTCATACGAGTACCAGATGAATCCAAGTACCGCTGCCACGACTCCAAGTGTGACAATGAATTTAATAATCCCTTTGATTGTACCCTGAACAAATTTTGTAATCATCTTTTAAAATTATTTTTCGTGTTTACTTTTCCAATCATTGTATTTCTGAACCAGCCATGAACTTGATTGGACCTTGCCACCATGACCAACATTGAAAACCATTTTGATACCAAGATCTTCACACGTCTTAATATCCCAATAAAGAGATGATTCAGGATCTGCAGCATTTTTTTCATCACGGTCACCACCGTTTGCAAAGATATCAGGCTTAATTTTTTCAAGCTCACGAGCAACACTTCTATGATAAGCATCCGTACTAGGGTCATCTTTACTATGCGAACTAATAACTACATCACTAACAAAGTCGTATGCAGCTAGTATCTCAGCGCGCTCTTGCTCAGGCATAAAAGGAACGCCCTTTTTATCAGCAAGCCAATTGTCATTATTTAGTATAACAACCAACTTATCTCCAAGTGCTTTTGCTTCTTGCATCAAACGAACATGCCCTATATGTAGTGGATCAAAGCCGCCACTAACAGCAACGACAATAGGCTTTTTTTCTGACATAAAATACAATTAGTTGTTGAATATTTATATTGTAACATGTTAAAGCACGCTACCCAATTGACTTTTGCTAAAAACTATGCTATAATACCTGTAGTTACGCTAAAAAAGCGTACACCCCTGCCACCAAAATTAGTGGCCAAAAACAAAAATGAAAAATCAAAATACCACAATCACCTTGTCAGTAGCAAGTAGTGACACCACCCGTGAGATTCCAGTTCGCACTGGCTCACAAAACGGTTTTGTCGCTTTTATCAAAAATCTTTGGAATGTAATGCCAAAGACTCTTGCTGCTATTCTCGTGTTCGAAGTAATCGCTGTCTATGGGTTACTTTTTTTTATTGCCCCTACTTCAGCGACTTCTGCAACACTACAAAGCGAGTCTTATGCTATTACTGATGATAGTATTATCGCTCTTACAAATAACGAGCGTAGTACATATGATATTGCACCACTTCGTTACAATACTGAACTCTCAAAAGCAGCAAGTGCTAAGGCTCAGTATATTCTAGATAATGACTCATTTAGTCATGAAGGCGAAGCTGGAGAAACCTTTTCTAGCTGGATTCGCTCAACAGGCTATACCTATACACGTGTTGGTGAAAACCTAGCTATTCATTTTGATAATCCTGATGATATTTTAGAAGCTTGGCTTGATAGCCCTACACACCGGAAAAACTTATTAAATCCCCTATTTGAAGACATCGGACTTGCAGTAGTTACTGGAGAGTATAAAGGCAAAACAACAACTGTTGTTGTGCAACTCTTTGGTACTGAAGTCCAATAATATTCCCTTACTTAAATAGGCCATAGTTGATATACTATGGTTAGAATTAATTGTATATATGATCTATTTTGCACTCTCTATTCCTATCATTGTAGCGCTTCTCGCTCAGCTAACTAAAGTATTTACCGACATGGTAAAACGAGGCTTTTCGTTTGAAAGCTTTTACGCATATGGCGGTATACCCTCAGGACACGCTGCGTTTGTGAGCTCTACTGCCCTCCTCACAGGACTTCTTACTAGCTTTTCTAGCCCTGTATTTATGTTATCAGTAGTATTAGCAATCGTAGTAATACGTGACGCTGTTTCGCTGCGTAACTATATTGGCTTGCAGGCTCGTACCATCAACAAAATCGCTACCACGCTTCCTGATACAGAAGAGTATAAACTACCTATTATGCAGGAACGAGTTGGTCACACACCCCTTGAAGTAACTGCTGGTATATTCTTTGGATTGATTATTACCTACTTTCTATTTCAGCTAGTTTAAGACTCGAACAACTATTTAGTTCAACAAGCAACCACCCTAACTGGGTGGTTGTTTTTTAGTGAATACAAATTGTGTTCAGGAAATTATACGAGTGACTGTCCAGACATTTGCTCTGGTTTTTCTATATTAAATAATTTCAAAATGGTCGGCGCAACATCAGCAAGAACTCCAACTGGAGTATTTAAATATAACTCTTTATATTCTGATACAGTTGCCTGCCCTTTCCACTGCTCCCCTATCATCATGAGTGGCACTGGATTAGATGAATGCTCTTTGTCAATTTTACCACTCTTGAGCTTGATAAGTTCTTCAGCATTTCCATGATCAGCGGTAATGAGCACCACACCATTTTGGTTAAGTGTGAGTTCAATAATCTGACCCACACACTCATCCACGACCTGTACTGCATCAAGTGTTGCGTTCAAATTGCCAGTATGGCCAACCATATCTGCATTCGCAAAGTTTATTAGAATAAATTCATAATACTGACTTGCAAGAGCATCTAATACTTTTTTTGTAATCTCTCGAGCGGCCATTTCTGGTTTGTCTGCATATGACTCTACTCGCGGAGATGGTACAAGAACATGTTCTTCATTATCCCATGGCTCCTCACGACCACCATTAAAGAAATATGTCACATGAGCGTACTTCTCTGTCTCTGCTATATGTAGTTGCTTAATATTGTTTTCACTCAAAACCTTTGCGAGTGGATTCCCTATCATAAGCGGTGGGAACGCAACCTCAACCGGTAGTCCCTTTTCATACTCAGTCATAGTAACCATAAACATACCCTCAAGATAATCCCGCTTAAAGCCATCAAACTCAAGTACAGTTAAAGCTTTGGTTATTTGGCGAGCACGGTCAGGTCTAAAGTTAAACATAACAACTGCATCATTCTTTTGAATGCCACGAAACGGCGTCTCTTCTGAAGTTATAACTGTTGGGATAAACTCCTCATCGAACACACCGCTCTCATATGAAGCCTCCAGAACTTGTATAGGATCTGAAGCTGTTATATCTGATTGACCAAGCACCATGGCATTATATGCCTTTTCTACACGATCCCAGTGATTGTCACGATCCATGGCATAAAAACGACCTGACATTGACACTATATGACCAATACCAAGCTTGGTAATAACCTTTTGTAGCTTTTTAATATATTTTACAGCAGAATCCTTTGGTGTATCACGACCATCCAAAAATGCATGGATATACACTTCCTTAAGGTCTTTCATCTTACACATCTCAAGTAATGCATATAAATGCTCCTCATATGAGTGCACACCACCATCACTAACCATGCCAATAATATGCAGTGCTGATTGGTTACCTTGAGCATGATTGATAGCTTTTATAAAAGTCTGGTTTTCTACAAATTCGCCGTCAGATATTGCTTTAGTAATACGTGGGAGATTTTGATAAATAATACGACCAGCACCCAAGGATAAATGCCCTACCTCTGAATTACCCTGCTCACCCCATGGTAAGCCAACTGCTTCACCAGCAGCCTGTAGAGTATAAATAGGATAATGCCTGGCTATATTCTCGAAATGCTCCAAAGGTTTTGCAGTAATAGCATTACCTACAGATGGTTGCGCTACGCCCCAACCATCTAAGACCATAAGAACTACTTTTTGTGTTGTTTGTGCCATACCTTTTAGGTCATTATGCTATCAAATACCATTTGCCATGGCTTCTGCACTTCCATGCAGTGAAGAACCGTAGGTGCAATATGCCCTAGCACTCCTTGCCCTAGCTTCTTCTGCTCATGCGGATGATTTGAAACAATAATAAATGGTACTGGATTAGTAGAGTGCTCTGTATCAACACCGCCTGTACCTGTGATTATTTCTTCTACATTACCATGGTCAGCTGTAATAAACAAATGACCGTTTTTTGCTAGCACTGCCTTAACTAAACGGCCAATATTCTCATCAATAGACTTTACCGCAGCGAGACTGGCCTCAAGGTTTCCAGTGTGACCAACCATATCTGCATTGGCAAAATTAGCAGCTATAAAGTCATACTCATCATTTTCTATCTTCTCTATGATGGTATCGGTTATCTGAGGAGTTGCCATCTCAGGAGTCTCATCATAAGACTTCACATTTGGCGATGGTATAAGCATGCGTTCCTCTCCAGCTACAGGATCAGCATGTCCGCCATTGAAGAAAAAAGTAATATGAGCAAACTTCTCACTCTCAGCTATATAAAGCTGCCGCAAATCACCAAGCGCATATGGGAGTGTTCCTTCTAAGTCTTCTGAAGGAAATGCAGTAAGTATACTATCTAGATCAGGACCAAAATCAGTCATAGCCACAAATACCAAGTTTTCTAATGTCTTTTTTCTAGTAAAACTTTTTGGGTTTTTTTCAGTAAAATCTGGTTGGACAAATACCTTTGATAACTGACGTGCTCTGTCAGATCGAAAATTGAAAAATATAACCGCGTCATTGTCATGTATACGCGATGGCTTACTGCTATCTGATGCTATGATCCTTGGTGTAATAAACTCATCCGACTCTCCTTCTTCATATGCTTTTCGTATAGCCTCTTCAGAAGAACTGAACTTTGGAATGTTTGTCCCAAGTGTAAGTGTGTCATACGCAAGCTCAGTACGATCCCAAGACTTACGTCTATCCATACCATAGAACCGTCCCATAATGGTTACAATCTGCTCGTTTGGTTGTAGCTTTTTCTCAAGCTCTGATACAAACGTCAGCCCTGAGAACTTCTCAGTATCCCTTCCATCGGTAAACAAATGCAAATAGACATGTTCTATTTTGCGTTTGCGAAATAACTCAACCAAGGCTATAAGATGCTCTGGATTTGAGTGACCAGAGTTAAAATCTGTCAAAAGACCAACCAAGTGAACTGATGATTCATGCTCTGTTACGTGCTGGACTGCTTGTTCAAAGGCAGCGTTTTTATAAAAAGTACCCTTTTCAATGCTATTTGATATTTTAAGAACGTCCTGCTCTACTATCCTACCTGCACCGATATTAAGGTGACCCGCCTCTGAGTTACCATCTTGATGTGGAAGCAAACCAACTGCTGAACCAGATGCACCTAGCATGGCATGGGGATACTCCTCCCACAGATGATCCATAATAGGAGTTTGTGCGAGTTTGATAGGATTTTTTTCTTGTTTTGGGGCTAGTCCCCAGCCATCAATAACCACTAACACTGCTGGACCTGCCTTTTGCGTAGAACTCATATGCAAAATATTAGACCAATGACTCCTCTACGATCGTGTTAATCGCTCTTCAATATAAAGCAAGCGGTTGTACTTTACCACGCGTTCTCCACGTGATGGAGCTCCAGCTTTTATAAATGGCGCATTGATAGCTACAGATAAATCTGCAATAAAGTCATCAGTGGTCTCACCAGATCGATGAGATACCACAGGCGTTAGATTATGTTTTTGAGCTAGTTGTACAGTCTCAATAGTCTCCGAAACTGTACCAATTTGATTAAGCTTGATAAGCACGGCATTTGCTGCTTCCATATCAATTCCTTGCTCAAGACGAGTCTTATTAGTCACAAACAAATCATCGCCAACAATAAGCATATTATCCTTGAGCATACGATTCATAATCTGCCAGTTTGCCCAATCATCTTCACCTAGACCGTCTTCAATGGAAATAATCGGATAATGCTCTTGCCACTTTTTATAAAGTTCAATAAGCTCAGTTGCATCAAGCTTTTTACCTTCAAACTCATATGTACCACCTTTCATAAATTCAGAAGCTGCTACATCAAGCGCAATAGACACATCAATACCTTGTCGATACCCAGCATGATCAATTGCTTGCATCAAAAGCTGCAATGCTTGGTTGTTGTCTTCCAAGTTAGGCGCAAACCCTCCCTCATCACCAAGTCCGGTTGCATAACCTTGTTCATGTAAGATTGTTTTTAGAGACCGAAAGGTCATTACACAAAACTCAAGTTGCTCTTCAAAGGTATCAGCGCTTGGCACAATCATAAACTCTTGAATTGAAAGTGAGTTGTCAGCGTGCCGTCCTCCATTAATAATATTCATCATTGGACGTGGGATAGCACCCTTTAGTGTAGTTCCATACACGTCCGCTAAATGCCTATAAAGTGGTTTTCCAGCAGATAGTGCACCTGCTCTAGCACAAGCCATTGAAACTGCTAAAATTGCATTGGCGCCTAATTTTTTCTTATTAGAAGTACCATCTAGAGCGATCATAGTTTCATCTATCTTTTGTTGATCTTCAGCGTCCATATCAAGCAGCTCATCTCTGATATCCTTTAGGATGTGTTTGATAGCTTTTTTTACACCATCTCCTCCATAACGATCATCCTTATCTCGAAGCTCTAAAGCTTCGTGACTGCCAGTAGACGCTCCTGACGGAACTTGAGCAGAAGCCTCTAAACCAGATGAAAGCACAACAGTTGCTTGAACAGTTGGCCGACCTCTAGAGTCAATAATTTCTCTTGCTGTAATATCGTGTATATGTGCCATAATTATTTAACTAATGGTAGTAATCCAGGTTGGCGTCTATCTGAAATAAAAGATAATAACGCCCCACCTCCAGTTGATGCAAATGTAACATCATCAAGCAAACCAAGACGAGCAAACACCCGTACTGTTTCTCCGCCACCTATAAAACTCTTCATTGACCCATCATGAGTACGCGCTGCAATAAATTCAGCAATTGCCTCTGATGCATGAGAGCCTTGTCGCTGTTCAATCATACCAAGTGGCCCATTCCATAGTACTGACTTGGCTTTGCGCAGTTGAGATACATACTCTAGTACCGTGTTCATACCAAGATCTACGATTGCATCTTTTTTCAAAACGCTTTCAATGTCTTTTAGTTGTGACTCAATTTTCTTAGTACTTGTATCATCACAAATGCAGTCTGTAGGAAGTAGTACTTTTTTGTGACGTGCTAACACCTTGCCCTCAGTAACAAAATCTTTTTCATAAATTGATGCACCTACTTCTTGCCGTGCGCTCTTAAGTATTGTGTTAGCAAGTACACCCCCAACTAATACTCTTTCTGCTTTTGGCATTAGTTTTTGTATAAGTGGAAGTTTTGTAGCAGCTTTTGCACCTCCCATGATCAAGAAATGTGGTTTTGTTGGCTTGGCAATAAACTTATCCAATGTACTAACTTCTTTATCCATCAGAAGCCCAGCATAGCTTGGCAAAAACTCTGGTATACCAGTCATACTTGCGCTGTCACGATGAATAGCTCCAAATGCATCATTAATAAACACATCACCAAGGCTTGCTAGGTCATGTGCGAATGTATTGTCACTAACCTCCTCACCAGGATGAAACCGCAAATTCTCCAAAAGGACAACTTGGCCTGGCTTCATCCTGTCGAGGTGACGGCGGGCCCCCTCACCCTCATGCAAGGGTATCATTTTTACTGGTTTACCCAGTAGCTTTCCCAGCGTGATAGCAACTGGTTTAAGCGATAAGTTTGGATCTTCCTTTCCATGCGGACGTCCACGGTGCGATAAGATAATAACTTTTGCACGCTTCCGTATCAGATAACGAAGTGTAGGGATAGTAGCCTCTATCCGGTACCGTTCATCAGCATGCACACGTCCTTTTTCGTCTGTCTCAACATTATAATCAACACGATATAAAACGCGTTTAGCCTGAAGTGTATGGAGTTGTGTGCAAACCCGTAGCTTCATGGGGATAGATAATACTATCTGTAGTATAGCATATCTCAGGCATTTTTTGCCTGCTTCTTCAAAGGCAATTCAACAACAAATGTTGTTCCTTTGCCCTCACCTTGGCTTTTGGCAGCAATTGAACCACCATGACCTTCTATAATCTTCTTTACAATAAATAATCCAAGGCCCGTGCCACCTGCGTCAATTTGTGCAATGCCCTTGGCGCGAGAAAACTTTTCAAACAAATGCTCAGCATACTCAGGATCAATACCAACACCAGTATCATGCACTTTGACAATAACAGAATCAGGTTTTTTCTCAGTTGTAACCCATACCTTACCCGCTGGTGTGTATTTGATAGCGTTATCTACTAGATTAACCATCACATCTTTGAGCTTATCTGAGTCACCAGTAAACGGCAGACTTTCACCAGCACCAACATAGTCTAGTTCTAGGCCTTTTTTCTGAGCGATCGGATGTAGCTGGTTTACTACATCAGTAATAAGATCTTTTACATCAAAGTCTACCTGTGCAATTTTTAGTCTTCCTGATTCAATACGCGATACATTGAGGAAAACTTGCACCAAACGCGCCAAACGCTCCACTTCATCATATACACGCGTCAATGACTCATTTTGTTCTTTATTAAAGTTGCCAAAGTCACCAGCAATGATCATAGAGAGATAGCCCTTGATACTTGAGAGTGGTGTACGGAGTTGGTGTGAGGTGATTGATAAAAACTCTGTCTTGGCTTCATCTAGTTTTTTGAGTTTTTTGTTTGCGGTCTCTAATTCCTTTGCTAGAGATTCGATTTGCTTCCTTCTTTCAATTTCACGTACAACACTCCTAACAAGCATAACACCAATAACTATAGTAGTGGTTAGAATTAACCCGTTTCCAATAAAATCTACCAAAGTTGGCGAAGTGATAAATTCCAATAGAGATACTAGTATCAGAGCACCTACTAGTAATTCTGTTGCGATAACTCTTATATTAAGCAAATGATGTCGGATTATTGCGTATGAAGTAAATAATACAAACGGCAGTGTATATAAATGACCATACCTGACACTTGATAAGTCTTGCAGAGCAACTGGATAAATAAAATTAAATATTAACACCAAGGTCACCGTGGTAATTAAACCGATCCCCAAGAATTTCCACTGTTGACGAACTATACCCTTTGCTAACCGCCATGACCTCACCAAAGTTACTATGGCCAGAGAAATAAATGCTAAAGAGTAAATAGCAAACAATAACATACCTGGACCAGCAACAGGCGTAGGGACATGTCTAGTAGTATCAAGATGAGTAAATAAGAAAGGAGAACGGGCTATAAATACCATTAAAACCATTAAAAACAGAAATAAGAACCCCCTTTTAAGACCGATCACACTCTTATTGTGTAGAAAACTCTTGGTTAATAGATAAAACAATAACGGGTGAGGTATTGCAGCTGCTATTGTCCACTTTGCAAAATTTAATATAGATTCATGCGTACTATTTATCGCAAAAAAGTTTACCATAATCCAAATTGTCTGGGAAATGCCAAATAGTGCGAAAAAAATAGCGTCCTGTCTTCTTGCGCGAGACCTAAGCACTAGGGATACCAAAAAAAGATTAACTAAGGCTACTAAGACTAATAGAGCAAATTCGACTTCTCCAAATGACATGGGTCGTATATTAAAGATTAATAATAAGTTGGTTCCGACTTATAACTTCGTGAAATTGAATCTGTATCATTCACTGACTTCCCTATCCTAGAAAGCATTAAAATCTCCTCTTCGTCTTCGAGATTAAATATCCCTTTTATAGAATCATATATGCTCAGTACTTTTTCTGATTGTGCCCTAGACAAAAAGTCAACACTCCGCCTATTTTCATTTATCCTATGACGGAGATATATCAGAGCAGCTACTGGTTGTAGTGATAGTTGTTTGGAGGTTAAATGAAGCCAAATTCTTTGAAGTAATATCCCTACATCAAGATAAAGTTTTTGTTTTTTCACATTTTTAGTAGTACTTAACAAGATATAGGAATCTGTTTCAGAATAGAGCCCTGCCGAATCTTTAGAGATTAATTTCGTTAAACCTAGAATCTTAGCTAATCTAGCTAAACCGTCAAAATTGAGTAGCAACCTAAAAACAAATTCTTTTTCTTTTTCCAAGGCTAATGTTCTTATGTACAAACCCTTTCTTTTTTCTTTATGTACCCTCTCTTTCCAAACTATAGATGACAATAAAGAACTTCGAATGAATTTGTTCTCTAAAATCAGCATCTCATTATAAGACAATAATTTTGCAATCTCATTTACTTTAGTGGATTGACTTACCACTTTAACGAACACCTTCTTGTCAGAAAAACTTTTAAGTGTGTTAATGACCGAATCTTGAACACTATTCTTTAAGTATGGACGTCTATCTGTAAATCTATTTTTTATACTTTCATAATTTTCATCGAGTTTTTTTTCAGACTTTGTAAATTCAACCTTTGCAACAATATCACTACATTTATCAGGAAAATAAAACAAATTGCAACCATATCCCTTATATGAAGAGATAATCCTTATATTTTCTAATAACGCACCTACAGCCACTAAGCTACCTCTTTTTTGGTAATTGTAAGCTTCGTTATCATTCGATGCAGTACATTTAATAAACAACACATCATTCTTGATTCTAAATCTCCAAGGCTGAGAATTGTCACCTGAAGGAGCTTCAACAGCTTCTACGAGTATTTCTTTTATCTTCTGTTCTAGCATAAATAAGTTATTTTTTGGTAATTATTTTTGGTTTACCTGTAGAATCTAGGTATACTCCATTAACCTGCTTTGGATAAAAGTTCTTTTCATTATATTCTTTGAATACGATACTTGGCAGAGCCTTGCTCTTTATCATCTCTAATAACTTACTATACTCTATATTCAGCCTTTTTAAATTCCTTACTATACTTTCCAGTATAATGACTTTATCAGCATCTGTTAAATCAGCTACTTTTAAATTCTTTGAAAGCTCTAAAACTAATGTGAAAATTTCTTCTTTGCTTTTATTCTTTAACTTCGAATATGAGAAAAACTTACCGGTTAAGAATTTCTTACACTCTCTGGACTCAATGCCTGCCAAAATATGTTCTGGGTATATGTGTAGTGCGTAGAAAGTCACACAAACATTAGACCTACCTGTAACTGCTACAATTGGTAGATTCCAAGCTGGAAATTTTTCAACAATATTCCTTATCAACTTTGAGTCACTCTTTTTTAATAACTCGTTTATTGTTAGCACACAGCCCTTATCTTTAATGTTGTATCTAACCAAGGGAATAGGCGTGTTGATAGTAATGATCAATTGTTTATTAACACGTTCAAAGAAAATAGATCTGGGATGGAATTGGTATAACCCAGGCACAGCATCAACGCTATCGAACAACGTCATTAACAATGAAGTGGGGAGTTTTTTTCTTAAACTGATGGTCAGCGGTGTTTCGTAAGCCATTTTACCAGCATCAGTAGACCCGTAAACGCTACATATAGAAAAAGGGTCTCTTTGTCCCAAAACAGTTAACAAATCATCTCTCCATTCTTCAGAAATTTTACTTCCCGTAACTAAAACTTTGTATTTCTTATTATTGTCAAGCAACTTTAATTTTTTAGCCTCTAATACTATATCCATTACAAAAGCTGGGTGGCCTGCAAGTACTATATTTTTATAAAAATTACCTAAAGATGACAAGACTGACAATGTTCTTTCAACCGAGTATCCTGGGGTAGCTGTGGTTATATTAAATCCTTGCCTAGATAGCCCACGGCATGCAGCTAATGTATGGTGACCAGCCATCCAAAGGTCCATTGCAAAACTAATTACCACTAAAGTGGGCTCACCTTTTTTAATGTTATACAGCCCACTAAATAACTTTTTATGTGATAATAAACTAAGCGCCTCTTGTTGATCACTTCCAAACCAAAACGTAGGACTACCTGTTGAGCCTGAGCTGGCATAAACAATAGGAGGCTTGCTTAATTTATCCTGTAACTGATCCACTGAGTACTTCAAAATGTAACTTTCTTTCGAAGTAAGGGGTATTTGCGACCATTCTATGTATGAGCCAACCGATTTTCTTGTATTATAATCGCTTAACTCCAGGTAACTAGCGTAGGCTGGAACATTCTTTATAGCATGATAATAAGTTTGTTTTGCGTTTACAAATCCTTGCATTGTTACTTAGTAAAACTATTATAATTAATTAGATAATTTCCACAAATCTGTTTCGTTAAGAGTATGCTTCTGACAGCATCACTTGCCACCGCACCAGCCACCATTGAAGTTGTTCCTAACTGTGGTATTGAAACCAATGTACTACCAACTTCCTTTAGGGAACTCCGTAACCTATCTCCTGGCTCAAAACCTATTATTTTATTAGCAATTCTAATCCAATCTTGCTTGTTTAATAAATGCCCAGCATCTACTATCTTCTCATCTTTTAATACGCCGTGAAACAACTCTTGGTCTTCACTGATGTCATACCTTTCAATGCTAATTACAACTTCTTCACCAAAGTCAGTAGCCATGACTACTGGAATTTTGTTCACTTTACAGTATTTTCTCAACTCAATTTTTATACTTATGTCATCGACAGCGTCTACTAAAACATCAATATTTTCGTTTATCACAAAATCATTAATATTACTTTTCTGTACTCCACAATCAAAAAACTTCATATCTATAAATGGATTTACCTCCCAGGATTTTCGCATAGCAACCTCACCTTTTAAAGAACCATAATCAACCAGGCCAGCGTTTATCCGGTTTAGGTTAGTAACCTCTACCGTGTCAAAATCTGCTAAAACAAACTTGTTTCCAACAGCCGATCGTAGTAAACCATCTAATACTTTCGAACCTACTGACATCCCTGCTATTCCAATCTTTGAATTGTATACCTTTACCTGCTCAGCTTGTCGAATCAAGTTTTTATTCCGTGAGGTAATTAAATCGACATAAAAATCTTCGCCGGGTAAACAGAAAACCCTATCTAACCAATCGTAATGAGCCCACACTCTTTTAATATTATGGTGGCACACAAATTCACTTACCAAACTGTCACTTATACTATTCTTTAACTTTGGATTATCAATTAAAACCAACTCCCTTATACAATCATTGAAAATATTAACAATTTCAACTTCTGTATTGAACTTTGGTTTTTCTTCATATATTGTAGGCTTCTCAATCACTTGTTAATAGATTAGGGTATTAAAGTTCTTTCTAAATGCCTCTAAATTACTTGTGAAGTCCTTATCTTTATACCAAACAGGAAATACAGCTCTTACTTTTTTATAGAGTTTATCAGAAGATTTTGAGATTTCTTCATTTACACCCATCACATCGGTAGCCTGTGCAAGAGTAATCAATCCAACCCCGATAATTTGTTTTATAGCCTCAATAACCTGATAACTTAATAACGAAGAATTAGTGCCCATGCTAACAATATCTTGATTGTCAGCATTTGTTGTTATGCTGTGTACATAATTAGGAAAACACAAGGTCTGTATTTCAGCGGTTGTGGATGTGGCAACAAATTGCAACCCTTGTAAGGCTATATCAAATCCTGGCTTACGTAGATTTAGGAATGGAGGTAAGTGGTCTCGGACATTTGGGTTGAGAAAGATATTAACATGTCTTTCTACAGTCATCGCGATACGTGATAGTCCAATCTTTACTTTATCCATCTCGAATGACACGTAATCCCCATGAAAATTTCCTCCATGTAATAGGGTATCAGCCTTTCCATTGGTTATTGGATTATCTGTTACTGAATTAATCTCGACTTCTATAACTCGTTTTGCATTTTGTATAACTTCCCAAATAGGACCGTATATCTGAGGCAAACAACGTATTGAGTATACATCTTGAACTTTATGATCAATTTTTCTCACATCGTGCTTTCCTACGTCAATTTTTTTTGCTAAATCTAATCTATGCTGTAGTAATTTTGACGTACTAAGTGCATTTCTCATTTTCTTAGCAACAAAAATCTGACCTTTATGTGGACGTAGCGCCTGGATTTCACTACTTATAGGGTCATCAAACCCAGCCATAAGTTCATATGTGTATGCTCCTGCAACTATAGCCAAATCGATTATCTTACGTGCCTCATATAAAACCAGCGATCCAATTCCGGACATGGCCGCCGTACCGTTTATTAAGGCCAAGCCTTCCTTTGATACCAAGTTGCTAGGTTTAATTTTTAATCTTTTTAGTACGCTACTTGTTTTTTTTACTCTACCTTTATAATAAACCTTTCCCTCTCCAATCAAAGCTAATGCAACGTGTGCTAACTGGACAAGGTCTCCGCTTGCTCCTACAGAACCATAGCGTGGAACAGCTGGGACAATACCTGAGTTGATATATAGCTCAATTTGTTTAATAAGCGACCACCTAACCCCAGACCTACCTTTCAATAGCGTATTTAATCGCACTAACATAACTGACATACACTGCTGTCTAGTTAAGTATTCGCCCATTCCAGTCGCGTGACTACGTATTAGGTTATATTGCAATTGATTAATTTGCTTCTTACTCAACACGTACTGCGCCATAGGACCAAATCCTGTATTCACACCGTATGTTAAAACCGATTCGCCGATTTTCTCAACAAACTTTCTTGACTTATCTACTTTGATTTTACATTTCGCATCTACCCTTACCAACACTCCGTTATTTGTAACCTGCCATATTTGATCAATGGTTAAATCCCCTCCCGTTAGAACAACAGGTTTACTTGGCATATACTACAATCGTTCAATAGCAATTTCTACAAGTCGATTCGCATACCCCCACTCATTGTCATACCAAGCAACAACTTTCAATAAGTTGCCACCAACAACATTGGTGAGAGATAAATCAACTATGCATGATGCGGGATTGCCAATAATATCTGACGATACAATCGGTTCAGAGGTGACTTCCATGACTCCTGATAAATCACCCGCTGCCGCAGCGTTTAATACTTCGTTCACTTCCTCCACAGTGACGTCTTTTTTGGTAACAAAGGTCAGATCTGACAGTGACCCGGTAATAACTGGCACTCGTATTGCCATTCCATCAAATGATCCTTGCAAACTTGGGATAACTTTCGTAGTTGCAATCGCAGCTCCTGTAGTTGTTGGCACAATATTGTGAGCTGCTGCTCGAGCGCGCCGTAAATCTTTGTGCGGTCCATCAACTAATCTTTGATCAGCAGTATATGCATGTACTGTAGTCATCATAGCCTTGTCGATCCCAAATGCATCTTCAACAACCTTTACAACAGGTGCAATACAATTTGTAGTGCATGATGCATTGCAAGCAACATTTTCTTTATCATCCATACTATCAGCAACACCCTTCACCAGTGTGGTTGTAACTTCGTCCTTAGCTGGCGCTGAAATAACTACGCGCTTAGCACCTGCTTTGGTGTGTGCAGCTGCTAACTCCTTTGTTCTAAAAATACCTGTACACTCCAAGACAACATCCACGTCTAAATCACCCCAAGGAAGTTTTGCGGGGTCTTTCTCACTGTAGACTGGGATACTCGCACCATCTACGATCAAATGTGTATCATCACTCTTAACTTCGTGTGTGTATTTGCCATACACAGAATCATACTGCAAAAGATGCGCTAGTGTTGCCTTATCTGTCAGGTCATTTACACCAACTACCTCAACATCATCGCGATCATACATCACACGAAAAGCCGCCCTCCCTATTCTTCCAAAACCATTAATGGCAATACGTTTTTTTGACATTGTGAAAAATTTAGATGATCAATAACCTTAGTATAGCAAAAAAACCAAACTCACAAAAGTTTTTTACGAAATTGTTGTACCAACTGACACCCCTTCAAGCAATGACTTCATAGACTCATCACTCCATTGAAACACTACAATCGGTAGTGCGTGTTGCTTTGCCATGGCAAATGCAGTTGCGTCCATAACCTTTAAATCTTTTTTCAAAGCTTCGTCATAATCAAGAGTGTCATAGCGGTTTGCGTCTGGATTTGTATGTGGGTTATCATCATACACACCATCAATATGTGTGCCTTTCAACACCGCATCAACCCCGAGCTCCAAACCAAACAAAACCGCAGCTGTATCAGTGCTGAAGTATGGCAATCCAGTACCGCCTAAGATAATAACCTCACCATCTTCAAAACGGCGACGCGCCTCAAGGGGTTTATGTGGCTCAACAACAGGATCAATCTGAAATGACGACTCAACTCGAGCAACAATGCCGCGCTGCTGCAATACCATTTTGAGCATTAGTCCATTGATTACTGCACCTAACATACCTGCATGATCTGGAATCACAGTTGAATACTTGGCAGGATCAACAATACGACCACGCATAATATTTCCCGCACCAACAACTACGGCAATTTTTGTGCCCTGTTTTACAAATGACTCAACATGATCAGCAAGACGCTCGATCTTTTCTATGGCGATTGCATTTTCATCGCCTTTAAAAAACTCACCTGATAATTTTAGTAAAATTCGTTGGTACATAAAGAAATAAAATAATACTCATAAAAACAGCCGCTTGCTAGCGGCTGTTTGGAAATTAAATAGAAAAACGATGGAATTCAGTAACCTGAATATTTTCACCGAGCTTTGCGATCATCTCAGTGAACCATTTCTCAATGGTTAGTTTGTCATCTTTGATAAATGACTGCTTCATCAGACAAACATCAGAATAGTATTTATCAAGCTTACCTTCTGCGATCTTCTGGATTATATCTTCTGGTTTTCCTGACTCTTTCATCTCTTCTTTATAAATAGAAAGCTCTTTGTCTTTTACATCTTGTGGAACCTCATCTGAAGTAATGTATTGTGGATTCATTGCAGCTACTTGCATAGCAAGATCATTTGCAAGTGCTTTAAAGTCATCAGTGCGTGCAACAAAATCTGTTTCGCAAAGCACTTTTACCATTGCAGCGATCTTTCCATTGCTATGTACATACATACCAACAATACCTTCACCAGTTGATCGATCTGCCTTTTTTGCGGCAATCTTCTGACCAGCTTTCCGAAGATACTCAACTGCGGCATCCATGTCACCGTTTGTTTCTTCAAGTGCTTTCTTGGCATCCATCATGCCTGCACCAGTAGCTTCACGAAGCTTCTTTACTGCTTCTGCTGTAATACTCATAGTAGTATGTATGTTAATTATTTCTTTGGTTTATTCGGCTTGTCAGCTTTTTGTGCGCTTTCAGCCTGTTTTTTTGCATATACTGCTTGTGCCTCATTGATAGTATGAGCAACACATGAGCAGAAAAGTTCAAGTGAACGAACCGCATCGTCATTTCCAGGTACTGGATACTCAATGCCAGTTGGGTTGATATTGGTGTCTACCACACCTACAACTGGTACTTTCTTAGTATGTGCTTCAAGACGCGGTGTTTTGTCTTCTTTCAAATCAATCATAAAGACAGCTCCAGGTAGAGTCTTCATGGTACGAATACCACCAACAAGATAGGTCAAACGATCAATCTCTCTTTGGAATTCTAGCTGTTCTTTTTTGGTATATTTTTCGTGCTTACCTTGATCACGCTCTTCTTCGAGCTTTTCAAGTTTCTTAATCAAATTTTGAATAGTATCAAAATTAGTAAATGTACCACCAAGCCATTTATCTACAACATATGGACTTTGTGTTTCGCTTGCGTACTTTCGTACAATATCGCGACCTTGTTTTTTGGTACCGATCCAGAGAACTGATTTGCCGCTGGCAACTGTATCAAATAAAAAGTCCAAGGCTTGTTCAAGACGCTTGGCTGTTTGCTCAAGATCAATAATATGAATACCCTGGCGCACAGCATAAATATACTGCTCCATCTTAGGATGCCATCGTGAGGTAGTATGTCCAAAATGGACACCTGCCTGCATCATATCCAGAAGCTCTGGGATCTTGTGTTCTTTCTTTGACATATAGTGTTTTCCTTTCTGTGGCCAAAATGGCCCCTCTACACACCTTAAACTCAAGATTTTAATGTCAGACTAGCCAACACGAGGAAATACCTTGATAAGTGTGTATGTGTGATTATGTTTAATAAAACCTCTACATAGACATAAAAATGCCCATGCTGCATAGGTATGCCAATACAATACTACAAAATACAACTTTTTGCAAGTACCTATTTGATACTTAATATACACTATAATTGATTAAGCAAAGTGGCATAGTAAGCTCTAAATAGTCATGGTGAGCATGCCGAACCATATTATTTTTAAAAAACACCCTTCGACAAGCTCAGGGCGACCACTCACCAACTCTAAAGTCCTCTTTTTAGCAGCATTTGGGGTCTGGGGTGGCAACTTGTTTGAGCGTCATTGCTAGAGACGGCTAATGGCAAATTGGCTAATCTAGCGAGTTTTGCCACCCCAGTGTTTTTGGATACTTTTGACAACAAAAGTATCTATCATTTAGTCTTGTCAAAAAAACCATTTTATGCTATTATGGCAGCACTGTATTGAATTATTTGTATATCAGAAATATATGAAAAAAGATCTACATCCAGAATGGCATCCAGATGCAACTATTACCTGCAACGGCGAGGTTATTGCTACTGTGGGTTCCACAGTAAAAGAAATGGAAGTTGAGGTATGGGCTGGTAATCACCCATTTTTCACTGGACAAAGTAATGTCGTTGACACCGCTGGCCGAGTTGATCGTTTCAAGCGTTTGCAAGAAAAGCAGTCAGCTGTATCAAAGCAGCGTTCTACCAAAACTGTAAAAAAGGCAAAACAAGCAAAAGCTCGATCAGACAAAGACGAGAAATAACCTTATTTTTTGACAAAAACCCCGCGAGTGTATTAGACCCGGGGTTTTTGCTATGATACATGTATGGATATCAAACCAAACAAACGAATACCAGAACTTGAAAAGACTATCACTGATCTTGAGCGTGATATGACTGAAGCTGCGCATGATGCAGTCAAAATGAAAAAATTTGGCAAAGAGTACAACAAGGCAAAAGAACTACATACTCTCTACGTGCAGTACCAAGATACTACAGCCGCACTCAAAGAAGCAGAAACCATGAGTGTAAGTGATGATATTGAAATGCAGCAACTTGCTGAAGAAGAAATAAAAGAGCTACAACCAAAGGTAGGAGAACTTGCAATGCGCATCGATGAACTTGAACATCCTGCTGACCCTATGGATGAGAAAGATATTATTGTAGAGATCAGAGCTGGCACTGGAGGTGATGAGGCTGCATTATTTGCTGGTGACCTATTTCGCATGTACTCACGCTTTGCAGAGCGTCGTGGTTGGAAAACTACACTACTTTCAAGTAATGCCATTGGTATTGGTGGATATAAAGAAGTTGTATTTGGGATTAGTGGCGAAAACGTATACTCGCTTCTAAAATTTGAATCTGGCACTCACCGCGTACAACGTATTCCTGAAACAGAAAAGTCAGGGCGCGTACATACCTCAGCTGCAACAGTAGCAATTCTACCTGAAGCTGATGAAGTTGATGCTGAGATTGACGCAAATGACGTTAAGGTTGAGACATCAACCTCAACTGGTAATGGCGGTCAGTCAGTAAATACTACTTATTCCGCTATTCGCATCACCCACTTGCCTACTGGTATTGTAGTAAAATGTCAGGACGAAAAATCGCAACAACAAAATCGTAAAAAGGCCATGCAGGTATTGAGCGCACGTGTATTGGCGCACAAACAAGAACAAGCCCAAAAAGAACGTAGCTCTATGCGCAAGTCACAGATAGGCTCAGGTGATCGTAGTGAAAAAATTCGAACATATAACTTCCCACAGGACAGAGTAACTGATCACCGCATTAAGCAAAACTGGCATAACCTAAATGGCATTCTTGATGGAGATATTGATGCTGTTATAACTGCACTCAAAGCAGTTGAACGCAAAGAACTGGAACAAGCCCGAAACGAATGACATACAAAAAAGCCCTTGCCTGGGCTGCTGCAACTTTAAAATCATCCGACTCACCTCACCTTGACAGTGAGGTGCTTTTGGCTTTTGTGCTAAATATAAATCGTGCACATGTACTAAGCCATTTAGATGATTCCCTAGGGAGAGCAGAACAAAAGAAATTCAAAAAACTTATCCACAAGCGTTTACACGGCACACCTGTTGCCTATTTAACCAAGAACAAGTCATTTTATGGTCATGAATTTTATGTAAATAAACATGTGCTTGTCCCCCGTCCTGATACTGAGTGTATTGTTGAATTTCTAAAAAATAAAAACGTACATCCAAGAGCTACATATATTGACATAGGCACAGGCTCAGGATGCATTGCTATTTCTATAAAAAAACTTTTCCCTTACAGCACAGTGCTTGCTTCAGACATATCACGTAGGGCACTTAAAGTTGCAAAGAAAAACGCAAAGACGCTTAATGCAGATGTAATTTTTTATACTGGCAACTTATGGAAGCCATACGAAAAGCTTACCTCAATACGAGCACCACACCATCCGCTTATTGTTATTGCCAATCTCCCCTATCTTGAAAAAAAATACATAACTGGCGACCTTGAGTCAGAACCTCGCCACGCACTTTTTGCAAAAGACAAAGGACTTAAGCTATACAAGAAGCTACTCAAACAAATACATCACAGCTATATCAAACCCGACATGATCTGTATGGAAATATTGCCTGAGCAAGTACAAGGTTTAAAACGTGCAAGCAAACACTCTTTACCAAATTATGCTCCACATATAGTCAAAGATATTAGCAACAAAGAAAGATATGTAATTTTAGAGCGGAAACTTGACGACTCTGATGAAGAGGCGTAGGGTAGATACGTAGTCCTTTAAGTTAAACCAATAAACAGGATGGTGTATTATGATGAAATACTTGTCCGTTTTACTCGTCGCGCTGTTGCTGATTACAGCGTCAACCTTTGCCCAAACAAAAACTAATGAAGGAAAGGTTGAAACCTTAAAGTCAGCCACCGGCGAAATCGTTTCAAAGACGTATAGTGATGTTTCCATCACGATTACATGCCCCTGGTTGGATCCCGAAACATACGCCGAGGCCAAGGCAGAAGTACTCTACGCAAAGGCAGACTCCACCAGCACTACCGCAACACCTTATCGGTTAAACCTCTACCTGAAAGACCAAAGCAAAGCGCACGGCGACTATAACCTCCGGAATTTGGAAAAGACTGAAATGAAAATTATCATCTCCGACCCGGACAATGGCAACAAAGTATTAGTTCGATTTCCACCTGCAGCCACATCCTAACCCTGGCAACCACTACAACGTAGTGGTTTTTGTACATTATAAAACCTCGCTCTTTGAGCGAGGTTATTAAAAGAGTCATTAAGTTAACGAATCAAAAGCATCTTTTTCACCTTGTGAAACGACTCTGTTGATATGCGGTAAAAATACATACCGCTCGCAACATTTCGTGCGTCCCACTGCACATGGTGATATCCGGCATTATGCCGCTCATCAACCAAACGAGCAACCTCCTGTCCTAGGAGATTGTATACCACGATTTTCACATGAGTATCATGAGGTAAATCAAACGCTATAGTCGTCATTGGATTAAAAGGATTGGGGTAATTTTGATGGAGATTGTACTCTGTTGGCAATAGTGAGATGACTTCATCGTCACCAGCGCTTTGCTTAGCAAGTAGATTAGCATCATACGGAAGACCACTGCCATCTGCATACAGATCTGTAATCTCACTACTACTCAGCATCCGAGACCACATACCAAGCTGATCAACAGCGCCATTGGCATAGGGCGCATTACCGTTTTCCCAAGCACCAACCCTGAATACAGCTGCGCTGGTATTGATCGTAGTTGGCAAACCGCCAAGACTGTCGGTAAGAACACCATCCTTGTACACGCGAACACTTCCAATTGACATATCATATACCCAGACAAAGTGGTACCACGCATTACTACTGATAGCACCAATATCCAGATATACTTGTGATGTAGTGTTATTTGTACCGTCTGCAGAAATTACTACCTGAGCCTTGTTACCACTACTAAGTTTCCTAATACATACCATATAGCTTCGATTGGGCTGGCCATCATCCTTGTAGACAACTGGAAACTTTGTTTTTGTTTCCCATGACTTTGGATGCAGCCATGCTGATATCGTAAAGCTACTGGCTAGATCAAGGCCATACTCTGTGCCTGGTTGAATTGACAAATACTCACTGTTACTTGCTGTAAAATCAGCCGCAACATCCTGGATGCCAGCAAGCGACGTAACAGTGTTGTTGTCAGCCAAATCATTTGAACCATGGGCATCGTATCGCGTGCCACTGGTCTCATTCATCTCCCAGAAAGAAACAAGATCATCAGTCAGTGTCGCATGGTGTGCAATATCAGGCTCACTCGGAACCATCACCGTGTCATTACTTGCTGCACGATACACCACCTGCAGCACCGGCCGTTTTGCTACATCAACATGATCAGCAGTAGCAACCTGCACGTACGATCCGCGTCCCCACACACCGGCATACTCATTCACCGTCATATCGAGGATGTCATCACCTTGCCGCAGAGCAAGTGTAGTCATGCTACTCAGATCGATCCATGACCTTCCAGCAGAATCAAGCTCTATCACCACTGTGCTATCAAGATGCAGTGCAAAATCCGTTGGTGCAAAATACAACCGCTCAGCACCTTCGATAGGGTTAGATATTGCACCCATGTGGCTGTAATCACCTGCTGTAACCGGCAAATCGTACGTCCCGCGTGTTACCCCGAGAAAGTGCGACTGACCTTGAGAATTCCGGTAATCAACCACATGCATCTGCAGCGTCGCAGCTACTATTTCAACAGTATCAGGCAACACTGAGGTATCAAATGGCAATGCATACCGCCGAATATCACCCCATGCCGGCCCATCAAACTGACTTACGCCAATCTGAACCACTGTAGCATCAACCGATTCAACCACGCCAGTTGCCAGGTCATGATGATATGACCAAGAGGTCTGGTAACCATAATTACCATCCTGCACCACTACATCAGCGGCATCAGCATAGATCAGCACGGTATCGCAATCAGCACACGCAGTTGTTGTATCATCCATGACTGTTGTGACAGTTGTAAGCACTGCTTCTGCACTTGGTGTTCCACCACGCTGGTGCGTAGATACATCAGTCAGGTCATCATTAAACGGCCAATATCCGATGAGTCCACTATCAGCGGTCGCATAATACTCTGTACTGAGCGTCACGTCTTTAGTTGCATTAATCTGGCTTTGCGTGCGAGTACGATTCCACACACGCACTTCATCAACATAGCCATTGATCACAGCGCGATTGTAATAGTACATATTGTCATCCGATCCACCAATATACCATGGATAGTCTGCCTGCCAGGTTGACCCGCAATTACCAGGCTTTGTAGAAACTAGGTTACCATCAAGAAAAAGCTGAATACCAGCAGAGCCATTATAAGTAGCTACGATATGGTACCAACGATCAAGCTCTAAACTCACAGGATACTCTGCAACATCAGCCGTACCGCTAATAAAGCAATAGATCTTGGATGGTGTCAGACCAAGCTCAAACACAGGATTGTTGTGCTCGTTATGCCAGTTGCTAATAATCGCACCTGTTGAAAGCGCATTCAAATACACCTTGCCTTCAAAGGTAAACTGATTACCACTCATACCACCAGATGCCGCCTCAACACGATCCTTATGCCCATCAAAGGCAGCGACTGTATCTATCACTGTTGTGGTTTGCTCTGCCTGCGGATTTGCAACAGTCACTGTATATGGATACCGCACTGTTGCCAAAGTACTTAGGTTCTCTCCTTGACTAAGTACTTGTACTTCATAGCGTGAGACATCAGTTGGTAGTGTGAATATAGGACTGAGCCATACTGTATCTTGCGCAAAAGACAGTGTGTCATCTGCAGGATTCACATTCCAGTACGACGTTCCGTACGAATCATATAGCCGCACACGGAAATTAGGCAGTACTACTTTCTGGCCATCATCTTCATCGTGATCAAATGCCACGCGCACGTACACCTGACTTTCAGGTGTATGTTCACGCTTGATTGAATCACCAACAGCGTTACTTAAGAACACGCTCGACACATGCACAGAATCAATACCCCAGGGTTGATACACACTAAACCCAAGTGGATTTTGTGCGCCATCAATATCCTGGTAGTCCAGTCCATCATGTGCAGACACCCATAGCTCGTGCGCACCCAGATTGTACATTGGATCCATCACTGCGCTAAATGTCAGACTGTCATACGGCATTAGCGTCACACTGGTATCACCAAACATGGTAAACCGCTGATCCTGAGTCTCAAGCTCAAACCGCACAATCTGCTCGGTAGTATCGCCGCTGGTTGACGCAACAGTTGCTGTAACAACTGCACTATCATACTGCAGCGGTACTGACCCTGGCACAATACTCACTGCCGTTACTTCCAAAAGATCTGGGTTGTAGGTTGTGTTTGGGTTACCTGCAAGTACAGGAAATAAACGCTCTTGCACTTCAGGTGCAATTGCACCAATCTGCCAACTCTGACCATCTTTGGTGACAAACACCTTGAAGGTGTAGTTGCCACTATCAGCAAACGTGTGGTTCACCGTTTGCTCATAAAAGGCATCACCCGCAACCGTCACGTTATTCCATTCCCAGGATGCGATTGTGGGGCCGTAGGCACGCAAACGAATACTCTCGTACGTCACTGACTCACTCTCTAAATTCTTGAGCTTCACCGTAAAATCGTACGGGATGTTCTCCACGCCAGATGACGGAATCGTCCATTGGTAGATGGATACTGCACCAGTTCCGTTGCCAGAACCACCACTTCCGCCTATACCCGCTATTGTCATCAAAGCGGTATTACTAGCGATCTTTGTGCTACCTAACCACACCTCTACAACACCGGGCGTATTTGAATAATAGCTGGGCACATACTTCATATACCCATGATCAAAATACTGGTATGTGTTTCCATCTAACTCATTAAACTCTTCATCGCTGGTTGGCGCACCAAGATCGGTAGGTCCGAAATACTGACCACCTGTTTTGTCAGAAAGGTTCATGTAAAAATCACGAAAACCTTCTTTCAAAAGAAATGCTTCAGTACCAGCAGAATTCAGCATAATAGCCGTGTGGCCATCATAGAATCCAGTATTGTCTCCATAAAAATCCTGGAGGGTGATACCGGACCAGTCGTGGACGAAGTATCCACCGCCGTTGTCGTTGGGTAATCCTAAATTACCAGTAAGATAAGCGAACAAATTAGAGATTGGTTTTGACTGCTTGGAATATGAGCTTGTATGCCAGGGTGGAAAGTCGCCATATTGAGCAAGTCCCAACACCCAGGGCATAGGGTCTGTGAAATCTGATCCCATACCTGAACCATTTTCATACCCCCTGAGCCATGCAGAGCCATCATTACTTTTAGCTGTCTGTTCATCAGACAGTCGAAAAGCTAAATGAAGATGCTCTGCTCCATCACCATTATGCGCATCATCATTGATATAACCCAAAACATCACCCGGATTAACAACGTCGCCATAGCTGTAAGAAAGTGCTGCACCACCTCTCTCCTGACTACTTCTTAGGTGACCATAGATTATTAGCAACTTAGTTGCCTCGACTAGCTCACCATAGCTATTAACAAACATAAGCACTTCCGGTAAAACAGACTCTGTTGCAGCAACTAATTCCCCATAACCCACCGCTGGACCGTAATAAACAATCTTACCCGAGGCGATTGCTTCTACAGCTGTACCTTCTAAAAGGTCAATATCTGACCCTAGATGATTCTGATTGTAGTAAAAACTACGGCCTTCGTAATAATTCCAACCGGAAGACATGGTCTGATTCGGATAATTAAAACCCGAAACAGGACTTTGAGCAAAAAGAATACTCGAAACAAAAATGAGCGCCAACAACAAATACGAAATCTTCATAGCTTACTCCTTCTCTCCAATGAGAGTTTTTAGTTATTAATGAACTTTTATTAGTGCTTATAAGCACATATTGGCCGGATACAGATCCAAAACTTGATTATAAACACTTGTCTCGTAATTTCGCCTATAATATTAGGTGCTAAAAAACTTCCAAGGTTGTTAAAACTTTTATATAATTCTTATCTTCATTGATACTACTAACACCATACAAAGTAACTTCAATGAGCCTGTCATCAAAAGAAGCCACAATTGCTGTAGTCTCTATAATACCCAGAATATTAATGTAATTAACTCCTTTTATCTGTCCAATTGAAATAGTTTCTTTATCAGCTGCCAATTCTTCCAAATTATAAAGGAGAAGATCATTGCCCGGATGTAGTTTCTGCTTTGCAATGGCTTTATAAAAATCAGGGACTGATAGCTTTTCTGGATTATTAAAAACTTTAACCTTAAAGCTTCCTTCATCAAGGGGATCATTACTAACAAACAAATTCACAAAAGATTCTCCTTCCAATACAACCCCCCACCCCTCCGGATACATAAACTCAAACCCATACTCCTCATTCCGGTACGTCTGCCAGTCTGAGGTGTCGATGTCTGATGCGATCAACTCTCCTTCTTGAGGCGCTTGGGTTGTGTGATCCTCGTTATCCGGTTGGTTATTTTTTTGAACATACCAAACACTACCTCCAATAAGGAGAATACCTAAAATTGATATTATTACTATTATATTTTTTTTATTCATGTACTTTTTAATAATTTATAAATATATACAGTTATTATATAACTCCACATATGTATAAACTATATTCACTCTCTAAATTCTTGAGCTTCACCGTAAAATCGTACGGGATGTTCTCCACGCCAGATGACGGAATCGTCCATTGGTAGATGGATACTGCACCAGTTCCGTTGCCAGAACCACCACTTCCGCCTATACCCGCTATTGTCATCAAAGCGGTATTACTAGCGATCTTTGTGCTACCTAACCACACCTCTACAACACCGGGCGTATTTGAATAATAGCTGGGCACATACTTCATATACCCATGATCAAAATACTGGTATGTGTTTCCATCTAACTCATTAAACTCTTCATCGCTGGTTGGCGCACCAAGATCGGTAGGTCCGAAATACTGACCACCTGTTTTGTCAGAAAGGTTCATGTAAAAATCACGAAAACCTTCTTTCAAAAGAAATGCTTCAGTACCAGCAGAATTCAGCATAATAGCCGTGTGGCCATCATAGAATCCAGTATTGTCTCCATAAAAATCCTGGAGGGTGATACCGGACCAGTCGTGGACGAAGTATCCACCGCCGTTGTCGTGAGCGTGGCCAATATTACTGAGTAATCTGTGTTTTTCTCGAAAGAACTGAGAAGGCTTGTCATGATTCTGATCATGCCAAACTGCTTCATTATTTTCCCAAAAAAAACCAACATTTGGATATGGCGACTCACTCTCTAACCAAGCTACAGGATCGACAAAAGAGTTAGTAGATGGGGAATCTGAACAAGGCATTCTGCCCCATGGACTGTTGGGAATGACTTCACCAGACACAACACCAAAGTGAAGGTGGTTGCCTGATGGCCAATACCCTATTGATCCAATCGCTTCTCCAGCGTACACTAAATCATTTTCTTGCAGAGTTGACTCAACATGACCGTAAAATGAAAGAAAATACTCCGAGGTACCTTCCAGGCGATGTTTAACAATCAAAGCAACATTACCACCGCCCCAACCATTTGTACTCACCAAAAGAACAACACCATCGGCTACAGCGTATACGGAACTACCCAAGGCAGTTTCATAATCATGTCCGATATGGTATTCATCAGGAAAATAGCCCGTACCACCATTACAGCCACTAGCCAACCAACCTGCAAAATTTCCCAAACTACTACTACCTGTAGGATAATAACAACCCGTCGCTGAATGCTGCATACTTTGTGACCAACAAAAACAAGACCAAAAAAATACTAGCGTTATTACAAACCGTTTCATTGCTGTCTCCTTCCTCTAACGAGGATATTTGATTATAAATGAACTTCTTAACCAACTTATTTGTTGTTGGTACAAGTAGAAAAAAGTATTGTTTCTACCTAATCAACAACAAATCAATGTTTTAATATACTATTTTCTCGTTTTCAAAATTTAAAGTAAGTAATATCCTATCATATACAGCTAACAAATCATCTTCAATGGCTGCTACTGCGAAATTTAAGGTATAGCCATTACGATTGATGAGTGTTTCGAGTCCTCCTGTTGTGGATCCACGTAATGCATTTAGCTCCCCAATCTTTACATCAAAACTATCTTGGTACACTTTTCTATTACCCTTCCAAGTTTGAACCCATATTTTCTGTAAACTTTCTGTATCATACTCATATACCGCTACTGACAACGAGTATGTTTCAGTCCCTTCTAAATAACGCCTTTTCTCAGTCTCGTAAAAACGTATAATTCCAGGATTATTTCTTCCAATCTCCCACCCCTCAGGATACTTGAACTCAAAACCATACTCTTCATTCCGATACGTTTGCCAGTCTGATGTGTCAATGTCAGACGTGATCAACTCTTTGTCATCTTGAGTTTGGGTTGTAGATTGTTGCTCACTTAGCTGTCCACTATTCCCAACATACCAAACATACCCAGCACTTCCGGCTGCAAAAATGACAAGAATTATAATTGCATAAATAAGTATTTTTTTATTCATATTTTTATAATAATGTTACTATATATACCTTTATTGTAACGAATAAAAACATATATAGTAATATTAGCGTTTCATGACTACCTCCGTTGATGTAAAGGAACCTTCTTGATCTTATGACCAAGCTATTCTTGTCTGGTCACAAAACTAATTAATCGATTTTAAATGTACTCATAACAGCATCTAGGTAACCGCTATTTCTAGTATGTAATGGCGCTTGAATATTAATCGTTTCAGAATCACTAAACTGAATACAATAACTACTGTAACCTGGAAACTTATATTGAGTTGAACCACCTATCGAAATGTTTTGATCTAATTCGTAGTAATAGTATCTTCTCCCATACAACTCTCCTTTCCTTTCATTTTTTACTTTACTCTGTAAATCCATATAATAATCACCCCCTAAGCTAAATAAGCTATCTATACACGCTTCGAAAGACGGGAGACTTACTTCGATAACATAAACATCATCCTCTAAATAATCCCCGATAATTATTTCATTTAAAGTACCATTCGAGTAACTCAAATCTACCTCCCACCCCTCCGGATACATAAACTCAAACCCATACTCCTCATTCCGATACGTCTGCCAATCTGATGTGTCTATATCAGATGTGATCTCCTTAACATTATCTTGAGTTGTTGTTTGTCCTATATCACTTGGCTGTCCATTATTCCCAATATACCAAAGATACCCTACAGCCAAACCTGAGAGGATGATGATATTGAGAAGTAAAAATAAAAATATTTTTTTATTCATGGTATTAGTAAAAATAGTTAACTTTAGCACGAGTATTGCGAGCGTGAAGCTGCTTGCATGCAATAATGCTCAAACAATAATGACCATTACTAATTCCATGATATAAGACAAATGATAAAGTTTGTTTCATACCTTTTTGAATACTCGTTATACTCTCTCCACAAACATAACTAGTATACCAAAGATATTTGGTCTGAAGGCCCCGCCCATGCTCTATGACAAAAGCGGGGCTTGCAGGTTCTATCCAATGTCAATAAGTGCCACGCGTACAGATCTTCCATTTGGCAAATCAACTTGTGCACTTGAACCAAGCTCGAGTGAAAGCAGTGCCTGTGCTATTGGCGTCTCTGATGAAATCTGGCCGCAAGCCGGATTTGATTGGCGAGAATCTACTACTGTAAACTCTGCCACTGTACCATCAAGTAGTACTTTATAGCGTTTTTGTGGATTTACTTTCCGCATAAACTAATTGCTTTTTTGGTAGCTTCAGACCCCCTCCTCCTGCAATGTTAGCTAAAAACATCTTTTAAATATTGTCAAACTAAAATGGCAAATCTGTCCATGTTTTCTGTGGATAACTTTTTTTTATTGACAAATTAGCTAAAAAAAAGTATGATTTTGTTGTAGCGTTTATTGGACAAAATATGAAAAATACTACCCTACTTCGTAAAATAGGCCTTAATGATACAGCAATTGCTATATACCTGTATTTACTTGAGCAAAAAAAAGCCACTATCTTAGATGTTTCCCGCGCAACCAAAGTTGCGCGTACCAGTGTGTACAATAATATTGAGCTACTCAAAGAGTGGAACCTAGTTGGTGAGGCTATTGAAGGGACGAAAAAGTATTTGTATGCAGAGTCACCAAGCAATTTGGTGAATGCCGTGCGTATGAAAGAAAAAATAGCCCAACAAGCTGCTGAGCTACTACTACCAACCTTTGAGAAAGATCGGTATGAATCAAAGATTCAGTTTGGATATGGTGAGGAGGGGTTTAGGAAATTTGCCTATGATATGTTGGAAAGCGGCGAAAAAGATGTGAGGCAAATCATTAATAGCAAGTCATTATTTACCTACTCAAACAATAAGTTTTTACAAAAACACTGGGATGAAAGAAAAAAAAGAGGCATTGCTGTCAAAATACTAATGAAATCTTCAGATAAAAAATTTATCTCCGCCGATACTAATACAATAAAAAACATAGAATATTTAAGGCAAATCAAATTCTTACCTACACAAATTACAATTGACACTTCCTTTATTATCTATGGCGACTACATTACTTTCTTTGCACCACCTGAGGAAGGCTATGTTTTTAGATTTCAAAGTAATAGCTTTGTGTCGACTATAAAAAGTATATTTGACTACTTATGGGATGTCTCGGAAGAATTTGAATAGCGTTAACACCCAAAAACAATTTTACCTGAGTGGCCGGTACAAATTACTTTTGGGTTTAAGCTAACCATTTTTTCATAACTTTGTTGTAATTTTTTAGAATCTGCAGCTATAATTGATGGCGAAGGAGCTACTCTACCGTCTTTCTCTACTATTAAATCCCCTGAGAACAAAATACTCTTTTTTTGTAAATAAAATGAAAGGTGACCATCACAGTGACCCGGTGTTGAGTACACGTGGATGCCCCCGCAGTAATCTATATAGTCATTATCAGTTACTATATTCTCTATTTTTATACTCGGCACTGAGTAAAAGTAGATAACCCTTAACAACCCATTTAACCGACCATAGTGTTCAGGCATCTCACGATGAAGTAGATAGGAGCATGTTTCCTCACTAGCAAATATAACAGGATTACATCTTCTTAATATATGGACTAGCCCACCTACATGATCCCCATCTGCATGAGTAAGCAAAATAGACTTAATGTCTTTATATTCCTTCCCTATGGTATTTAAACATTTATTTATTCTATATTTTGAAAATTGCCTCAACCCAGTATCTACAAAAACTATTTTTCCATCATTATCTTTTAACAAGTAGAACGCTCCATTTGATACAATACACCCCCACACGTTCTCCTCAATTTGAATAAACTTCATATAAACAATTCTTTAATAAACCACCTCAACGCTTTCTGGAACCACCTCTACCCATACATTTCCTGGCACAAAAGACATTTCATTCCCTTCATTATCATAAAATCGCGTAGGCAAGTCCTGCTCTTCTTTTTTCCAGGTTCCCTTTACTACCCGTCCATTCATAAAGAATACTGCCTCCCCATTTCCTATAATCTCAAGGGCAATGCGCAGATCAGCATCAAGCACATCTTCTGGTGGCACCCTTTGGATAACAACATTATCAATGCCAATTACCTTGCCATTGTAAGCATCTACCTGCGGCTCATCAACGCGCAAGCGCATATATGCACCCTGGTCTTCATTCCACACATAAGTTGCGTCATAAGTGCGTTTATCAGAATAATCTATCAAAATCTCCTCAACTTCAGTTGGGGCTGGTTTTGGCTTTTCAAACAAAAAGCTAAAGTGTGACACATCAAGGTGCTCCTCATTAAAAAGTCCTCGCTCAAGCAGAGCCTCACGTATATCAGGAGCTGTAGTAAAAGTACTATGAGGTGCTATATATCTATCATCACGATAAAAATAAAGCGGACCATAGCTAGTCATTTCATTGAGATTATCTACTGCTCCAGCTTGAAGTAAAGCCAATGCATCAGGAGAACCACCAACATGCACAAGTAGAGCATCATACTCTGCTGCCCATGGGATATAATACGGCCTGACTGACCTCACTGGACCAATCACAGCATCAGACGCAACTGACAAATCAAACACAGCCATAAAACGCGTAGTCCCACCCTCAACAAGTGTTGAATAAACAACAGGCGCAAATGAAAGCCCATACTGATGATCCCATACCTCAAAGTGATTATCTATCATCACTGCTACAGGATGACTTGGGAATGTAGCAGTAAATTCAGAATCATCAAAAAACCACTGCCTATTTTCAGTATCAGTGTTCGGAGTTAGTGCATCATCAAGACTACCTGGGTTGGCATTAAAGTACTGAATAAGAGAACTAACCACCACAAGTAGTATACCCGCGACAACAAGCAGAAAACCTACAAGCAATTGCCAGTAGGTACGTCTAGGTGGTTGCTCTGATGATATAACCTTTTTAACCATGTCTTACTGGAATCTAAAGATAGTAAAACCGTTTGGTGCTTCGCTAATAAAGTCTCGTTCCGGACAATCGCCAGAGCCATGCCCTTCTTGAATTGTTTCAAAGTTAAATATTTGAAAAACAACAAATGCGCGCGTGCAGCCAAACGAACCTCGCGGAAAACTCTGATACCGGTAATAATACACATTATCATTAACTGGATCTGCTGGATGACCACTCAAAAGCCCTTCCTTAACCAGCTCAGCCATAAATTGCTGAGGATGACCTTCTGGTTCAATAGTTGTATCCCATCCACCATAATCTGAGTCAATCGTATCTGGATATTTTCCAAACCGATCATAGTACAAATCCATTGCTTTGACAATATCTTGTACATCTGACTGCCGTGTTGCATCCCGAGCCTTAGCCTGAATGTCATCAAAGCTAGAAAAAAAGATAATAGCAATACAAGCTACAATAACTATTGCGAAGCTTTTTTGTAATTTTGATGTTCGTTTTCGTCCATCTCCCATAAATATCTTGGTTATTTCCAATCTCGAGCACCAGTGCTATATAACTCAAACCATTCTGAGCTAGCACCACCATCTTGCTCCATACTAAAATTATTTTTTTCTAGTGCCGCTCTGAGCTTAAACTCTTGCCCATCAGAGCGATAATTATAACATCCTTTCTTTGGCTCATCTGGCTCCAAACCTGCAAGTGGATCTTGCGGAAGTGTTACTAGCCATGGCACCAGCGCCTCAAACAATCCTTCTATATCAGAAAAACACGTAAACTGATTTATAGTTGGATACGTCTCATACAATTCATAATGATAATGCAGCATGGTCTGCATTTGCTTGAGATCAGCTAGTCTGCGTAAATCTCGCTCTCGTGACTGCCTGCCTTGCAAAAGTACAACAATAACAATGGTTAATAGAATAACTACTATAATCCAAAACCATGGTATGTGGGGACGTTTTTTATGGAATAACATATGTATTATTATACCACAAAATAAAATTCACCCACAATAAAACCCCTTCCAAATATATGAAAGGGGTTTTGTAAAAAATGTAAGATTATTCTTTCTTTTCTTCAGCTTCTGATGTCTCGCCTTCTGGCTTTGCCTCACCTTCTGCTTGTTCACCTTCTGCTTGTTCACCTTCTGCTGTTTCTTCAGATGGTTTTTCAATCTCTTCAACTTTACGTGGCTCAGATACATTAAGTACTGATACAGTAGAGTCATTTAATACTTCAATTCCTTCGGGAAGCTTAAGGTCGCTAACCAATACAGAAGAAGTAAAGTCTACCAAGTTTGAAACATCTACCTCAATCTGTGCTACCAAATCACCAGGCAAACAAGATACTTCAACACTATCAAGATGTTTCACCATAATACCACCAAGCTCTTTAACTGCTGGCGCAACACCAACAAATGAAAGTGGAATCTCAGTAGTCAATTTCTGGTTCATATCAATCTTATATAGATCAGCATGAATAATGTGATCTTTTACAGGATGACGCTGAATGTCCTTAATAAGTACTTTACCAACATCCTTGCCATCAATTTTCAAATCAATAAGCGCACTCTCACCAGCTTCTGAAGCAACGCGAGAAAATGGCTGTGCACCAGCAACTATGTGTAAGTTTTCTTCACCACGTCCATACAATACAAGTGGTACATTTTTCTGCTCGCGAACCTTAGTAGCATCAATACTTGTATCTCGGGTGGTTGTTTCTAATGAGTATGTTTGTCCTGTCATACGGGTATCTTTAGTAAAAAAATAACAAACTGCCAATCAGTATGCTCATTCGATTGTAACTAATTTTACAAAATTCGTCAAGTCGCTCGCTGATACCGGATGTAGATACTTTGTACTAATCCTAGCGCAATAAGTACAGACCATAAAGAGCTACCACCCTGACTAACCAGTGGTAAAGGAATTCCAGTCACAGGAAATAGACTAATATTCATAGCTATATTCATATATGTTTGGATAGTCACAAAGGCCATAACACCAATAACTACATAAAATCCAAATGGCTCGCGTATTCTCCGGGCTATTCTAAGCATCCGATAAAGCAGCACTGCGTATAGCAAAATCAGTACTACAGCCCCAACAAAACCAAGCTCTTCAGCAATCACTGAAAAAATAAAGTCAGTTCTATTTTCTGGCAAAAAACTAAGCTGAGACTGAGGCCCAAGTCCAAGCCCTCTCCCAAACAGCTCACCAGAACCCACAGCTGTTAAAGCCTGGTTGATATTATACCCCTGCCCCAAAGGATCACGTTCAGGATCCAAAAATGTTGTCAGACGAGCTTTTTGATAGTCTGCCATAAATTGCCAACCAATCACTGCCAAAACCAGCATCACCCCAGCAAGCAGTGCTAGCTGTTTACGTTGAATCTTTGTAAAAAATAACATAGTCGCCCAAATAACACCCACTATAAATGCACTACCTAAGTCAGGTTGAATAAATAGCAACAGCAAGAGTGGCGCAATGAGGCCAATACTTACCCCTATATATCGCCACTGATTCATAAACTGATGGTATTGGGCAAAAAATTGCGCAAAAAACAAAATCATCAAAACTTTTACAAACTCAACTGGCTGAATACTAACAGGACCAATCACAAACCAACCACGCACACCTCGAATCTCAACCCCAAACGCAATCACCAGTATAAGCAACAACACCCCAAGTATATACACGTACCAGTTGTATGAAGAAAAATGTATATAGTGCATCGACACCATCATACTAAACAATCCAATACCCACCACAAAAAAGATCAGTTGCTTATAAAAAGTTACCAACCCCTCACCTGTGTTTGCATCCAGACTATATAGAATAATAAGTCCGTATGTCACCAGAAGCAATGAACTGGCAATCATAAGCCAGTCCAGTTTTGTTATGGTCTTTTGCCTAAAAAGTCGAAAAGGCATTTACTCAAATTGCTCAATAGTGAATGGCAAAATATTATCAGGATCAAGCAAGTTTGTCGACAGCTCTACTCGCCATCCTGTCACCTGCGGGATACTATAAAACCACCGAACACTCATGGGCTTAGCTTGCCCTGACCGCACCTCTGATGCTTGTAGCTGCGCTACTCCCACAATTCTCTGCCCACTCAACAAAATAGCCCTAACATCTACATTGCGATAGTTATACACAGAGTCATTCATAATATCAAAGGAGAGCTCACGTGTTGTTGGAGTTAGCTGCTTGGTTGTGACTGCGTCTGCAGATAGTCCAATGTCAATAAATCTACCATCAACATAAAAAGTATTATCACGAATACGCTTCCACTGTTCAGATACTGTCACTACCTTTACACCTTGCGAATTACTAAATGCATTAACAAGATCTGGATCATCAACACTCAAAAGCATCAGTGTCTTTTGTTCACGTGGCAAAATATACTCACTCAGTTCTTCACTTTGCCATGAGCCAGCGGTAAATGCTACGCGAAGCTCTGGCATCCAATGTTTTTCATTTGGATTTACTACTTCTACCAAAATATCATACACCCCTTGTTCGCGTGTCACGATCTGTACGGTTCTCCACTGAAGTGGGCGCGGACTGTACCGCTGTAGTTGATCACCGCTCAAAAGTGATGTGTCAGTAATCTGCTGCTGAATCGTTCCAATCTCATCAAGTCCGTAAAAATCAATAAACTGCTTGATGTTGTAAAATACCAAACCACCAGCTAATAAAAATCCAAGTGACAAAGCAATAGCCTTGATCATTACCCGGTTACGAGTAAACCAATACCCGAACTTAAGCTGGCCTTCTGTAAAGTCTTCAAATTGTTGTGGGGATTGAGCCATGAGCGCAAAAATATACGTTATCTATATTGTATCGCATTTGCTCTTGATTGTGAACGTATCACCTTGACAATTCACTAACTTTCTACTACAGTAGTATGCAACGAACCAACCAAAACGTTCATTTAAAACGGGAGATGTGATGGATATTGAAACCATCTTGAGGGCATTTTCAAAATTTAAAAATCGGAACGACTATAATGAAATGGCATTCGTTCCATGGGGTAAAAAGAATGTAAGGGGCAGTACTGTCTTTGAATGGAAGAAAAAAGGTAAGAGATCTGCGTATTGGCGAGTCAAGATCAGACACAGACCTGCAAAAGTGAAGACTATCTACTGCATGACAATGAACAAGGGTAAAACAATCCAGAAACCTTCGATCATTGTCTCATTTAATTTCTTCATAAACGTAGACAAGATCAATGCACGAGAGCTGGGACTGACCTACACTAAAGGTAAGTACAAGCGTGTGTACTATGCTGGTGGCGTTGTTGTCGCAGAAATCACCTCTTTGTTGAACCGAATTCGTATTAGAAAAGTCTGCGATGAGACAGTGGATTTGTTAAATACAATTTTAGGCAAAACACAAAATGACTCACTGTCTTTCAAAAAACGTGACATCGGAGCCAAAGTTGCTTCTCCATCATCAAAAAGAGAAGATCAAGCCAGAATACCAACGCTTGATATCCGAGGCGATGTAGCAGTTGCCAATCGGATGGAGCTTATCCAAAAATGGCTTCTTGTCAGAAGGATTCAGCGAGCTAAGCTACTAGAAATGTCAAATACCCAGCTAATTATCTGGATCCGTAACAATTGTTTGTAAACATCTACACCCCCTCCTACCAAAATGGTAGGATTTTTTATTGGTTTTTGAGATCTGGTATACTATACGTATAACCATTTATTATATTTGTATGGGTTTATTTGAGTACGCACAAGAAATCATGTACTTAAGCTTTGCGCTCGGAGCTTTGCTGATTGCTGGTGCATTTACTTGGCTTGTTGCTACTGTTATCAAAATAGTACGTGACATCCAAGTAGTAGTTGATAAAACCAAAACCGCTGTCACCATGCTTCATGATGTCAGTGCAGTTGCAAAAGAAAAAATAAGCGACTTCTCCACTCAGTTCAATGTTGTCACAACTGGTGTTGGTGCGATCCTTAAATGGATTGATAACCGCAATAGCAACCATGCACCAACGCGTGATAAAGAAGACACTGAATCCGAAGAATAACACAAGCACACCCCAAACACCTAATGAGTTTTGTTCACCTGCATGTACATAGCCACTATTCCCTGCTCGATGGATTATCCAAAATCGATCAGATAATTGATACTGCCAAAACTCACAACATGCCTGCTATTGCCTTGACTGACCATGGTGTCATGTACGGAGCAGTAGAGTTTTATAAAAAAGCTAAAAAAGCTGGTATTAAACCCATTATTGGTGTTGAAGTATATTTAGCACCAAATGGACGTTTGAATAAAAGATCCAAAACTGACACCACTCGTTACCACTTGGTGCTGCTTGCGCGTAATTTTACTGGATATAAAAACCTAGTAAAACTTACTACAGAGGCTCATCTTAATGGTTTTTACTATAAACCACGCATTGACTGGGAGTACTTATCTGAGCATGCAGAAGGACTTGTTGCGCTGTCTGGTTGTATGGGTAGTGAAATTCCCCAAATCATATTGTCAGGCAACATAGAAAAAGCCACGAAGCGCGCCCGTGAGTACCAAGAACTATTTGGTAAAGATAACTACTTTCTAGAAGTACAGCACCACCCAAACATACCAGACAATCAAAAACTCAATGACGCCCTATTTGCACTTGGCAAGGAACTAGATATACCAGTAGTTGCAACTAATGATGCCCACTACCCAGGTACAGATGATAATGAAGCGCATGATATTCTAATATGTCTCCAAACTAAGAAAAAGAAGAACGATACTGATCGTTTGAACTTTTTGGAAAACAATTTATCTATACTCTCCCCTGATGAAATGCGTGCTGCATTTCCAAATAACCCTGAAGTTATTTCAAACACACTAACTGTGGCTGAGCGCTGCGATATTGAGCTTCCGCTTGGTGAAATTCAACTACCCCACTTTGAGCTTCCAGACAATGTAACAGCTGATCAGTACCTGAGGCAGTTGTGTGAGAAAAACATTGCCAAACTCTACCCAAACGAACCAGAAGAACTACGAGAACGCCTTGACTATGAGTTATCTATTATTGAAAAAACTGGCTATGCGTCTTACTTTCTGATTGTGCAAGACTTTGTCATCTGGGCAAAAGACCAAGGAATTGTTGTCGGACCAGGCCGTGGATCAGCTGCAGGGTCAATTGTCGCATATCTTACTCGTATTACAAATATCGACCCCCTCAAGTATGAACTTCTATTTGAGCGTTTTCTCAACCCCGAACGTATCTCTATGCCTGATATTGATCTTGACTTTGCTGATACCAGGCGTGATGAAGTCATCGAATACGTGGGTGAAAAATATGGCCATGATCATGTTGCTCAAATCATTACCTTTGGAACCATGGCTGCGCGTGTGGTGGTACGTGATGTAGGCCGCGTACTTGGCGCGTCATACTCGCTCTGTGATCAAATAGCAAAAATGATCCCTATGTTTGCATCACTTGATGAAGCACTCTCAACTGTACCAGAGCTTAAAAATATTTATGAAGAAGATGATCTTGCAAAACAGATTATAGACTCTGCTCGCAAACTTGAAGGTGGTGTGCGGCATACATCAGTACATGCCTGCGGTGTAGTAATCACAAAGGACCCACTCACTGAATACCTGCCACTGCAACACTCTGCAACTGACGACAATGCCATCATCACTCAGTTTGCAGGTGGTCCTGTAGAAGATATGGGTCTTCTTAAAATGGACTTTTTGGGACTGAAAAACCTCAGTATTATTGAGCGTACACTTACCATTGTAGAAAAAGTACATGGCGACAGTATTGATATTGAAACAATTCCACTGGATGACCAAAGAGCTTTTGAACTTTTGCAGCGCGGCGCCACGACTGGTGTGTTTCAACTTGAATCTTCTGGCATGAAGCGCTACCTCAAAATGCTTAAGCCAACTGAACTTGAAGATATCATTGCTATGGTAGCACTATACCGTCCAGGTCCTATGGAATTTATTTCTGACTATATTGACGGTAAGCATGGCAAAAAGAAAATTACCTACCTTGATAAACGACTTGAACCTATTTTGAAAAAAACATACGGCATTGCGGTGTACCAAGAACAAATCATGCAAATCGCCCGTGATCTGGCTGGCTTTACTTATGGCGAAGCTGATGTTTTACGTAAAGCTGTGGGTAAAAAGATTAAAGAACTTCTTGATGAACAAGAAGGTAAGCTAATTGATGGATTAGTACAAAATGGTCTTGATAAAAAAACAGCAGAACACATCTGGGAGTTTATCTTGCCGTTTGCCCGATATGGTTTCAACAGGTCTCATGCTGCTTGCTATGCTATGATCGCCTATCAAACTGCATATCTTAAAGCAAACTACCCCGTTGCCTTTATGGCTGCTCTACTGACTGCAGACCAAGGTAATCTTGAACGCGTTGCGATTGAGATTCAAGAATGCCGTGAAATGGGCATTGAGGTTTTACCGCCTGATGTCAATGAAAGTTTTTCTGACTTTGCTGTAATTGCAAATAGCATACAGACAGACACCCCGCGCATTCGTTTTGGGTTTAAAGCTATTAAAAACGTTGGCAGTGGCATTATTAAAGCTATTCGTGATGAAATAAAAGAAAATGGACCATTTACCTCAATTGCAGACTTCTTGTTCCGCGTGCAAGATAAAGACATGAACAAAAAATCACTTGAAAGTTTGATTAAGTCAGGTACATTGAACTCGCTTTGCGAACAAAAACAGTTACTTGAGAATCTTGATATGATGCTGAACTACAACCGTATTGCCAAACAAGAATCATCAAGTGGGCAGACAAATCTTTTTGGTATGATGGATGACACACTACCCCCTCTCACACTTACACCAACTGAAGAACTAGATACAGAGACGCAGCTTTTATGGGAAAAAGAATATTTGGGACTTTATATTACTGATCACCCAATGAATGCATATGCGCCATACCTAAAAGACATCTCCATTGTCCCCTGCGCTGAACTTAGTGAACATGTTGATGCTGTTGTACGTATAGCAGGTGTGGTGACCAAATTACAACGTATTTTGACACGTAAAGGCGATAGTATGTTATTTGCCTCTCTTGAAGATCACACTGGACTTACAGAAGCACTTATATTCCCCAAGCTCTTAGCTAAAACACAACATATCTGGATTGAAGGTACGACTATTTTTATACAAGGCAAAGTATCTGACAAAGATGGAGAGATCAAACTACTTGCTGAAAGTGTACAACCTATTAACCTTGAAAAACTCAAAAACGTAACAAATGAGAAAATTCAACATGCAACCCAGTCATCATTTGTAATTGATGATAAAGGCGACCGCATAGTGTTGCATTTACCAAAAAGGCCCCAACCAGAACTACTTGAAAAACTAAAAAACCTATTTGTAGAGCATCCTGGTGAGCATCAAGTACACCTGCGTATTGTTGAGCATGATGATGCAACCACGATTGCCACCCAATTTTCCATTGGGTATAATGAATATGTAGGTGAGAAAATAAAAGTTCTCATGTTTGAACACTTAGTATAAGCAAACATATGCCTAAAAAAGCACGAAAAAACGTACGACAAAACCAAGTGTCTTCATTTCACCAACGAATGACTATTGGCTTTTTAGTGGTGAGCTCATTGCTTGTATTACTTATCTTTTACTTTACTGTTGCAGAGGTACATATAAAAATAGTACCCGAATCATCAGATTTAATGACTGAGTTTAGTGTTGAGCTTCTTCCTGATGTAGAAACAACTCTTGCTGGTACCAACATCATTCCTGCAACCATTACTACAGGCACAGAAACACGTACCCAGACCATCAGACTTGAAGGCGGCACTCCTGTTCCAGCTGTTGCAACCGGAATGGTGACTATTATCAACAATTATTCTCGTTCGCAGCCACTTATAGCAACAACACGTCTGCTCACACCAGATGGCAAGCTCTTCCGTATCAGCGAAGGCGTAACAGTCCCAGCTGGTGGAAGTGTTGAAGTTGAAGCATATGCAGATGAAGCAGGAGCTGAGTTTGAAATTGGACCTAGTACCTTTACCATCCCTGGACTATGGGAAGGCTTGCAAGATGATATTTATGCAGAAAGCAGTGCTGACTTCACTGGTGGTACTGTTCTTGAGAAAACAGTTAATGAAAATGTCATTGACAGTAAATCTCAAGAATTTGTTGACCAGCTAACCCAAGACATCGAGCGTACTACTTACCCAGAAGAAGGATATGTACAAATTGCACGAGTAACTGGCGACGCAACCTGGGAAGCTAATGTAGAACCAGGCGCAACTGTTGAAAACTTCCAAATCACAGTTAATATTCCAGTCACAACAGTAATGTTTGCTCAAAGTGACCTTGATAGCGTTGCAGTAAACACTTTGGTAAGCCAAACTCCACCATACCAACAGTTCCTATCTGCAGACCTCTCTCAGCTTACCTATGACATTGTTAATGTAGAAAATGATGGTAGCGGTGCAACGATTGAAGCTCAAGTAAGGGGCAAAAGCGCAAGTAGACTACAACGTGATAACCTTGATATCTCAGAACTAAAAGGCAAACAGTACGAAGAACTTATCGAACATGTAGAAAACATCCCAGGTGTAGCTGATGTACAAATATCATTTACCCCGTCATGGCTCAAAAAGGTCCCGTCACTGCAAGATCATGTGTTTATAGAAATTATTGATAGTAATTAATCTTTTCATTTTTAAACCCCACTTACATTTAAGTGGGGTTGATTTTTGCATTTTAATCTTATATTTCAGTTAACATCTCCTTAATACTGGGTAAAGTGAACTGGAACATACCATCTTGTGCCCGGGATTTCCGTGACTCCTCATCAATACTGACAAAATGATGCCCGATAAGATTTTTGAGCTTTTTGACTGGCTCGGTGTATTGGTCTATAGTATTAATTTTCAAACCAACATCTATTGGCCGTTCAAGTCGTAGTTCTTCAACAAGCTTGCCTATGAATGTGCCTCTACCACAACCAAGGTTAGAATTGCCTTTGGTTGAATCAAGCACAAAATAACGAGTTCCTCTTAAGAGAAACGACTTAACTATTTTGCGCTTTTGCTTCTTTTTCTTTTTACTTGGAATAAAATCCATATCACTCACCTCTTTAGATTAAACAAAGCATTAGAAGAGAATCATTACTTGATTCCCCTTGATTTCTTGACCAAATATATCTCCATGCTATACTAGCTCTGTCAGAATACATGTGTATACAACCTTTATACAGGGAGAAGCAACCATAGACTGAGAGTTGTTTTATAAATAAGGTATACATATACCACCTGATGCACATTTGTGCTACAACCTCATACATAATGAAGTGTCTCATTTTTTGAGAAATTCGGGTGGAACCGCCCATGTGGGTCCCGGAAAGCTGTATAGCTTTGTCGGGATTTTTTGTATCTAATGACAGAATTCTAAAATGCACTATACACTTTATAAAGGAACATAACTAACCATTTAACACATCAGCTGCTTTATGTCAAAGAAACCAGATTTACATAATCTATCTGACCTAGACAAAATTCGACACTCAGTTGCCCATCTTATGGCGGCCGCAGTGCTCAAACTATGGCCAGATACCAAAATGACACTTGGTCCACCTATTGAAAATGGCTTCTACTATGACTTTGCTTTTAGTCAGCCAATCTCTGATGACGACCTACCAAAGATTGAGAAAACCATGAAAAAAATACTTCCAACATGGAAGTCATTTGATGGTAAAAAAATATCAGCAGAAGAAGCGCAGGAGCTCTTTAAGGGAAATGAGTTTAAACTAGAAATGATCAACCAACTTGATCAAGAGAACGAAACCATTACCGTTTATACATCAGGAGATTTCACTGACCTCTGTCGTGGCGGTCACGTAGAGCAACCCAACAAGGAAATGAAACACTTCAAGCTTCTATCTGTAGCAGGTGCGTACTGGCGTGGTGATGAAGCAAACCCTATGCTTACCCGTATTTATGGCACTGCATTTGCTACCAAAGAAGAACTTGAGGAGCATCTTTATTTACTTGAAGAAGCTAAAAAGCGTGATCACAGAAAACTAGGAAAAGATCTTGATCTATATACATTCTCAGAAGACGTTGGGCCAGGCCTTACCCTTTGGAAGCCAAAAGGCACTGTTATACGTGATGAGCTAGAAAACTGGGGCAAAGAAACTGAACGTGCATGGGGATATGAGCGAGTTGCTACACCCCATATTGCAAAACACACGCTGTTCGAAACTTCAGGCCACCTCCCCTACTACAAAGACGATATGTACAGCGCTATGGATATTGATGGCGAGGACTATTACCTCAAAGGTATGAACTGCCCATTGCATCATGAAATCTTTTTATCTAGTGCACACTCATACCGTGACCTACCACTTCGCTATGCTGAATACGGCATGGTCTATCGCTATGAACAATCAGGTACCTTATTTGGACTTATGCGTGTACGTTCAATTGAACAAAATGATGCACATATCTACTGTACTATGGACCAAGCAGAGGAAGAATTCTTGCAAGTACTCAAACTTCATGAGTATTATTACCAAAAACTTGGCCTAACTCCAGATGACTATTATATTTTGATTGGCCTCCCGGATGAAAGTAAACGTGATAAATATCATGGCGACAAAGAACTTTGGGACAAAGCAGAAGCCATGATGCGATCAGCTATTGAGAAATCAGGCATCAAAGCCGTAGATGATATTGGCGGCGCTGCCTTTTATGGACCTAAAATTGATATTGTCATCAAGTCAGCTATTGGCCGCGAATTTACAATCTCAACTAACCAGCTTGACTTGTTTATGCCGCGCCGGTTCAACCTCCAATACACCAATGATAAAGGTGAAAAAGAATACTGTGCGGTTATTCACCGAGCCCCGCTTGGATCACACGAAAGGTTTGTTGGCTTTTTGATTGAGCACTTTGCTGGCGAGTTCCCGCTATGGCTCTCGCCTGTGCATGTTAGCCTACTTTCAGTAGGCGCTGATCACCATGACTTTGTCAAAGAGCTAGCCAGTGAACTTAAGAAAAGCGGACTTCGAGTTGAAGTTGATAATTCTGATGAAACAGTTGGTAAAAAGATTCGCCATGCTGCAACACAAAAGATTCCGTATGTTCTCGTCATAGGAGATAAAGAAATGAACTCAGATAAACTGCATGTACGTGTTCGTGGACAAGAAGAGCTCCTTGAAGTCGACAAAGATACTTTTGTTAAAGGCATACAAAAGAAAATCCAAGACAAAGAGCTATCACTATAAAACAAAAGTGCTACTTGGATATTTGTAGCACTTTTTAAAGCTTTTTGATGATGGATTTTGCTCGCTTACTGCGATGGTGAAAATAATATCCAACCACAATCGCTGTTGCGGCAATAACTAACCATGGGATATCTGAGAGAAAATTATAAATCGCTGTGTACGCAGCAAGTCCTGCCTTCAGTATAGAACTCAACATCATAGCCCACATACGAGCATCACGGAAAAATACTGCAGCTTTTGTTATCTCTGGATGCACTAAGGCAATTACTGTAAGAAGTGTGAGCTCAAATCCTGTGACAGGTAAAAGACCAAAAACGAAAATCAATAAAGCAAAACCTACTCGAGAACGCTGATCAAGGTCCAAAATCAAATCAACGACAAATCCACAATGATTATGCAGTAGTGTTGACGGACTGTCTCCATTTTGTTTGGATCTATGTAGTGTTCGAAAGTACTTGCTCCACAGCATAGTATACTTTAGGAACGAAAGTGCAATCAGCGCCATACAAAACCCAAACAAACCAATATGTGGTACCAGCATTTTCTTTGCTGACTCTGGGATACCAAAAAGTCTGATAAAGATTTCAACTAAATCTAGCTGCTCTACCATCTCGATATCTCCATTTGTTTTGTTAATCTACATTTGTTTTGATATAACCACATCACATGCAAAAAGAAAAGCCACAAATCATCTGCATAGTCGGCCCTACAGCATCTGGTAAAACCAGCGCTGCAATCGACTATGCCAAAAAACACAGTGGATACGTGATCTCAGCTGACTCAAGGCAGCTGTACCGTGGTATGAATATCGGCACTGCCAAACCAGTTGGCAAAATGCATAAACTCCCTGATATGGATTTGGAAGCGTATGTGGTTGAAGATGTTCCTCACTTTATGATTGATATCGCTGATCCAGACAACCCTCTCACACTTGCCGACTACCAAGAGCAGGTGTATACAATTCTACAAAATGAGAACTTACAAAAGCACTACAAGACCCCACTCCTTGTTGGTGGCACAGGACTATACATACAAAGTATTGTTGATAACTATACACTACCACATGGCGAGCCAAACCAGGACCTCAGAGTCAATCTAGAATCAAAGGACCTAGAAGAGCTACAAACTATGCTGCAAGAGCAAGATCCACAAAGTTATAAGGTTATTGATATACAAAATAAACGCCGTCTTATCCGGGCTCTAGAGCATACACTCACAACAGGTGATTCATTTGCAGATGCACAAAGGGCTAACAAATCACCATATACATTTATTTTATATGGCATATCTGTACAAAAAGATATTCTGCATACTCGTATAAATACAAGGGTTGATGAGATGATCAAAAGTGGACTTATAGAAGAAGTACGATCACTGTATACAAAATATGGCAAAATTCAAACCCTCGACACTATCGGATACACTGAGGTTATCAACTACCTTAATGGTAACTTAGAAAAACAAGAAGCAATTGAGCAAATAAAAGTTCACACTAGGCAATATGCCAAACGGCAAATGACGTGGTTCAAACGAGACAAACGTATTCAGTGGACAGAGGATAGTAGTACAATTAGTAAAACACCTACATTGTAGGTGTTTTTAAATTCACTTTTTCGGTCTAATAAGGCCGCCTTTTTTCCGGCCAACTTTTGACTTCATCTCGCCGGTTGAAACCACATCGGCATTGACAGGCATGCCAACCCAATAACTTCCACGCGATTTCTTTCCTGATCCCGGTCTCCTTTCAGCAAGACCAGTTCGGTAAAAGTTGCTTAAGAAGTTTGAGACATCATGGGGAGTAGGAAAACAGTCTGTTTTCCCAGCTAGTTTCTTACGTAAGCCAAGCGTCTTAATCTCATAAAAAAGAACCTTAACGCCCCGAACCTCTTTGCCATTCACAACTAATGGCTTTTCTTCAGCAGACTTTGGATTTGTGTTAACCCGACAATTTAATAACGCCTGATAACCGTAAAAATTGCACTTGCTGATTTTGATCTGGATCCTGTCCTTTTCACGTGTAACTTCTACTTTAGTGTCCGACTTTTGGCGGGTAACCTGTACCGGTTTTATGAAGTTAACCTTTCTTTTCTTTTGAGCCGACTTACGGTCCTTTGCTTTAATGGCAGTAATTCTCCTCACAATACCAGGATACCGGACTGGAACTGCATCGTCCTTGATGCCGAGTAGTTGGCAGGCCACGGAAAAAGCTTCCTGGGCTTGCTCTGCATCCAAATATTTGCCGCCACCATTCTTGATGGTGATTTTGCCATCCCTCAAGCTGGATAGCCTGTTACCTTCAAGAAACCATCTTACAACTTGCGTGAGGTACATCTTTACATGATGCCCTCTACCCCGCTTCGTTGACATAATAGCAAGAATCCGGTCAGCATCACCGATGATCTTCTGCCAATTCTTGGACTCAATGTCCTTAGCGATTCTATTCCTGTCTGTATCTGCAGCAGGCGCAATCAAAATATCAACTTGTCTTAACATAAGTCTTTCCCTCTATGTTTTACATTGTACATGAGCCAATTAGTAACAGCATACTTTACTAATTTTACGTAAAATTGTCAAGGCAAAATTAAAACACCTACTTTTTGCAGGTGTCCTATAATTCTAAATATCACTAACCTTTCAATGTTTTGATAGCCTTTTGCAGGTCTGCCAAAGATTTTGTCCGGCGTCCTATGGAATCCTCTACAGCTGCCGGCATATCATGACCATCAGACTTAAGGAGCATACCTACTTTCCTTAGCCCGTTACGCTCGATGCAAAGCTTACACATAGCTGTTGCAAGAGTGAAAATTGCCCCGGGTACACTCGGTTTGACTAAGCTTGATTCAGATCGTTTCTTCGGCCTCTTCTTTTTCTTGTCTTGACCCGACACTATCAAACCTGTCTTACCACTAGACTTAATCGGCTTGATCAGCGAAGTGGCAGCTTCCTGCTCACCAGATTTCGGCAAGAGAACATAAACACGGGGGTTATTTTTCTGACTCGGCTGGTAAAGTAATCCGGTTTTCTTGAGCCGGTTAACCAAAATGCGGGCTGACTCTGTGGTCTTTGCAAAACCTGCATCAACCAACTGCTGAAGAACTCCCTTCAACACCCACGGAAGTATCTTATACTGACGTGAATTATGAGTAGTCTCGTAACCAGAAGCCTGAACTTTACCTCGCAAAAATACCAAAATCCTTTTATCTTTTTCCGCGGTATCCTTTCGTTTCTTGCGACTCTTTTTAGCGCTTGGCTGGATCAATGTCTTTTCCTGACTACCGGATTTGGAATATAGATCATGCAAGCTATTGAGGATGAACTGATCTCCAGGCAGAATATTGATGGTATCCTTGTCAGTTACACCCACAATTGCGCAGGCGATTCCAATAGACCGCTCAATTTCGTGCGGGGTCATGTCCGGACAGGCGCTTATCTGAGACTTTTTTCTCTCATCAAAGATATGGCCATGTAAAAACATCTCCATAACATCCTTGAAACAAAGCGGTGGGTGCGAAACCTTTCTTGAACGCGCGCCGCCACCGGCTTTGACCTTGACCTGCTTAAGAAGATCATCGCACCGACTTAACCGTCGCCAAAATTTTTCTTCATTACCAATAATTTTGAACTGCTTGTACAACAAGTTGTATAGCCTAATACGATGACGAGAGCTCGGGTTGTCCGCAGCGTCTGGATGGTAAATTACCACGTTTCTGTTACTAGGGAGACCTGGCATAGATCCTCCTTGTGAATTAATCAGTGGATATTGAATCAATTAATGTGCTATCTACATCTTGTGACTATAAATGATACCTAATATTAGCCAAAACGTCAACAAATCCGCCCAGGGCGGATTTGCTGTATTTGGATAAACTATGTAAATTCTTCTCTAATATTAGCCCTTTGCAACCTTTTCAAATGCCCTTAGTACCTCAAGTGGGAGAGCAAAAATCACTGTATTTGACTGATCAGAACTCAAGTCATTAAGCGTATTTAGTGTACGCAAGTGAAGCGCTCCAGTTTGCTCATGAAGCATTTGTGCTGCATGCGCAAGATTACCTGCTGCCTCAACCTCACCCGATGACTTAATCACCACAGCTCGTCTCTCACGTTCAGCTTCTGCTTGTTTTGCAATCACACGTTGCATTTCATCTGGTAGTATCACATCTTTGAGCTCTACAGTCTCAACGCTAATGCCCCATGGATCAGTTGCTTTATCTACAATCTCTTTAATACGCTGTGCAGCTGCGTCACGGTTTGCCAAAAGCTCATCAAGCTCAAGCTCACCACATACGTTACGCATAGTGGTTTGCGCTAACTGCGATACTGCAAAACGAAAATTCTCTACCTCAAGCACAGCCTTTGCAGAATCAACTACCTTGTAATAAATCACTGCATTTATCTTTGCAGATACATTATCTTTGGTAATAGCTTCTTGAAAAGGTACATCTACTGCTTTGACGCGGATATCTACCTTTGTCATGCTCTGAATAATCGGGAAAATCAAACGCCAGCCTGGGTTTATGGTTTTGACATACTTACCCAGTTGAAATTTAACTCCTCGCTGGTATTGATTGACTTGTCTGATGCTGATAATCAGTAGAAAGACAATAATACCTAAAATTGTTTGCCACATACTGTTTTGGCTAATAATTATAGATGAATGGACTATCCTTCAAAATTAATCCATTCGTTATTTTTTTCAAAATTTTTATAATACTTACTTGCTTGCGGCTTTGTTGCTCCATAGTATTTACTATTGAGCTTATCCTTTCCATAGGCAACTGATGCTGGGCTAGATAGAGGACTAAATGAAATCTGCGCTATCGGCATCTTATAATACAACTGAACGGGCAAATTGGCAATATTATGAAGCTCTAGAGTAATTTTGAGCTTATTACCTGGATCAATATACCCAGCAGTTGCGTGCACAATAATACCTACGCGCCCAAGTGAGCTCTTTCCCTCTAGCCTTCCTACCATATCTTCAGGAACACCAATAATCTCATATGTCATGCCAAGTGCAAATTCACGCGGATGCAGCACAAAAGGCCTATCCTTATCAATACTCACCTCCTCCATCATATCATCAAGTGGCTCTCTGAGATCAATAGATGTGTGATTGTCATTACGAAAAACCAAGAAGTCACTACCTAAGTGCAGATCTACAGATGCTGGCTGGATGCTATTTGGAAACAATGGATCAATAACGATCTTGCCTTCGTCAATACTTTTTTGAATGTCTTTGTCAGATAAAATCATAAATTACATGTCATTAATACGTTGTTTTAAGATATTCTCTTCATTTAATTCAATTAAGCCCTAGTTAACCCTTGAATCTATGTGACTATTTTCTCTCTTATCTCCTGATATATGATCAATAAAAGGCTTGGTTGTTGGTAAAAACGTCAAACTTTTAGCATCTTTAAGTTCGACCCATTTCAGCTCATTTATCTTCGGGTCATTGTTGCTTAATTCGCCACTAATCAAGTCACAAAGATAACAAATGACAACTGTATGCATAGAATATTCTGTATGATGCCAAGTCCTCGAAGTTGTTAATGGTAACAAACTCTTTACACTCACCCCTAACCCTGTCTCCTCTTTTATTTCACGAACAACCGTTTCTTCTAAAGACTCGCCAAATTCATTTTTGCCGCCAGGAAAATCCCACTTTAAGTGTGCAGTAGATACAGCTGGATCAAACCGTTGGCTTACCAATATAGCACCATCAGAATTAACGACAGCCCCTAAAACTACAAAAAAGTGCTTTCTATTCTCCATAATAACTATACTAATTTACTTTGTAACAAATCTTTCACTGCTTTAGGGTCAGCCTTACCTTTTGATTCCTTCATAACCATACCAAGCAAAAACTGTATCACTGGCTCTTTACCACCCTTGTACTCCTCCACCTGATCTGGATAAGCAGCAATAACCGCATCTACCCATTTTTGCAAGTCATCTGCATTGTCAGACTGAGCTAAATCTTTCTCTGACATAATATCAGATGGGTCAGTGCCATTTTCGAACATTTCTTTTAAAATAATCTGAGCATTTGTTGAGTTCACTTTATTGGTAAATACAAGTGTCAAAAACTCAGCAAAATTCTCAGGTGTTATAGGAATACTACCAAAGTTCATCTGCTTTTGGTTAAGTAGTTTGAACATGTTTGTCAACACCCATCCTGACACAAGCTTACAGAGTTTCTTTTTGTGAGCTTCCCAAATCTCATCAGCTGTTCCCTCAATAGTATCTTGCGCCTCTATCCACGCTTTAAGCTCTGAGATAACTTGCTCAACATAGCTTGTCAGTTCTCTATCTTGAGCTATGACCATAACGTCCTCGAGTGAGAACGCGTATTCCTCAAGCAGACGTAAACGACGCGACTGTGGCAACTCTGGTAATGACGCTCGTATTTCTTGTATATAGTCTTCAGTAACATGCAAAGGAGGGATATCTGGCTCTGGGAAATACCGATAATCGCTAGCCTCTTCTTTTGTCCGCTGCTCAACTGTCTCGCCCACATCATCATCCCACCCACGAGTTGTGAGTATATCTGGTGGTGTTCCTTCATCCCAAAGCCGCGCTTGCCGTTTTTGCTCAAACAAAAGCGCCTTCTCAACCGCCTTAAATGAGTTAATGTTTTTTATTTCCGTCTTTGCGTATAGTTTTTTGTCGCCTACTGGTCTAAGTGAAATATTTGCATCACATCTGAGCTGACCTTTTTCCATATCTGCATCAGAAACACCAGTCTGCCGCATAATCATACGAAGTTCTTGTAAAAACAGTTTGGCTTGTAGTGGATTTTCAATATCAGGCTTGGTAACGATCTCCATCAAGCTCATTCCTGATCTGTTAAAATCAATTTTTGCCTTGCCAGATTCATGAATATTCTTAGCTGTATCCTCTTCCAAGTGAAGCCTCTCTATAGCAACACGCTTTATATCACCACCCACAAAAAACTCTACAAACCCCTCCTCAGCAAGTGGTTTGTCATACTGTGAAATCTGATAACCTTTTGGCAAATCAGGATAAAAATAACTCTTACGATCAAACTTTGAAAATTCGCGTACCTGGCAGTTGATAGCAAGTGCTGCTTTTACGCCAAAAGCTACTGCCTGCTTATTTAAAACTGGCAGTGTCCCAGGGTGTCCAAGTGAAATCGGAGAGATTGATGAATTTGGCTTATCTGGATCAAAAATAGTTGGATCAGCACAAAACATCTTTGACTGTGTTTTGGGCTGTACATGTATTTCCAATCCTATAACTGTTTCATATTGCATGATTCAATTGTACCTTATTTTAAGCCTAAAAAAAAGCTTTTTTGACAGAAAAGCAGAAGTATACTCTAATTAAGAAAATAATATATTGTTGCATATAAAATGGGTCAAAATGGTCAGTTTTTTATATGCTTTCGGATATCATCTTGTATATCATCTGGCGTTCGAAGAACACCTTCTTGATCACATGGTATGCGTATCCATTCTTTTTGACGCTCAGCCACAAAAGCATACCCTGCTCGGGCTTTTTCTAAATGATCAGCATTTTCTAAGCCATCCAAATCACCATCTATGTATGCCTTTTCATCCCGACCATGTAGCAACTTCATTGCGAGCTCAACTGGCATATCAAGCCAAAAAACTTTAGCTGGTCTTGGAATGCCAAATATATTGTACTCAACCTTTTCCAGCCAGTGCAAAAACGCCAATTTTTCCTCATCATCTTGTAGCTTGCCTAGTTGGTGTCCCATATTTGCGGTTGCGTAACGGTCAAGCAGTACCCAATAACCATCTTCAAGCCATGCCTTGAGCATTGTTTTTGTCTCAAACCTGTTAAATGCGTACAAAAGTGAAGCAAGCTTGGGATCTATTTCACTTGCAGGCCCAAACTCATTATTTAGATACGATGTAACCAACTCACCGCTTATACAATCATCATACTGCGGATACTTAAATGACTTGTACTTCTGCCCCCTAGCCTCAAGCCAGGCAACAAACAAGTCATATTGCGTAGACTTACCAGATCCGTCAATACCCTCGAATACATAAATACCTGGTTTCATACTAGAGACGTTTATATGTTACAAAAGAAAAGTCAGTATGATCCTCTCGCTTTGTTTCAGTCCATTCATTCCAATTAAGCTTCGGGAAATGAGCATCACCTTTTGGCTTATCATGAACCTCTGTGATTTCCATCACTTCAGCCAGTGGAAATAATAGTTTATAAACAGAAGTCCCGCCAATAATATATACATCACCTTCAAGCTGCTGCACATCTTCTGGTGTGTGTATGATCTGTACTGTTGGTGGTACTGGTAAATTCTGTTGCCTAGTTAGCACTACATTGTGCCGTCTAGGTAGTGGCTTACCAATGCGATCATAAATGCTCTCATAAGTTTTTCTACCCATAACAACAGTGTTACCAGTTGTCAGTCGCTTAAAACGCTGCAAATCCTCTGGTAAATACCATGGTAGATCATTATCTATTCCAATAACCCCGTTGTCAGCAACGGCTGCAATAAGTGTAATCATACGGCAATATCAAATTTAATTCGTGGATAACTCTCGTACCCCACTACTTTTGAGTCAGTATACTCCCAATCAAAAATTGAGGTAAAATTTTCAGTTTCTAGTTTTGGTAGTGCGTGCTTTTGTGGATCACGGAATAACTGTTCTTTTGCTCCTTTAACATGATTTTCATATATATGCACATCACCTAAAAATCCTATGAGCTTACCCTCCTCCAAGCCAGACTCCTTTGCAAGTAAGTGAAGCAATAAAGCGTAACTAGCAATATTAAACGGCAGACCAAGCATCACATCTACTGATCGTTGATTCCAGAGTAGATTGATCCTGTTATTTATAACAGTTACCTGAAATCCATAGTGACAAGGAGGTAATGCCATTTCATCTAACTGAAGTGGATTCCATGCACTTACAATCATCCGCCTATCATGTGGATTACTTTTTAGCGTGTCAACTACCTTTTTTAGTTGATCAATGCCTTGGTTTGTATAGTCACTATCCCATGACTCATACTCAGCGTTAAAGTGGCGCCATTGAAACCCATAAATTGCACCCAAGTCCCTCTCCTCCATCATTTTCTTTTTACGCATCGAGTCATGACCATATGGGGCTTTTTTCGGGTATGCCCATTCATCCCAGATGTGGTTGTTTCTATCAATAAGCCACTGCTTATCAGTTATTGCTTTTATAAAAAACTCTAACTCAGACGAAATCAACCTAAAAGGCATCTTCTTTGTAGTAAGAAGTGGAAACCCATCCTTCATGTCATGTTCAAACATTTGCCCCGCAATAGCTATGGTATCAATACCAGTACGGTTTGATTTCTTTTCTCCAGTATCGATAATTTTTTGTACAATATCTAAATATGCTTTCATAAAAATTGTATTAACCTGTTGAACCAAACCCTCCGCGACTTTCAGTCTTAAAATCACCCTCAATCTCCTCCCATTCAGCCATATCTACCCGTATAAATACTCCCTGCCCAAGCCTGTCACCTCTCTTCACTTCTATAGACTCACTAGTAGGGTTATAGACAAGAAGCTTTGCTTCATCTTCGGGCCCATGATAATCCTGATCCAAAACACCAAATCCATGGGGGATGATAAGACCAGTCTTTTTGTTCAAAGATGAACGTGCCATCACTGCAAGCATATACCCTTGTGGTACTTTTACAATGACATTAGTTGGAAGTAGTGCATATCCATGGGGATCAATAGTAGCGCCTTCGCGTAAAACCAAGTCAAAACCACAGGCACCGTCAGTTTCATACTGTGGGAGTGGTAATTCTTTATCAACTCGTTTAATTTCTACTTTCATATATTTATATTAAAGCAACAGCCTTATTAATTATTGAAACACTATCAATGGAATTATAGAACTTTAAATTCTCTATTTCACTAAGCGGTATCCACTCGGGCATATCCAAATACTCTTGCTCATTCTCAGCTATATTTTCGATAGAAAGTTTGCCGCTTGCTTTTTCAATAATATAATAAACCAATACTGAGTTTATAGGAGACTTGTACTTGTTTGATGTTGGCTTGTAAAAAGAACTCTTACACTCAACTATTTTACCAAGACTTTCAATATTCATACCGGTTTCTTCAAAAAACTCGCGCCTAAGTGCCTCGTCAATTGTTTCATGAATATCAATACCACCACCCGGAAAATCATACCCATCCCACTGTTTTGATAATAATATCTTTTCATCCTGTATATATACACCATATACGGAGGGACGCCATACCAAATCTTTGACATCAACTTCATGCTCATTCTTATCTTTATCTACACATATTACCGTTTTTTTATCCATGTGACTCAATTATACTATTTAACTCACTATAGAAATCATCCTCTAGCCCATCATTCTGTATTAATATATCAACTCTTTCCATGACTTCACGCAATCGCATACCAACACCCTCTGTAACATTCTCCTTTTCTTCCTGAGTTTTAAACTCTTCAAATGTTACTTTATCAGCCTTTTTTCCTCTACCAGTGATGCGTTCATACCGCATCTCGATCGGCGCATCAATACCAATAAGCTCGAGATCAGAATACGCATTTCGCAGTATATCAACCTCTCCTGGATGACGAAATGATGTAATTACGATATTTTCATCGTCTACTTCTGCTAGTTTCTGGACCATCTTCTTGGCTATAACATCATTACCATGCTCAGCTCGCAAAGCATCTGCCGTGTTTCTCCAATTATCCCGATTATGTTCAAGCCCTAGCTTCTCTGTTTCATCTCGGACAATATCAGACAAAGAAAAATGTACAAATCCATGTGATTCAAAAAAACGAGCAGCTGTATCTTTACCTGCTCCTTGGGTGCCGACTATACCAATAATGCGCTTAGTAAAATTCATCGTATTCATGATACTTTTGTGTGCGTCTGCGCTGCTTGCTTCGAGTTGGTATATCAACCCAACTCCAAATCAATGAGATAAAGTAACCGTACAAAACAACTGAAACCAAATACACAGGCCCCATTACATCAGCTCCTGCGTATTCGCGTGTAACACAATAGTCCATTGCATCACATATAACATTCAAAAACCACGTAGCTGGCGCAAACAAAGTATTCACAATAAACTGCATTTGATCGCTTACAAATACCCCGCCAAGAAGCAATCTCCCAGCAGAATAAAATGGATATAAAACAAGTGCAACTACTGCAACACTTTTAACAAAAAACCATACCTGTTGTTTTTTCACACGTGGCATATATATACTATAGCAAACAACACAGCCTCCCACAAAATGTGGGAGGCTGCTGTAACAATACAGTTGTATTGACTATACTTTTACCTTAATACCAGGACCCATGGTAGTTGTCAGCGTGATACCGAGCATATAACTACCCTTCAAGCTATCTGGCTTCAATCCCTTTATAGTATCAAGGAAAAGAGTAATATTTTCATTTAGAGCCTCTGTGCCCATACTTACCTTTCCTACTGCTACGTGCACATTTGCAGTTGCGTCATTCTTAAAGGTAATTTTACCTTGTGAGAGTTCCTTCACTGCTTTCTCAACATCAGGTGTAACTGTTTCTGCTTTTGGTGAAGGCATAAGACCTTTTGGACCAAGCACCTTAGCAACTTGCGCCAAGTGCTTCATCATCTCAGGTGTTGCAATAGCAATATCAAAATCAGCTTTACCTGACTTTTTGATATCTGCAATCAAATCTTCACCACCCACCAAAGCTGCTCCAGCTGCTGTTGCCTTTTTCTGATCTGCTTCATTTGCAAAAACTGCAATACGTTTTTGCTTACCAAAACTATGCGGGAACGTTAATGTTCCTCTGACTTGCTGATCACCCTTCTTCGGGTCAATACCAAGTCGAATATGCAATTCTACAGTAGAATCAAAAGATGTTGTTGCTGTCTCTGGCAATAGAGCCAGCGCCTCCTCAAGTGTGTATACATTCTGAGCTGTAATCTTCTCAGATGCTTTCTTGTACTTCTTTCCTTTAAACATAATATTTTTTCTTACGTGGTCCAATCGGCTCTTAGCTTATGCTTTCTGCCTCCCACGACTAATTAATTTACGCTTTCTTTGAATCACCGCGTCTGCGATCTCGCTTGATAGTAGCCCAGTGATACAAATATAATGGCACACCTACGATAATCATAGAAAGTGCTGTTGATGCCTGCTGCTGACGACGGCGTTTCTGAAAATCTGTTTGATCATTTTTGTTGTTTTCAAGCCACCATTCATAATCTGCAAGCCAAGCATCAATTTGTTTCAGCTGCGCATCTGTAAGTTCGCAGCCTTCATCACAATTTTGTAGTGATTCAACTAATTCTACATCTCGGTCAATAACAAGTGACGGCGGACGCTCGTTATAATAGTACGTATCTGAGTCTGCTTCAGTAAAAATCCACGCCTTAAGCGCAAGATTCACAAGCATAGTCGCACCAATAACGGTGATAGCAAGCCCGACAAGTGCAAATAAATACAAATACACTGTTCGGATCCATGATGTAGCTGACATATAGTTATTGTCAATTATTAGTTTATTCGACAGTCAAGCCCATTTGGCGGGCTGTACCCTCGATAATCTTCATTGCTGCATCAATATCAGCAGCGTTAAGATCAGGCATTTTTGTTTCTGCAATTTCCTTTACCTGTGCTTTTGTTACTTTACCTACTTTATCTTTAAGTGGGTTGCCAGAACCTTTCTTAATTCCAGCTGCTTTTTTCAAAAGCTCAGCTGCAGGAGGTGTTTTTAGTTTAAAATCATAACTGCGATCCTCATAAATAGAAATCTCTACAGGTACGATGTTTCCTCGCTGATCTTGGGTAGCTTCGTTAAATTTGGTACAAAACTCCTGAATATTTAAACCATGCTGTCCAAGTGCAGGTCCAATTGGCGGTGCTGGATTAGCTGCGCCACCTGGAATTTGTAGTTTTAAAACTGTTTGTACTACTTTACTCATAAAATTTCTTTAACATACAGGATGAACCTCACTTTTGTGAGAAGCAAGTTTGTTATACAACAAACTACACAAAGATTAAGTGAAACTCAATACTATATACTTAAGATGTATGTAATTTTTCAAAAAGCTGGTCAGCTGTTTTTTTGTATTCAACTGCTACATCTGGTGAATCCGCTTGCAGCAATCTTGCTAATTGTTGAGCAAGTCGGGCTTGATAATATACCCATCCATTGTCAGCTGCACGCTGATATGCCTTTTTAGCAGTGGATAAAACATCTGAATTAACCTCATTATCTATACTTAATCGAGCAATAACTGCATCAAACCAAACTGCTAACCAACGAGAAGCGCTTCTTTCAAGTAAGTCGTCAAGAGCTTTTCGCTGTGTATCAATATCAGACTCAAGACAAGCAATACATATTTCAGCACTAGCTAGTCTTTCAGAAAAATGAGCATCAGCAGCTAGTTGTTTAGCTTCTTCAAAAGCTTCTCTAGCCTCATCTAGACTTTCAGCTAAAAAAAACACATTACCAGCTACAACTAGTGCGCTGGCGATTATTTCGGGTTGCCCAAGCCGACGAGCAGAATCCACAGCCATACTTGCATATTCACGAGCAGTTTCAATATCACCTTTCATTAAAGAAAGTTCTGCGCGAATACGCTTAGCAGTGACATGCGCTGCATTTTCTTCTGTTGCAAGAGTCAAAATATCCTTAACTGTCTCGTTTGCTTGTTGTAACTTACCAAGATCACGTTCAATAATTGCCTTTTGCAACAATACAGATGTATTCTTTTTGTCAAAATCCAAAACTGTACCAATCTTTTCTAATGCACCTGATAAATTCCCCTGACTGTTTCGTAATTTATCTGCTTCCTCAAGTAACTGCGAAGCTTCAACCATACAATTCGTTTAAGAAACTTTTTGAATTTGAAGAAAATCAAGCTCTACAGGTGTTTCACGTCCAAACATTGAAACAAGTACGCGTACTTTTCCACGTGCTTCATCAATATCAGCAACTTTTCCTTCGTATTCTTTAAATGGACCATCAATAATCTGCACAGCCTCACCTACTGACACGTTGATCTTAAACTTAGGCTCTTCAACGCCCATGCGTCTTCGTAGATTATCAATTTCTTCTTTAGAAAGTGGCGCTGGAGTTGTTCCAGTTCCAATAAATCCAGTTACATTAGGAGTATTTCGTACAACATACCATGAATCATCTGTAACAATCATGCTTACAAGTACATATCCTGGGAAGATTTTTTCACGAACAGTTTTACGCTTACCATTTTTAATCTTGATCTTTGTCTCTGTTGGAATCAACACATCAAAAATCTTATCTTCCATATCCATAGATTCAATACGCTGCTTAAGATTGCGAGCAACGTTTTCTTCGTATCCTGAGTATGTGTGAAGCGCGTACCAACGAGCCTCATTCGTGACCTGTTGTTGAGACATAAATTTTATTTTATCTATTGATAACAAACTGCAATGCGGTGTTTAAAACATAATCAATTCCCCCTAAAAACAACGCAACAAATGCAGAAATGACAATAACCGTAATTGTTGAGTTTACGGCTTGCTTTCGTGTAGGCCAAGTAACTTTACCAAGTTCTGCCTTTGACTCCTTAAAATAGTTAACTAATCGTGCAAACATAAGTCATCTAAAAAATTCGTATATTAAAACCACTTTTAAAAGCCCTTTCCGGGCCATTAGTTTAGTGGCTCAATTATACTAAAAGAATACAAATAATGCAAGTTCTTTATACTTGACAAAATCATAATAAGATTGTTTTTTATAAATCAAAAAAACCGCCATTTCTGGCGGTTTTGGCTATACATCTAGGTTTTGCACACTTGTAGCATGTGTTGAGATAAACTTTTTACGAGACGATACTTCTGATCCCATAAGTATTTCAAAGGTTTCATCAGCCTTCGCAGCATCCTCAATAGTAACTTGTTTGAGAACACGATTCTCTGGGTTCATAGTAGTTTCCCAAAGCTGGTCTGGGTTCATCTCACCAAGACCCTTATAACGCTGCAAAGCAACACCTGCTACCTTCTCACCCACTCCTTCTGCTTCAGTATTTTCAGATTCTTCAGTTTCTTCTCCTGCTTTTTCTTTCTTAGTTGTTTTCTTTTGCTTAGCGCCGGCTAATTCTTTTAACTTTTCTTCTTTTTCTTCTTCAGTATATACATATACTATCTGCTTGCCCTTACGCAACTGGAATAGTGGAGGCTGTGCTATATAAACATGACCCTGCTGTATAAGATCAGGAAAATGACGGAAGAAAAGCGTCAAAAGCAACGTACGAATGTGAGACCCGTCAACATCAGCGTCAGTCATGATGATGATACGGTTATAACGAAGGTCCTCAATATCAAATTGCTCACCAATATTTGTACCAAGTGCAATTACCAATGACTTTAGCTCATTGTTTGCCAATATCTTATCAAGACGGGCTCGTTCTACGTTAAGTACTTTTCCTCGAAGTGGCAAAATTGCCTGAAACTCGCGATTACGTCCTTGTTTTGCACTTCCTCCAGCAGAGTCACCCTCTACGATATAGAGTTCTGACTGGTCACGATCACGACTTGAGCAGTCAGCCAACTTACCTGGAAGAGTAAGGCCATCAAGAGCACCTTTACGAAGCACAGACTCACGAGCAACGCGAGCTGCCTGACGTGCTTTTGCAGCAAGTAAGCATTTTCCTAAAATACCCTCAGCGTCACGTGGATTTTCTTCCAAAAACACAGCAAGTTGTTGGGCAAACAGTGCCTCAACAACAGGCCTAACTTCGGCATTACCAAGCTTTGCTTTGGTTTGACCCTCAAACTGAGGTTCTTGTAATTTTACAGATACAACTGATGTTAGCCCTTCTCTAGTATCTTCACCAGTCAGATTTGAATCCTTTTCTTTTAAGATTCCCTTCTCTCTAGCATATGAGTTTAGGGTACGTGTCAAAGCAGTACGAAAACCAACCAAATGCATACCACCTTCAATAGTATGGATATTGTTTGCAAATGAGAGTACTGTCTCCTTGTATTCATCTGAATATTGGAATGAAATTTCTACTTGAATATCTTCTTCTTCCTTTTCCATATAAAAGACTGTGTCTTGCTTCACATCATGAAGTCTATTGAGGTGCCGTACATATGATGCTACACCACCTTCAAAGTAAAAATGATATTCTTGCTCACTTCCCTTTACCCGTTCATCTTTGAGATGAAAGTGTACACCCTTGGTCAAATATGCTTGCTGTCTAATATGATCGATAATATAGTCCCAATCAAATTCAAGTGTAGTAAATATTTCATGATCAGCTTTAAAGGTAACCATAGTACCAGTATCTTTAGCTGTGCCAGTTGATTTGATCTTGCTCTTTGGTATACCTCTATTGTATTCTTGTTGCCAAATCTTACCGTCACGGTGTACTTCTGCTATAAGAAACTCAGACAGAGCATTTACTACTGACACACCCACACCATGCAGACCACCTGATACTTTATATCCTCCACCGCCAAACTTACCACCAGCATGAAGCTTTGTCATAACAGTCTCAAGTGCTGATGTTTTGGTGACTTTGTGTTTTTCTACTGGAATACCACGTCCGTTATCAGTTACAGTTACAGAACCATCGCTATTAAAAATAATACCAACCTCATCACAATGACCTGCCATTGCTTCATCCACTGCATTATCAACTACCTCCCAAATCATATGATGGAGACCTGCTTTGTCAGTATTACCAATGTACATTCCCGGTCGCTTGCGTACCGGATCTAGTCCTTCTAGAACGGTAATACTCTCAGCGCCATACTGATTTTTGGTAGGTTTTTTCGTTGGTTGTTTTTTGGTGGGTTTCTTTTCTGCCATAACGGTTGTAATTAACTTCTTAATTGTGCTCCAATTGCGTGTTCAAGCTTATGAACAATCTCTTCTACTACATCATCAACCTCTACTGACTCAAGTGTTCTCTCATCTGATGCAAAGTAGAGTCTAAATGCAATAGATTTTTTATCTGATGCTATGTGCTTGCCCTCATATACATCAAACACATCAACAGTTTTTAGAAGTGGTGACGAATGCTCTACAATATCAGCAATATCTTTCCAAGCTACATCCTTGCTAACTTCGATTGCAACATCACGCTCTGTACCAGGATACTGCGGTAGAGGCGAGAACTGAACTGCATCAACCTTTTCTTGAAGAAGTACGTCCAAATCGATCTCAGCAAAGCAAGCATATGAATCACGAAGTGACATAGACTTCGTAATCTTTGTATTTAAAAATCCAACAGCTCCAACAGAATCATCATCTAGACTAAGCTTTGCACTTTGCATACTTGAAAAATATGCAGGAACTTCAGCTGTATAATCATAGCTAATCTTATTACCTGTCACCTCACTGAGCATATCAATCATACCCTTAAGATCACGAATAAGTTCCTGTTCTGATTTGGAGGTAAGTGCAATACAAAGCATTTTCTTTTGCTCTGGAAGGGATTCTCCATCATGTGAAAACTGAGAATCATCAGCAGTGGAGAAGACTCGAGCCACTTGGAACAAACCAAAGTCTGACTTTTCTGTAATATTTTTTTCTAAAATTGGCAACATATTTGGAATCAAAGAAGGTTGCAAATAACCTTGATTCTCAGCTGGTGGGCATTCAAGTCCTACTAGAGTATCAGGAGCAAATCCAAATAAGCGAACGTATTCATCTGTAGTCCATGGGTATGAAAAAACCTCATGCAATCCCGTGCTATATGCTAAAGCCTCTTTGATGCTTCTCTCTGTGATGTATGGGGGCTGCAATACTGCATTTGTAAGAGTGACTTGTGGGTCAAATCGCTCTAAATTGTCATATCCAAATTGGCGAGCGACTTCCTCTACAATATCTTCTGGTATAGAAACATCACCTGTTGAACGCCATGTTGGCACAGTAATGTTATAAGTACCCTTTTTCTCTTGTACTGTAAATCCAAGTTTATTCAAAATTGATGTCACCTTTTCAGGTGCTATATCTTGACCAATACGGTTGATAATAAACTCATGTGTAACTGTAACTTCATTTTTTTCAGTTGCCTTTGGTTGCTCAGAAATAAAGCCATGAATAGTAGCCGTAGAATCAATGTCAGAAAACAACTGTGCAAGACGCGCAAGTGCGAGTGGCGCACGATCTGTATCAAGTCCCTTTTCGTGACGCATAGAAGCGTCTGTACGCACACTATGGTGAGTTGACATGCGTCTTACTGTGATAGCATCAAATGTCGCTGCCTCAAAAGCAAATGAAGTTGTATTATCAGTCACACCACTCATCTCACCTCCCTTTACGCCAGCAAGTGCAAGTGGTTGCTTACCGTCAGCTACTACCATATCCCTTCCCGTTAGTTCTATGTGCTCATTTCCAAGAAGCATCAAAGATTCTCCATCTTTAGCCTGCCTTACAACAAATGTTTTATCTGTGATAGTATCTACGTCAAATGCATGCATTGGCTCACCAACATCATGCATGACATAATTAGTTAAATCAACAGCAAAAGAAATAGGACGAAGACCACAAGCCTGCAAACGTTTCTTCATCCAATCTGGAGTTTCTGACTTGGTATCTGTATCAATTCTTAGTACATTAAATCCAAAACATGCATCTGCCTTAATAGATATCTTGATATCTGATTTCCTTTGTTGTTCAAGTGCATAAACTTTTGGCTCTTGAAGTGGTATATCATAGAGAGCAGCAAGCTCGCGAGCAATACCATGGTGACACCATAAATCAGGGCGATTTGTCAAAGACTTATTATCAATTTCAATTAAAACATCATCCAGACTTAGAGCCTCAGCAATGGGCGTACCAGCTGCCACATTTAATGCTGATAGGTTGATAATCTCTCGCTCATCATCACTTGGAAACATATCTCCTAGCCCAATCTCAGCAGAAGCACAAATCATACCATGACTTTTTTCACCGCGTATTTTTGCTGGCTCAAGTGTTATTAAATCACCTTCACCATGCCAACGTACCTTTGCACCAGGCAATGCAACTGCAACTAGCATTCCCTCAAACAAATTTGTACCACCACAAACTATCTGCACCTTTTCATCACCAATATCAGTATGTGCAAGTTGTAATTTGTCTGCATTGGGGTGTTTTGTAAGCTCAACAATCTTACCCACCACCATTTTGTCGTACTGAGCCGCTTGGTCAATTACCTCCTCCACCTCAACAGTTGCCATGGTCAAGTCATGCGCAAGTTTCTCTGCGTCTACAGACTCAGGCAATGAAATGTATTCTGATAACCACTGTTTCGATACAATCATAGTCGTGTAAATTGATCTAAAAATCTAATATCTCCACCATGAAAGAAACGCACATCATCAATAGCATGCTTCATCATAACCAATCTATCAAGTCCTATATTTATGTAAAAACCTTGCCAATCAGCTGGGTCAAGACCAGCAGCTTTTAAAACATTTGGATGTGGAGGGCCGCCAGGCATGATCTCCATCCATTGTGTAAGTTTTTCCCCTTTTTCAGTACCAGTAATATTCTCTTTCAAGCGCATATCAATCTCAAAGCCTGGTTCAACAAATGGGAAAAAGCCAGCACGCATTCGTGTCTCAACTGGATAGCCAAACACTCTTTCTAAAATAGTTTCTACCATGAGCTTACCAGCACTAAAAGGCACGTGCTTATCAATAAGCAGAGCTTCGTATTGGTAAAATGTACGTTCATGCTTTGCATCAGTTGCTTCACTTCGAAACACACGCCCAGGGTATACAAAACGAAATGGCGGCTTGCCCTTTTGCATATATCGGACACTGCCACCTGTCAGATGCGGACGTAAGCATAGCCGTTCAGCACCTTCAAGCTTTTCACTGCCTGTTAGCCAGTATGTATCCATAGATTCTCGTGCGGGATGATCTGGTGCAAAATTTAAATAATCAAAAGCATACTGCTCACTAGTAATCTCAGGGCCTTCATATACCTCAAACCCAAGAGATAAAAATGCGTCATTGAGCGCATAGATCATTTGCGTGTGTGGATGCAACGTACCGCGTTTAGTAGAGGTACCTGGCAGCGTCATATCAAATGACGACCCACTTGTGCCTTCATTGCCCTCGAGTTTCAAACGTAAGTCATTAAAAGTTTTCTCAGCATCATTCTTAAGCTCATTCGCAAGAGCACCAAGTTCTTTTCTCATATCTTCTGGAACATCCTTGATCTTTTTGAAGGTGTCGGCAATTTTACCTTTACGTCCAAAAAAAGCCACTTCAACTTCGCGAAGTGCTTCGCTATTTGAAACTGATGACAATACATCTTCGATCTCTTTTTTTAATTTCTTGAGTTCGTCTTTCATCGTATACTACTCTCTAACGTCCTTTTTTGTCAGTGATAAAAAGAAAAATTCTACAACTGCAAGTACCACAATAAGTAATAGTAAATTCCACACAGTCAACAGATCACGCGCTTGTAACCAAAGAGATATAACCACAAGGACACCAAACCAAAGTGCTTGCCTAAATGTCACTGCAACTTGTTTGAATGCTACCTCGCCTTTCAAGAGCCTAGAGCGTAATATAAACCCGCAAACTGATAATGTTGCTACTGTAGCCAAAAACAACATGCCGTAGAAAAGCGCATAACCCATTCCGCCAGCCTCGTCAGGATTTATGTTACTTACAACAAAGCCAAAACCAAACCAACAGATCAGAGCTATAATACTCATTAAAAAAAGGTACTTTTTTAAAGTCATGGGGCTAGGGGAAAATAAAAATAATGCTTTTTAAGCATCTTTAGTATACCATGAAAAACCAAATGATCACAAGCCTCAATATGGGGATATTTTAAGCTAATGTTAGCTTAAAATACTATAATAAATACCTTAATCTATCTACTACAACACCGGTGTTTTGATTCTTCAAAAAGTCAAGTATTTCTTGTTCTTTTAGCTTCATTTCTTGTGCTAATGGTGAACTAGTCACAGCTACAGTAAGTGTATTATTCTTCACATATAGCGGCTTCATATCCTGCTCTACTTGGTTACCCCATAACTCCTTGGCCTTTTTCATAAATAATTCCAAAACAACAGTAGCCTCTAACTGCTCACCTGCTTTTGATTTCTTAATATGATCAGGAAGAATACTCCCAATTGACGTAAATGCCATGTAGTTATAGTATTATCTGTATTAAGTATAGCGCACATGTACAACAAAACAAGGAGTGTATAACGAAATGTCATTTAAAGGAGATGAATTTCGCGTATTATTCTTTTTTTTGAATCACAATGACTTAAGCTATAAAATAAGCGATGACCTATCAAGTTTTCTGCTGAATGAACATATCACATACACATACGCTAGAGCAGATTCAGAAGTTGAAGCTAAGCGACTTTTAAAAAGATCGTATAATTTGTTCATCACAGATCGATACACTATACAGAAATGCGAAAGTGTCTTTGCCTTTATCAGATCCCGCAGCAGTAAAAAACTTATACTGTCATGTAGTCGATTCACAAATCGAAACAATCATATTAAAAGAAGATACAAGATTGTTGCCCCAAATCAAATAACACGCACCATTGCAATGCGGATAATTTGGTCACGCTATTTTAAACCCCAACAAAACTAACTGTTGGGGTTTTATCATGCCTGAGAGTAGTCACATATTGCGTTGAAGTCACAATACGTACATGTAAACTTTGAGGGAGTTGGCTCAAAGTTGCCACTTAGAATCTTCTCTATGGTCTCTACAACATCTTTTTGTAATTTTTCTAGTTGTTTGTCAGAACCAACAAAACTTACTCTTTTACCATCATCAAGATAATAAAACGTCAAAGCCTTTACCTCCCCGTGCATTGCCTGCTGAGCAGCTAGTTGATAAATCAAAAGCTGCGTTTTTTTGACTTCCTTTTCTGATTTGGACCGCCCTGTTTTGTAATCTATAATCTCAATACCATCTTCATGCTTATCAATCCTGTCCATCACTCCCTTGAGTACATAATCACCAATTTTTACATTAAACCCTTTTTCAAGTGCCTCAGGCACTATTCTTTTTTCTGACCAATCTTTATAAAAAGCTTTGAGTGAATCTTTGCCTTTTTGCTTGTATTCATCATGCTGCTTTTTTGATTCATACCAATCATCAAGCCAATTCTCTTCATAAAGCCGGATTAAATCCTTTTCATTAGCCTTTATACCAGGAGTATTTTCAGCAGCTGTAGCAAATAGGTCACCTTGCCGGCTCCCTGCTTGCTCGCGTACAAGCGTAAAAAACTGCTGCAGCGTTGCGTGCATAGTTTTACCAAAACTAAAAGTGTGTTTACCTCTTACAGGAATCCTAAGTACATGTGCATACTTATATTGCAGTGGACAATTCCGATATGCCTCAAGCTGGGTAAACGAGAACTTCTTCTTACCCACCTGTGCGTCTTTTGTGGCCTGTGTTTTTGTTGGTACTGGTTTTATTTCTGGCTTCTTTACATCTTTGATTTGCTTTTCTTCCTCTTCTGGAGCAAGGGATAACTCCTGTAAAAATTTACTTGGTTTTTTTGGCCTACTCCCACCATAGTCATATGCACCAGTAAGATATAAAGATTCCTTGGCACGCGTCATTGCAACATACATCAAACGCCTCTCCTCTTGTATATGACTATCACCGACCGGAAGGATATCTTTCACTAGCTCGTCAGGTAGTATGATAGGATCTTTTCTACTAATAGTTGGGAACCTCTTATCAACAAGGTTTGGTATAAATACATGAGGGAACTCTAAGCCTTTCGCTCCGTGTATTGTCATAATACGCACCATATCAGGACCAGTTTCAATATCCCACTGCAAACTACCAGTATCACCAGCAGCCAGCTCCATTTCAAACTCTATTAAGAAATCACTAACTGACGGGTTTTCTTGTGACTGCTCAAACTGCTTAACTCTATTTGCAAACTGATTAAGCAAGCCGAACTGTTCCTTGGTTTTTTGCGGTGCCATATTCTCTAAATACTTGATATATCCAGTATCTTGCAGAAATGCCAATATGACTTTCCATACTGACTGTGTTTGTACCAAGCTTGTATGCCTATCAATCCATGACACAAGTTTTTGTACCTCAAATACTGTTTGCTCTTCAACCTTTGGTATACTAGCAATGTTCCTGAGTACTTCGAACAAAGACCATTGCTTTCGACCTGCCCAATATAATAAATTTGCAACTTGATACTGTTTTATATCCAAAACTGGTAAGTGTAGTATGCGATACAGTGCCGGTGACTCACGGTAGTCATCAAGAAGTCTTAAATAATTCACAATATCCCGCACAACTGGTTTGCTATAAAGTCCTTTGGCTGCCAAAAACTGATGTGGAATTCCACGCTCCTCAAGTCCTTGCACAAACTGATCAGCCGCATCATTTGCCCTAACCAAGATGACATAATCACTCCATAATGGCTCAGGTGACTTTTCATAAAGCGACACAATTGTATCAAGCACATACTCGACTTCTCCATCAAGATCATGGGCAAAATGAGTAACTATATTTCCTTTTCTATCAGTATGTGCAAGCAGCTTTTTTGACAATGCATCTGAAGACAACTCTTGCAACTTCACCTCAAGACGATCTGGGTTGTTGAGTTTAATGAATTCGTAGGATGCGTCTAAAATGTTTTGCGGTGAACGATAATTGGTTTGTAAAAATATTTCTACTGATTCCGGATAGTCTTTTTTAAAATTCAAAATATTTGATACAGATGCACCGCGAAATTTATAAATTGACTGATCATCATCACCAACCACCGTAATGTTCTTTTTCTCTCCAGCAAGAAGCTTAATAAGTTCATATTGAGCAAAGTTTGTATCTTGAAACTCATCAACCAAAATATACGCAAACTGTTCTTGATATGCCTTTAATATATGAGGGCGAGTCCTAAATAGCTTCAGTGTATATAAGATAAGATCACCAAAATCAAGCGCATCGTGCTCCAAAAGTAGTTGCTGGTATGTATGATACGCTGATGCCACTTCGCGGATGCGAGAAGCCTCCACAGCAGCACTCTCATCACTATGAGAAGCTTTGCCGCTACTTGACTCCATACCATCAAGATCTGAGATGAGGCCCTCTGCATGTGCAAGATAATCTTCTGGGTATACTTCTTCGTCTTTACACCTTGAAAAATGTGACAATAATGCATGGATAAACTTAGTTGGATTACCTAGAGGACGGTAATAATCAAGATCAAAACGATCTAAATTCTTCTTTATAAGAAGCCAACTTTCAGTTTGGTTTAGCAGAGAAAACTGATGTGGCAGACCAATATCAAGTGCATGTTCTTTTAAAAGACGTTCACAAAAGGCATGAAACGTACTTACCCACAAATCAACATACCCGTATGGCAAAGCTGCATCTACCCTATCCTCCATTTCACCAGCCGCTTTTTCAGTAAATGTAAGGGCTAGTATTTGATCAGGTGAAAGATTTTTTTGTTGAATAAGCCAACTTATCCGTTCAGTAATCACTGTGGTTTTACCTGTACCAGCACCAGCTACGATCAAGAGAGGCCCTTTCTCATGTTGGACTGCTTGTGCTTGTTCTTTATTCAACTGAGGACTTTTTTCTTCCATAACTATAGTGTATCATGGCTTGGTATAAAGGCTAAGTAATCAAAAAACCAAGGACAATGCCCTTGGTTTTAGCTTTATAAAACAATACTATAAGCGTTTGTACTTCTTTCCTACCTTTACGCGAGCAAGTTCTTTTTCAAGCTGTGCTTGCATACGAGCAAACGCAACGTCATCTAGGTTTTCTTTTTCTTTTAGCATTTCTTCAACCCGAGCTCGAGCTGCCTCAGCACGCTCAATATCAATCTCTTCAGCACGCTCAGCTGAATCAGCTAAAATGATTACCTCGCTATTTGGCCTTACTTCCAAAAATCCAGAAGACACTGACAATAACAACTCTGCACCATCTTTACGTACCATCACCTGACCTGGTTCAATCATTGAAACCAAAGGTGTGTGGCGTGACAGCACTGTAATCTCACCATCTTTGGTGGGCAGAGTTACGCTATCTACCTCATCTTGGTAAACTGTTTTCTCAAGTGTAATTATTCTAAACTGAATTTTCATATGCTTACTCAGCCACTACTTCGTCAATAGAACCTTTCATATAAAATGCTTGCTCTGGCTTGTCATCATGCTTACCGTCCAAAATCTCACCAAAACTACGTACAGTATCAGCAATACTTACATACTTACCTTCTTGACCAGTAAACTGTTCAGCCACAAAGAATGGTTGTGATAAGAACTTCTGAATCTTACGTGCACGAGACACTGTCATTTTGTCCTCATCTGAAAGTTCGTCCATACCAAGAATAGCAATAATATCTTGCAAGTCTTTATAACGCTGCAATACCCTCTGTACTTCACGAGCAACACGGTAATGTTCTTCTCCTACAAACTGAGGGTCTAGAATAGTTGATGAAGAATCTAGCGGATCAACCGCAGGGTAAATACCAAGCTCAGCTAGAGACCGTGATAGCACCACAGTAGAATCAAGGTGAGCAAATGTAGTAGCTGGAGCTGGATCAGTCAAGTCATCAGCTGGCACATACACTGCCTGCACTGATGTAATAGATCCCTTGTTTGTTGATGTAATACGCTCCTGTAGTTTACCCATCTCTGTGGCAAGTGTTGGTTGATATCCTACAGCAGAAGGCATACGACCAAGTAAAGCTGATAGCTCAGAGCCAGCTTGGGTGAACCGGAAAATGTTATCAATAAAGAGAAGCAAGTCTTTTCCTTCTTCTTCACGGAAATACTCAGCCATAGAGAGTGCGGTAAGCGCAACCCGAGCACGTGCTCCTGGTGGTTCGTTCATCTGCCCAAAGACTAGTGCAGTTTTATCAATAACGCCGCTTTCTTCCATCTCTCTATACAGGTCATTACCCTCACGAGTACGCTCACCTACACCTGCAAACATAGAATATCCACCGTGTTCGTGCGCGATGTTTCGAATAAGCTCTTGGATTGTCACAGTCTTACCAACACCAGCACCACCAAACAAACCCACCTTACCACCTTTCAAAAACGGACAAATAAGGTCAATAACCTTAATACCGGTTTCTAGAATCTCAGTTTTGGTTGATTGTTCAACATATTCAGGAGCTAGTCTGTGAATAGGATATTGCGATTTTGACTGCACATTACCTTTGTTATCAATTGGCTTACCAGTCACATCAAACATACGTCCCAAAGTCACATCACCAACTGGCACAGAAATTGGCGCACCTGTATCAATAACTTCTTGGCCACGCTGCAGTCCATCAGTAGAGCTCATCGCCACAGCACGCACACTGCTAAGGCCGAGATGTTGCTGCACCTCAAGCACCAATGTATCACCACTGCGATCTATCTCAAGTGCGTTATAAATACCAGGCAACGTTTCGTCGAACTGCACGTCGACGACCGCTCCGATAATTTGTGTTATTGTTCCTTTATTCATAACTGTTTTCAAAAAATTAATCGTCTAATTATTGTAAAGCTTCAGCGCCAGTTGCAATCTCAATAATCTCCTGTGTAATACTTGCTTGGCGTGCTTTGTTATATGTTAGTGTAAGTGAGTCAATCATGTCGCTAGCATTTTCTGATGCGCTCTTCATAGCAACCATACGTGAACTATGCTCTGATGCATTTGACTCAAGCAGTGACTGATAAATCTGTACCTCAGTTAAAATAGGTAATATGTATTCGAGTACAGCATCCTCACTTGGCTCAAATGTATACAGCTGCATTGAGTCTAACTTTGTTTCTTCTTGTGACTGCAAAGAACCAGTATCAGCAATAGACTGCAACAAGTGATCTTTGGTTACAGGCAATAAACCTCTAATTTCAACTTGGCTGCTCATAGCAGAAATAAAATTTGTAAATACACACCGTACGCGTCGGTACTCACTAGTTTCATACTCTTCGAGCACAAGACGTGTCAATCCTCGAATATCATCTGGTGTCACTGTGTCAGGAAACTCAATAAAACTACCCTTAACATGCAGGTTCATTTTGCGAGCAAAACGCTCTGCGTATTTACCAACTGTAATGGCATGAATCTCCTCATCATGATTGTCAATATATTGTTTTAGCTCTTTAAAAACGCTGACATTGAAACTACCACAAAGACCTTTGTTTGATGCCATGATAATAAGCAATGTTTTTTGACCTTCTCCTTCTCGAAGCAACGGGTGCTGCAAAAGACGATCGCCAGCAATAGCAACAAGTAACTCAAGGGCACGTTTTGCAAACTCACGGCTTGCCAGCGAGCGTTCTACTGCTTTGCGCATTTTACTTGCAGCCACCATCTCCATTGCCTTGGTGATCTTCTTGGTGTTGGCAACTGATTTTATACGTCCTTTAATTGCTTTTGTAGAAACAGGCATTATGTTTATGCGTAGTTAAAATCTGATACTGCTTGATGTAGATCCTTTTCAATGGCCTCATCCCATCCAGTGACTAGTGTCTCAAGTACACTACCATGGGTGCTGGTCATGTATGTTGCGAACTTTTCTTCCCAATCAGTAATTTGCTCAACTGGAACTTGGTCCACAAATCCATTGGTAGCTGCATAAATTACTGCAACCTGTAATGACACTGGAAGCGGTGAATACTGTGGTTGTTTCAAAAGCTCTGCTAAACGTGCACCACGCTCGAGTTGTTGTTTGGTTGCTTCATCAAGATCAGATGCAAACTGAGCAAAAGCTTCGAGCTCACGGTACTGTGCTAGAGCAAGTTTTACTTTACCAGCGACCTTTTTCATAGATTTAATCTGCGCACTACCACCTACTCTAGATACTGAAAAACCAACGTTTACTGCCGGGCGAAAACCTTTGTTAAACAAGTCAGTTTCTAGGAAAATCTGTCCATCTGTAATCGAAATAACATTTGTTGGAATATATGCACTAATATCACCAGCCTGTGTTTCAATAATAGGAAGCGCGGTAATAGATCCGCCGCCAGATTCTTTATTACGTCGACATGCGCGTTCAAGAAGACGTGAATGAAGATAAAACACATCACCTGGGTATGCCTCACGTCCTGGTGGGCGTCGAAGTAACAGTGACATCTCACGATATGCTGAAGCCTGCTTTGAAAGATCATCATAAATAATCAAAACATCCTTACCCTTATCCATAAAGTACTCAGCAAGTGTTACGCCGGCGTATGGAGCAAGCCACAATAATGGTGCTGGATCAGATGCACCAGCTGCAACAACGGTGGTGTATTCCATAGCACCTGCCTCTTCAAGTTTATTTACAATACGAGCCACCTTAGCTTCCTTCTGACCAATAGCAACATACACACACATCATATCTTGCCCTTTTTGGTTGATAATTGCATCGATAGCAATAGCAGTCTTACCGGTCTGACGATCACCAATAACAAGCTCACGCTGTCCTCGCCCAATTGGAATAAGTGCATCAATTGCCTTAATACCAGTTTGTACTGGTTGACTCACTGGTTCGCGGGTCATAACTCCTGGCGCAATCCGTTCAATAGGCATAGTCAAGTCTGACTTAATATCTCCCTTTCCATCAATACCTTGAGCTAGAGGGTTAATAACACGTCCCACAAAAGCGTCGCCAACTGGGATAGACAACACCTTACCGGTTCGTTTGACAGTGTCACCTTCTTTAATATGTTGAAAATCTCCAAGCAACACCGCACCAACAGTCTCTTCTTCTAAATTCAATGCCACCCCAATAGTGCCGCCAGGAAACTCAAGCATCTCTGATGCTTGGCACTGACCAAGGCCGGTCATACGAGCAATACCGTCACCCACTGCAGTCACAGTTCCTACTTCCCGGATGTCGACCTCTGATTCGTATGCTTTGATACGATCTTGTAATTGTTTTAATACTGCATCAACACTCATAACGTTTGTTTAATTTAAGATAATAAAGATTTTTTAATGTGAGCTAAACTGTTTTTAACACTAGCATCATATACAGTGTTATTGTACAAAGCTATAAAACCACCCATGATACTATCGTCAACCTGCACATCTACCTCTGCCTTCCCTGCCTCTACATATGACGAAATACTATCATATACGGTTTTTGCATGCTCCTGACTAACTGTTATAGATAGCATCTCTTTTTGCTTGTCTGCCTGCTGCAGAGCCTCAAAATGTTTTACAACATTTGGCAAAAGAGCGATCATGTTCTTTTCTTCCATAAACTGCAAAAAAGTACTAACAACCTTCTTGGTATCCCTTTCTTGTTTTACTAATATATGTAATGTTTTTGCAAGCTCAGCTGCCTTCATATTACTTTGTTAGTTCTTTGATAAGTGCGCTTTCTGTTTTTGGATCGAGCTTCTGCTTCAAAATCTTCCCAGCCACCTCAAGTGCGATATCAACAGTTTTTGCTTGAAGCTCTCGCTCCATACGTTCACGTTCTTGCTTAATAGCGCTACGTGCGTCTGCGACAATTTTTTCTACTTTAGCTTCTGCTTCTTCGGTTGCAGTTTGCTTCATACTTTCTGCTTGCTCATGCGCTTTGGTTACGATGCCTTGCGCTTCTGCTCTGGCTTCGTTCATTTTCTTTTCATAATTCTCTTTTGCCATGACTAGCTCAGTACGTGCCTTTTCTGCATCTTCAAGACCCTTGCCTACTTCTTCTTGTCTCTTATTTAAAGTTCGTTTGATTGGTGCAAATGCGTATCGTTTAAGCAACCAAAAAATAATCAAAAAGTTCACTAAATTAGCTAGCGCCATTCGCCAGTCAAAACCAATTTTTCCTAAAATTTCCATGATGTCCATACTATATGGAATTCAATTATTAATTCATGCGTATACGTAAGTCACAAACTGAAACTTACGAATACGCACGAGCGTATTCGAATAACTAGATGATGAAAAATGCAACCAGTGCGTAAATAGCTGTTGACTCAGCCATAGCCACACCAATAAGCATCTTTGTAAATAGTGAACCTTCCATCTCTGGGTTACGACCCATAGCCTGCAAAGCTGCCGCAATCAAAATACCTTCACCAACACCTGAGAGTCCCATAGTGATGGTTGCAAGCCCCTTAGCAATAAGTCGTGCTGCTTCAATATCCATAGATAAATGCTTAATTATAAATTATTATTTAGATTCTTGTTTAATAGCTGTACCATAGTACGCTGCCACCAGTGCTCCAAACACGAGTGCCTGAATAACACCAGTAAAAATATTCATACCAAGCCATACTGCTGGCAATCCATAGGCAAGACCGCCAAGGATAATAACCATCAAAATTTCTCCAGCATAAATATTTCCAAATAAACGAACACTAAGTGATACAACCTTTGCAATCTCTGAAATGATATCAAGTAATCCAATCAGAAAATCAATAATAGCAATTGCTCCTGCACCAAATCCTTCTTTAAATCCTGTGATAATTTCTTTTACTTTAATAAATCTTCCTATATAACCAAAAATTCCCCAATCAATCAAGCTCTGTAGCTGCACTAAAATCATCATAGCAAGTGCTAAAGCAAATGTAGTGTTAAAGTCAGTTGTTGGTGTACGAAATAAAGGCATGTCACCAACAGTGATGCTTGTAAACCCAGGAATAAGTCCAATCAGATTACTAACTCCAACAAAAATGAACAATGTCGCAATCATTGGGAATATTTTTTCTGAAACTTCTCGCTTGCCTGTAATCTGATCAATAAGATTTAAAATTCCTTCCAAAAAAATTTCAACAACAGCCTGCGCCTTACCTGGCTTAATACTCAAGTTTCGGTTAAACCAAATCAAAAAAATAACCAAGACAACAGTCATGAGATTAATCATAAGCAATGCGTTGGTTACAGGGAAATTACCGATCATAAATAATGTATCGGGTTGAATCTCTGGTATTGTTCCTGGAACTTGAAAAAACATAAATTAGTTATCAGGCGTTTCTTGTTTTGCTTTGGCTTCACGCGCTTTCTGCTCGATCTCTTTGGATTCTTTATTGAGTCTGACGTACATTCTCGCTACCCACACCCACGAAAGAACAAATGCGCATCCAAGTAGTATAAGCCGGTAAGTATTGCCTCCTGTTTCAAATCGAAGATCAAGTGCTCCGCCAATCCAAAAAGCAGCCACTGCTGGCACACCAAAAATGATTGCTATATAAAGCATCATGCGAAAAATTTTCGCTCTGTATTCCTCACGTAAATCGTGAATTTCTTGTGGAGTTTCTGTATTGTCCATATTTTTTATCGAAAGAAAAAAGGCAATCCGAAAGGGAAAGCTTTTTATACATTCGCGGCTAATTATACAGCAAAAACTTCAATCTATCAATAGCAATAAAACTTTTTGGCTAATATATGGGAAATTATAACATCTACAAATGAAACTTGTCATTTATAGTTACTGTATAACTGCCTATTTTTACACAGTTTTTAAAAAGAACACAAAATAAGCACCTGATCCACACTTATAGTGTTATGGTATACTATAAAATATGTTACAGCAATTATCAGTCATTTTCATGTATGCGCTCACCCCAATAGGTGAGCTTCGTTTGGCTATCCCCTTGGGGCTTACTCAGTATGAACTTCCTGTTGCTCTTGTGTATATAGTAGCAGTGATTGGTAATATGATTCCACCAATCCTTATACTATACGGACTACCACTAGTGGCAGACAACTTGCGTAGTCGCTCAAAACGAATTGATCACTTTTTGAATTGGCTGTTTGAGCGTACTCGTAGAAAAACAGAAAAACACATGAAAAAATATGGCCCACTTGGACTTATGCTTTTTGTCGCTATCCCCCTACCTAACACTGGTGCGTGGACTGGCAGTTTAGCTGCTTGGCTCTTTGGTGTCCCGAAAAAAACAGCGCTTATGTATACGCTGTTTGGGGTCATGATCGCCGGAATAGTCGTTACACTACTTACCTTTGGGGCACAAAATATTTTTTAAGATCCTAAAGCCTGCCGTAGGGTGAAACTAAAATAAATAGCATGGTTCGACAAGCTCACCATGACTATATATTCTTTATATTACATAAAAATTTACTCAGTCTTTGGCTTCTCCAGTTCCATTACCTCTATCTCACTCTCAGCATCTGTTATCTTCATCACATCTTTGTCCATTTTCTTAAACTCTTTATAGCTCGTATTATAGGTATTCACTACTGTACCAAGCTGAGTACCTAGTTTTTGTATATACGAATCATAGTTTGTCATATGCTTGTGCAGCTTTTCAACATTTTTACGTATCTCTTTAGCCGACTCTTCAATCTGAAGTGAACGAAGGCCTTGCAATACTGTTTGCAAATATGCCAAAAATGATGTTGGCGACACAATAATAACGTGTTTTTCTTTGAAAGCATACTCAATCAAATCCTGTGTGCTTACCTGTACGGCACCAACTTTATTAATCAGTAAATCATAGTAAATGGCCTCAGACGGAATAAACATAAATGCAAACTCCATAGTATTCTCGCTCGGACGAATATACTTACTGGTTTCATCAATACGTTTCTTCAAATCGTTCTTAAATTCTTTTTCAAGCTGCTGCCGCTCTGCATCATCACGTGCTGCTAAAATCCTTTCGTAATTTTCAAGTGAAAACTTACTATCAACAGGCACAATCTTATCCTGGACAAATACAGCTGCATCAACTATTTCATTATTAGCAAAACTATATTGCATCTGATAACTACCTGGAGGCAACACGTTCTTGAGTACTGTCTCTAGATAATATTCACCAAGTACACCTCGCTGTTTGGGATTTTTCAAAATATCTTGCAGATTCTTCAGTTGATCAGCAAAATTCACAACTTGCTTATTGGTTTCATCAAGTTTTGTCAAACGCTCTGTTACATCTTGAATGATCTTTGTTGACTGACCAAACTGATTACGAAGTGTTTCATGAATAGTCTTATTAGACTCACCAAGCTTTGTATCAAGTGTTTGCGCAATCTGGTTAATCTGTTGCTGCAACATCAAAAGAGATTTATCCTGCGTCTGATCAACAGCCTGCTTATCTTGTTGTGTTTTTAGATACCAAAAAATACCAGCAAAACCGGCTATTACTAACACTATGAGCACATATACTTCCATACAATTAGGTAGTTAGTCTTCTTTGGGATATAAAGTAAAAATCTCATACTCTCCCCCGTCTGCTGTATATGATAACACATATATGTAATCAAAAGGATGCTGAGGTGGGATGTGTATACCAAGCACACATGAAGCAATTGAAACCTCATCACTTGCGGGGTCTTTTGCTTCTATACACAGAGCTGTCTTATCCACATTCTCATACGATCTGTCAGCTTTGGCTATGACTCTTTTGGCAATAAGTTCACACATTTTTGCATCAAGCATATCTAGATTCAGCGTTAGCTCTCTAGCATCTTCCCAGTATGCTGTAGTTACTTCTACACCTAGCAACGAGTTATTAGTATTTTTAAAAATCACATCAGGCTCACCTTGATCATTTCCAAAACGTTCATATGCATACTCTGGAAAATGCAGCGTTGTAAGCTTTTCTGCAATAAGGCGCTCGTGCGCCCTCTTTTGTTGCATTGATGTAAATTCTTCCTTCATAGCTTATTTTAATGCAAAGAATTCTTTAGCCACAGCGGTTGTGGTCTCAGCTACCTCCTCAAAATGCACTCCTTTAAGATCTGCGACTTTTTCAGCTATAAAACGTACATACTGAGGCTCGTTGCGCGTACCTCGATGTGGCTCTGGCGCCAAAAAGGGCGCGTCAGTTTCTACCATCAAACGATCCAGTGGAACATCTTTGATAAGAGCTTGTATGTCTTTTGCATTTTTGAACGTCACAATACCAGTGACTGACAACAAACACCCTAGATCCAAAAGCGTATGCGCTTGTTCTACGCTTCCACCAAAACAATGGATAACTGCTTTTGTATAACCACTATCTGCAATTGTTCTGATCACATCATCATACGCATCATACGTTCCCTTACTAGGTCTGGTATGGACTGTTACAGGCAAACCTAACTCTTGTGCAAGCTCTAGCCCCTGCAAGAACGTCTGCTTTTGCTCATGTATGACCTCTTCTCTTACGCGATCCTTGGGCATATGGAAATAATCAATACCCATCTCGCCTATACCAACCACTTTTTCATGTTTTGCCATCTCACGATATGCATCAACCTGAAATCCTTCGCCCTTAGCATGAAATGCAAGCGATTGTTCTGGCTCATCAATATCCTGCTCGTGAATATGAATAGGGTGAAGGCCTATAATTGCATACACACCTTTTTTATATTGCTCAGCGATCTCTATTGCTCGGCGTGAGGTAGTGGCTTTTGTGCCAACATTTATAACCCACGTATCATCAGCAAGACTCCGATCAAGCGCTTCTTTCCAATCATCTTTGTAGTCATGAAAATTCAAATGACAATGGGTATCAATCAACATATTATTTAAAAATTTCTACCAAAGGTAAGTTACGAAATGCCTCAGCTAAAAATGGCTGAATAACAAAATTCATCCCCAAGAGCACATCTGCAACAACAGATGTATTCATGCTTTGAATAAGGTCGCTTGATACTGGATATTTTGTTAGTAAAAATAATACTAAACCAAGCACCAACACACCTTCAAGCAACCCCAATACCCCGCCAAGTACACGGTTGATTGTTGTAAGAAATGGGAAGAACCTTATAAAATCAAATATCTTATCTAAAATCCAGAAAACCAAACCCAGACCACGACTCACTACTATAAATATAATTATAAATAAGGCAATTTCAGTCAGGGTCGTATTGTCAAAAAACACCCACTCCCATTCAGGAGCAAGGACGATGTAGTATCGCGATGCTAGTGCTGCTCCTAAGAATAATCCCAAAAAACGTCCAAGACTTGTAATAAACCCGGACCAGAAACCAACCCAAGTAAATATGGCTAAAATACCGAGTAATATATAATCTAAATTTTGCATAGGGTATATAAACTTTTAATCCTCTAAACGCGGAAATAACGCCTCAGACTTTTCAATGCGATTAGCTGACAGCGCCTTTGTAATTGCTGCACCAGTTGTAGGTAAGAATGGCTCAAGCTTTGTACCAATGTCGCTGAGGCCCGCAACACTCTTGGTTAGTACTTCTGATAACTTTTCAGCGTCAGTTGCTTGTTCTGACTTTGCAAGTTGCCATGGTTTTGCATCATCAATAAGTTTATTTAATTCTCGAACATATGACATAATTTCAGCCATTGCCCGATCAAACTGCAGAGTATCTACATAACTATCACATACACTCCAATCATGACCGCTATTAACTTTCTCAACTTCTCCATCCATATACTGTGCGACCATATTTGTAACGCGAGAACATAAATTACCAATACCATTTGCAAGATCTGACATATACACTTCCCGGAAACGACTCTCAGAGTAATCACCATCTCCATATGCAGGCACTTCACTTAAAAGGTAATACCGAACCGGGTCACTACCAAATTGCTCGACAAGATCAAATGGATCAATGATATTACCTGTTGATTTTGATAGCTTTTTACCGTCTTTACTAATAAATCCATGTATGAAAATTCTATTAGGAAGCGGTACCCCAGCTGAAAGAAGCATAGCCGGCCAAATCAATGTATGAAAACGCGCAATGTCTTTACCAATAACCTGCGTGACATCCCCCTCTTCCCAAAACTTTTTATAAAGCTTTCCTTCTGATTCATATCCAAGGGCAGATATATAGTTGGTTAACGCATCACACCATACATACATAACATGTTCATCATCTCCTGGTACTGGTATACCCCAATTCAGTTTACTTTTCGGGCGGGAAAAACTCACATACTGCTCTTTTGCTTTTAAAATATTTAACACTTCACGTTTCCTTGTTTCTGGAATAATTTCAAATTCTCCTGATTCAATTTTTTCAATGATCTGATCTGTATATTTTCCAATATTAAAAAAGTAGTTTTCTTCTTTTAGCTTTACGGGTTCTTTTTCATGAATAACACACTTACCATCAACAAGCTCGCTTTCTGTGAGAAACTTTTCGCAGCCCACACAATAAAGCCCCTCGTACTCATCTTTATGAAGATCTCCATTTGCTTCGAGTTGTCGCCACATTTTTTGTACTGAAGGCCAGTGCTTTGTTTTGTCAGTTGTACGAATGAAATCATTATACTCAACCTGCAGCACCTCATCCATCTTTTCGAATACATCAGCGTTGTCATCAACCATATCCTGAACATCCTTCCCAAGCTCAGCAGCTTTTTCAAAAATCTTCTGACCATGCTCATCAGTACCTGTTAAAAAATATGTATCATGACCCTGAATACGGTAAAACCGCGCCAAGGCGTCGGCCTGCACTTTTTCAACAGCATGTCCAATGTGTGGCGTACCGTTTACATAATCAATTGCTGTGGTGATATATTTTGATTTCATACAGAAAATTTATTAATTACTACATATTTACTCCTAGGCGATCATTGCGAAACTCTACCTCTACCAAATCATAAAAAACTGTTTTGAAAAAAGTAGAACCTTCTTCAAATGTTTTCATTTTATCAATAGGCACCTTTTTGTCTTTACACTCAAACACAAAATCATCAAAATCTCTAACATATAATGCGATATGATCTATACCGGGCTTGAGATGTGGTAAATCTGCACCTGGCTTTGGCTCAAATATTTCAATACGCGGCATTTGTACCCCGTGTGCCTCAAGTGGTACCTTAAACTCATAAACGCGGTTTCGCCTCTCATGAATTACTGAATCTTTAATCAATGTACTATACTCCTTTAAAATCTCATCACATGCCTCAAACTCCGCAGCTGAATGTACTTGAAAACCCAAATGATCACCCTCAAACCTACTGTCTGCTATGTCAATACCGTAAGCCCCTAAGTAGTGCTTAATTAGTGGGATATACAATTCAAAATACTGTTGCAACTTATCGTTGCTTCTAATTGTATAATACTCAGTCAAAAGCTCCTTATCTCTTTTGAAGGTTTCCACGCTCATATACTCTTTACTACAATAACAAATTCTCCTTTTATGCTATCTGACTGCAACTTCTCTAGCACCTCACCTGCGTTACCTCGATATAAACTCTCAAATTGCTTTGTTAACTCCCGAGCCACCATCAACTCCCTTTCTGGCATAATTTCTTTGATTTGTTCAAGTAACTTCTCGATGCGGTGTACTGACTCGTAAAATACAACCACCTCACTGGTATTTGCTATTTCCTGTAAATATTTGAGCCGTTTATTTTTGTGTGGAATAAATCCCTTAAACAAAAAATTATCTGTAGGAAATCCACTCACTGACAACGCTGAAATCACAGCTGATGCCCCTGGGATTGGCGTTATAGTAACTTCTGGTGATTGCTTTGTTACTATTTCAACAAGCTTGTTACCTGGATCAGAAATACCCGGCGTACCTGCATCGCTAACATATGCAATATCTTTCCCTGATTGCAGATCTTCTACAATCTTATCTGCAACCTTGTCATCAGAATGATGGTGATATGTTGCAAGCTTCACATCTATATCATATCGTTTAAGCAACTTCTGAGTTACGCGTGTGTCCTCACAAACTACTAAATCCACCTCTTGTAATACCTCTACTGCTCGGTAGGTAATATCAGATAAGTTTCCGATTGGTGTTGCTACTACAAATAAAGTTCCCATACCCTAATAAATTACTTTGATTACTTGCACAAATGAAGGCGGATTACACTCTGTGAAATAGTCACCATACCCTCTCTTTTTCTGACCAATAACAGTGACAAACTCACCTTCAGTCAAATTCACACCCTCCCCTCGAAGAAGCACCTGACCTTCCTCATGACGATCTATATTCCATAAATTACACTCTTCACTATGCGCTGCACTTCCTCGAATGATAGTAATTCCTTTGTTTTCTACAGCATAGTAGATAACCAAACCCACTAATAAAAAGATAATAAATAATACAACTAATAACTTTTTTATATCTTTACCGTACATAAAATTTATTCAGGCAATCGCTCTAAGTGTTTGATAAACGTTTGGATTATAAGTGCAGTTGGTACTGCCAAAAGTGCGCCCAATACACCAGCAATTTTTGCACCAACTAAAATCGCAACAATCACAACCAGTGGCGAAAGTCCAACAACTTTTGACATAAGCTTTGGTGTAATGATGTTATTTTCAAGTTGCTGCACTGCCAAATAAATAACTATTGCTGCCAAACCAAATATTGGTGCTTGTATAAATGCAATCAACACACCAGGCACAGCACCAATCCATGGACCAATAAATGGTATAAGCTCGGTGATCGCAGACAGTATACCTAAGACAAGTGCGTATTCAACACCAAGGATACTAAGAGTTATATATACAAGCAAACCTACAATAATGCCAATCATAACTTGCCCGCGAAGCCAAAGACCAAGTTTTTTAGAAACATCAGTAATAGTATTCACTGCAAAATCATGATACTTCTTTGGGCTAATAAGCTTCACAAGTTTTTCTATATTATTTTCTTGCACAAGCATATAAAAGGTCATTACCATCATGGCGAAAACTCCAAAAATACCACCAAAAATGCTTCCAATTGCTGAAAATACACTTGTTACAGTATCACCAGACTGCAGCCTCGTTGTAAGATCATTAATACCTGACTGCACACTATCCTGGACTGTAGTACCATGCAGTGACCCAAGCGCGCTATTAAACTGTTCAACAAGTTGCGGAAATGCGTTGTACAAGCCAGTAAGCTGTTCAATAAGTGGCGGGATCATCAAGATAACAGCCGTGGTAAATACGCCAATAATAATGGCATAAATGAACAGAATTCCAAATGCTCTTGCTATACCCTTTTTCTGCAGAGCATCCACCCATGGATCAAATGCTGCAGCAAGCACCATTGATACAAAGATTAGCAGCAGCACATCTCTTATTGCCCCTAGCAAAGCAAGTACAAGGATTACTGCAAATATTTTTATAATAGCCAGCGGTGACACAGTCACGCGCATTGGTTTTTGAGCAGGCATGTGGTTTTAGATTATAAAAATTTTTCAAATACTTTTGTGTCCTCAAATGGACCAACAAGTGTCAAACGTAGTTTGTTCGCGGTTACGTGTTTTTTTAACCACGAGTTTATATCTTCTCGTTTTAATTTATCAATTCCATTTAGCACTTCCTCTGGGCTTTTTAGCTTACTATCGAACAATGCTTGTTTGGCGTACCAAATTGCAACAGCTGCACTGTCTTCAAACTGTAGTGCTAACTTCCCTCTATAATATTCTTTTGCCTGTTTGAACTCTGCAACTGAAATACCACGCGTGAGCTTATCCCATTCTTTTTTCACAAGCTTGAGTGCTAGTGGCAATCTCTCAGTATCAACACCTGCCCTAACCTGCCAATTAGCAACATCCTCATATAAGTTCACGCCCGAGTTTACATAATACCCAAGCCCATTTCTCTCGCGTACTGTAGTAAACAGACGAGAGCTCATAGTACCACCAAAAGCAATATTTGCGATCTTGGCTTTTGTAAAGTTCCTGTGTCCATATGAAAGAGGCACTGGAAGCCCCATAACTAGATGCGCTTGTTCTGTTTTCTTATACTGAATATCAATTGCTTTTTTCGGAGGTAGTGACTTAACTTGTTGCGGTTTATTGCTTTTGTTCTTTCGCTTTTTCGAAAACAACTTTTTTATTTGTTTGTCTGTATCTTCTGGAACAGCCCCAGCAATAGAAAGGACTAGATTGTCTGGTGAGTAATACTTTTTGTGAAATGCAACAATATCACTTCTAGTAATGCCCATAACTGACTTTTTGCTACCAATAATAAACCGACCAAGTGGATGGGTGCCATAAAGTTGCTGTTCAAAGTACTCATCCGTCATGTACATTGGCGTGTCTTCGTACATGTTTATTTCACCAATGATTACACCCTTTTCTCGCTCTATCTCCTCTGCCGGATAAAGAGGCGCAAATGTCATATCAGCCAGTAGATCAAGGGCAAGTGAAAGATGCGCAGCATCAACCTTGATCCAGTATCCTGTATAATCTTTACTTGTCATTGCATTATATTCTGCGCCAACACCATCAAGCACCTTTGCAATTGCTTGTGTGCTAGGGTATTTCTTTGTTCCCTTAAAAGCCAAATGCTCAACAAAGTGCGCTATACCAGCAACACGCTTTTGCTCATTACGTGACCCTGTTTTTGAAAAGATCATTGCTGTTACCGCTCTGGTGCTTTTTTGAGGTACTACCACCACACGCAAACCATTGCTAAGTGTTTCTTGTTTATACATATCAAAATTTACGCTAAAGAATCTAAAAGAAATGGCATGAGCTCATCTACAGACAATCGCGTCTGTTCCATTGTATCGCGATCGCGAACCGTGACTTTGTTGTCCTCTAATGAATCAAAATCAACAGTCACGCAGTATGGCGTACCAATCTCATCTTGCCGACGGTACCGTTTTCCTATTGAACCTGTTTCATCGTACTGAACCATCCAATGTTTACGCAGCTCTGTAGCAATGCCTTTTGCTTTTTCTGCAAGTGGTTCTTTTTTAGAAAGTGGCAAAACTGCAACCTTGATTGGCGCTATGCGCTTATCAAAACGCATAACTACTTCTTTTTCTTTTATACTTTCTGTAGTTGTTGAACGACCACCCTCTATTTCATCATATGCTTCAATCAAAAATGTTAAAACATTACGATCAAGACCCATTGAGGTTTCGATAATATATGGAATATATTTTTCACCATTCGATGAATCAGTAAATTTTAAATCTTTACCTGAGTACTCTTCATGTTGAGCAAGATCAAAATCACCTCGATTATGGAGCCCCTCAGCCTCCTTCCATCCCCAAGGAAAATGATACTCAATATCATATGCGCCTTTTGCATAATGAGCCAACTGAATGTGCTCAAAAAACCGCAGCCTATCTTTGCTAATTCCATATTCCTCCCACCATGCCATGCGCCATTTCTTCCAGTCCTCATACCATGCGTCTGCATCTTTTGGATTTACGAAAAACTGCATTTCCATTTGTGAAAACTCACGTGTGCGGAATACAAATTGCTTTGTTGTAATTTCATTACGAAATGCCTTACCTACCTGCGCTATACCAAATGGAATTTGCTTTCGGCTGCTTTGCTGTACATTTTTAAAATTGACATAAATACCCTGGGCCGTCTCAGGTCGCAAATAAATCTTTGCATCATCATCTTTTACTGGCCCTATATGAGTCTCAAGCATTAAATTAAAATCACGAGCTGGTGTTAATTCACCCTCACAATCTGGACAAACTACTTTATGTTCTTTAAGAAGTGAATTAATTTCATCAAGAGTCATCTTGTCATCTGCGGGCACATCCTTTGCTTCTAACAAATGGTCAGCACGGTGTCGGCGCTTACATGACTTGCAATCAACAAGTGGATCAGAAAAACTTGCCACATGACCGCTTGCTTCCCATACTTTTTGGTGCATAAGAATTGCGCTGTCCAAACCCACTACATCATCTCTGTTTTGGATCATAGATTTCCACCACGCCTCTTGGATGTTGTTTTTGAGCAAAATACCAAGTGGCCCATAGTCATATACAGCACCCAAACCACCATAAATTTCAGAAGATTGATAAATAAAACCGCGCTGCTTGGCAAGCGCCACAATCGTATCCATACTTATATCTTTTGCTGACATAAAAATCGTTTAAGTTAGCTTAAAATTCCTTGTAAGTATAGCTGAGATTAGCCATTTTTGCAACTAAAAAACCAATCATAAGACGATTGGTGAAACTACTGCCCCTTTTTGTATCTAATACTCAAAAATAAGCGTAGCATATGAGCCAGACACACCAACACCAACACTTGAGAAATTACCTAGCAAATTCTCATTATGCAGCGCGCTTTGTTGCCAAAGTGTAAGCAAATGATCAGCTGATACAAACCCAAATGCAACATTCTCAGCAGAACACATCAAACCTCTTTGCTCGCAGCGCTGAGAAAAAGTGGATCCTTGATTACCAATATGACTGAGACTCTCTTCTTCTTCCATCCAAACGCTATGGTCTGTAGCTACCTCAGACAAACCTTGGCTTAGTAGAACGGCACTGAGTCCTTCACTGTCACGGTACTCATTGAGCACACAAGTAAACTGTTCAGCAAATGATCCGGTAGCGCAGGGATCAATTGCAATTGTCTCTATTTCAGTCTCATCTTCAGAATCGCTTGTAGCATCCTCTTGCATAGATGGTTCTGTTTTTACTACATCATCCGTGCTTGTACCCACCTCTTGCACCTCATCTTCAGAGCCTACCTCATTCTCTGCTGACTCTTCTTGCACATTTGTAGTTTCTTCAACTACCGTTTGCTCCTTAAGTGACTGATCATATCTATGTGCCAAAAAAACAAGCGCAAAAAGCACTATAATCCCAAAGATAAAAAATATTACCATCATTGATCGTTGTTGTATCATATATTTAATGTACCGCAAAGCACTCTATGGCGGCAAATTATAAAAAATCTAAAAGCGTACTCTCATAATCTATAAATGAGAGTAATTGGTAAAAAAAGCCAATAAATACATCATTTCTATCCAGCACTACCAGAATACCCAGCACTATCAAGAGCAAACCACCTACAAACGAAATAACATGCATTTTCTGTGTCATTTTGCTAACAAATGTAGTTGCATGGCCAATAAAAAAGGCCAAGATCATGTATGGAATAGCCAGCCCAAGTGTAAATACACTAAGCAATACAGCTCCTGCAAGCACAGTTCCCTGTGTTGATGCTACTAGTAGCACTGACCCCAAAATAGGGCCAATGCAGGGCGTCCAACCAAAAGCAAAAGTCATTCCAAAAATTAGTGAGCTCAGCGGTCTGCCAGGAGTTAATTTTTGTACAAATGAAAACCGCTTTTGTTTGTTTAAAAACTGAAACCAGCGGGTATGAAATATACCAGTTAAATACAATCCAAAAAATAAAATAAACAGCCCACCAATCCGCGCTAGCCAAACACGGTATGGCGCAAGCACACTCCCTAGCATACCAAAAAGTATACCGAGAACTACAAACACCACGCTAAAGCCCAAAACATACAAAGCTGCATTAATAATTACACGTCTCCGTATCAATCTGCTATCATTGGTGCTGTCTGTTTTATTAATTGAGCTACCACTAATAAACCCTATAAACCCTGGTACAAGTGGAAGGGTACATGGAGCTAAAAAGGTAATGATACCAGCAATAAAGGCCGGAAGGAGCAATGACTCTAGTGAAAACATATTTATTGATATAACAATGTATCAGGATGAGCAGCTACCCAGGAGAACCAAAATCCACTGACAGGATTCAGCTGTACTCGCTCGCCTGTTTCCAAAACTTCATATATTCGCACAACATCTAAGTCAGCAAAATACTCAGCTTCCAACACACGACTTCCTACAGTATCCTGAACTATTCCCTCTTCTTGAATACTTGGTGGATAGTATGCTTTGGCTACACCATCAATTACAAGCCCCATGACAACATCTTTTCGCTGCAGGCGATCATCAAATGTGCTTACATCAGAAAAAATCTGACTATTGTCGGTGTAATAACTTCCATATGGATCAAATCCGTATGTTCGAAGTGCTCCAGTATCACGTGATAGCACCTCTCCCTGTGGGTATTGTTCTTTCCAGTCACCAAACCGTACACGATCAGATGGAAATGTACTAAGTGCAGTACCTGTCATCTCGCCAGCAATAGCCTCACCCAGTACTTGTGACCACAAAGAATCAGTTTTGCGGTCATACATGACAAGATTTGACTGCCAAAGCTTACCTGATGTACCAAACTCAACATACTCCCCAAGTACAAGTGGATCAAAAACAATACCAGTCAGACAAAGCGGACAATACGTTACCAAAACGGCCGTATCATCAAATGTATCGTTCACTATTTCGTGCCAAACCATTATCTGAAAAGGATAAAAACGATCTATACCATTCAAACTAACAGAAATACCAGGCTCAGAATCATCCAAAAAGCTCTCTGCCTCACTAATGCTGATGAAGACTGGCGCGTCTATTGAGGGGATGCCATCTTTTTCTGGGCCACCACCAACTATTTCATCAAGCGGCACTGAATGTTTAAGACCATCAGTTATATAAATATCTTTTATTTCAATATCTTTAGTTGTAGGTGCATCTGCGATTGCATCCCGGATTGCCTGTGCAAGTTCTTCATCCGCATTTTCTCCATATACCAAATCAGTTACAGTACCAACTACCTCGCCATCTTCAATCACAAGACGCGCTTCTTGCTCATCTCCACTTGGTAGCACAAAAGAATCTGACTGGCGATTCCAAAGTACAATAAGCGTTATAACAATGATTCCAACAAAAAAGAAAAAGAAGATATGGAGTATACGTTGTATAGACATAGGAAGTGTTTTTAACAATCGCAAATAATAGTTTGTAGTTGTTTTACAAATACATCTTCTACCAAAATGTAGCACACAGTTGTACCAATCCGCTCAGTTGTAAAATACCCATGCTCGCGCATAAGTTTTAAATGATGCGATACTGCAGCCACAGACATATCAAGAGCGCTTGCAATATCAGATACACATGCTTTTTTGTACTCAAACATTAAGCACAAAATACGAATACGAGCCTCATCACCAGCTAGAGATAATTTTTTTGCTTTTTCTTCGAGATCTTTGGTAAGACTAATCTTTTGTATGTCAGACATAAAAAAACTATTCAAATGACTGTTTGAATAGTAACACTAACCTACACAAAGTGCAAACAAAATGGCTGCTTAATGCTAGTCCGCCTTGGGCAGAAACCAACATACTGTGATTGTGCAAGTGGCTCAGGGGGTGGGACTCGAACCCACAACTTCTTGATTAACAGTCAAGCGTTCTACCAATTGAACTACCCCTGATCATAAAAAAATCGAGCCCTATCAGGCTCGGTTTTGGGTGTACAACTCAAACAATACCAAGCCTTAGGAGCTTAGATTATTATTATTTGAATTGTTTACTTTATAATCCATAGTGTTTGTATATTATCGAGTAAACCTAAACATGTCAAATTCTACAGCTGTACAAAACGCTTTTCTTTATAACGAATATATTTATACGCCTCAACAACTATGATTACGCTGAAGGTCAATGCTCCCACTATGAGCCAATCCCTGAGCGACAATGGCTCAAATGAAAATATGCTTTGTAGCCATGGCACATACATAAGAAGTAGCTGACTGAGGATAGAGAAAATAAATGCACCATTCACATATTTATTACTTAAAATACCTAAAGAAAAAATCGACTTGTTGGTTGAACGCATATTGAACATATTCCACGCCTGGAACATAGCAATAGTCGCAAATGCAATGGTACGAGCATAATCAAGCGCACCCGCTTTGAGTGGTTCATATGCAACCAGCAATACACCACCCACCATAAGCAGACCATTAATAATCATAAGATGGATTATTTCACCATTTATAATTGGCTCTGACTTTTTAAAAGGAGATCGTTTCAAAACATCACCATGATCTCGTTCAAACGCAAGACTAATAACCGGCATACCATCGGTAAGCAAATTGATTAGCAAAATATGAATCGGTAATAACGGCATAGGGAGCCCCAAAAGCAATACCGCAACAAGCGTCAATAACTCTCCCACGTTTGTGGTGATCAAGTAGCCTGTTGTCTTGCGAACATTGTTAAAGACTATCCTTCCCTCTTTGATAGCTTTAATAAGAGATGCAAAATTATCATCAGATAAAACTATCTCTGCGGTCTCACGAGCAACATCAGTACCTACCTTACCCATAGCTACACCAACATCAGCAGCCTTAAGCGCTGGTGCATCATTGACCCCATCACCTGTCATAGCCACGACATTACCCTTGTCTTGTAGTGCCTGCACTAGCCTGAGCTTTGTTGAGGGTGACACTCGGGCCAAAATAACAACATCATCAGCCATCCGAGCAAATGCCTCATCATCATAATCCTGAATTTCGCTGTCTGTATATACCCTGCCTGCTATTTCTTCTTCACTACCGATCATGCCAATTTCACGTGCTATTGCTATGGCAGTCTCTTTACTATCGCCTGTAATCATAGCCAAACGAATACCTGCACTACGCGCTTGTTCAATAGCACTTGCGACTTCTTCCCGCGGTGGATCTATAATGGCAAAGAATCCCAAACATGTCATACCGCTCACATCCTCAGTTGTTATTTCTTGTACTGATTCATCAACTTCCTTGGCAACAACCGCAATAATACGATACCCTTGCGCTGCAAGTTCATCATGCTCATTCTTTATCTGCTCATACACCCCATCACTCATGCTCTTATGCTCTCCTGCCCATGATATAAATGAACTTCTCTTCATCAACACATCACATGCACCAATGCCTACCACAACCCGGCGATCATTCTCCTCTGGAATACGAAGCAATGACGCCTGAAATTTAAGCTCTGAACTAAATGGGATAGTATCAAAAACTGTATGATCAACCGAGAGCTCTTGCTTGGTAAGTCCTGCTTTTTGAGCTGCAACTACTAGAGCAATTTCGGTTGGATCACCTACGACCTCAGGCTCGGTTTCGTTATCCGGATTCACAATAATAGATGCTCGGTTTGTCAGTGCCGCATATGTAAGCATATGACGTAGTTTCTCCTCCAAAAGTGGTTGTACTTTTTGCTCTTCAAAAAGAAAATCACCTTGTACTGAATACCCAGTTCCAGTCACACTATAAAGCTTACCTGAACTAAACACCTTAGTAACTGTCATGATGTTCTTGGTCAGTGTGCCGGTCTTGTCAGTACACACAACCGTTGCAATACCAAGCGGCTCTACTGATGACAGATGCTTTACAATTGCATTTTGCTTTGCCATACGCTGCACGCCGATGGCAAGAACCACAGCCAAAACAACTGGCAACCCTTCTGGAATTGCAGACACTGCAGATGCAATACCAAGCAATACAATATCAAAGGTTTCAAGTCCAGCATACCAACCAGCCACTGTCACTATCAGTGCCCCCAAAATTGCTAAAAAACCAAGTCGCTTACCTAGTAGATTCACTTTGTCCATAAATCTACTTCCACGAAAGTCAGTAGACTGCACATCATGCGCGATTTTACCAAGTTCTGTGTGCGACCCAGTAGCAGTAATAACTACTCTACCCTCTCCTCCAGATACAACAGTTCCGCTATAAAGCATGTTCTGTCTCTCCGCTAGAGTTGTGCTGTCTTCTAAAGTTGGCTCGCTTTTGTGTTGTGGCAAAGACTCGCCAGTAAGTGACGCTTCATTGGTAAGTAAGTTATTACTATACAACACACGACCATCTGCTGGGATCTTATCACCACTCTCAAGAAAAATAATATCTCCAGGCACTATAGTTGAAACTTCCACCTCATGCATAGCACCTTCACGGATGACTTTTACTTTATCTTTTACAAGCTCTTTTAGCGCTGCAATAGCTGCCTCAGATCTATATTCTTGCACAAAACCAAACAGAGCATTAATAACCACCACGACCAGAATTACAATTGCATCAAGTAGATGATCAAATGCAAATGACAAAATAGATGCAGCAAACAACACATACACAAGTACACTGTTGAACTGTTTTAGGAAAATAAAAACAAGCGGCGTTTTCTTAGTCTCAGGTAGCTTATTTTCTCCAAATATATCAATACGCCTTTCAACTTCAGCCTTACTCAAGCCATACTCAGATGACTCAAGTACTTTGAGTGCGTCGGTTTTCTCTAAAGTCCAAAAATGCTGTTGTAAAGAGTCGTGGTTCATGTATTAAATCATTTTTTTAAATTCTTCCACCATTGGGACTTGCTCTGACTCATGCCCATAATGTTCTGCTACATATACCGCAGTCCAGTCTGCCATAAGGAGTGACCCAAAAATCTTTTCTAAGCGATTAGCACCTTGTAAATCTAGTCTGGTCACTGACAATCCACGATCAGTATAGAGTTTTTCCATGACATCCATACGTTTTTGGATGCGCTCATGGTCATACTCATCACGCAGTATAATAAAATGAAACTTCTCAGATAGCTGTTTGCTTGCATCAGTCACATCAAAGCCAGTCATCTCATTGTGATTCAGTTCTGGAAGGAGATTATAAAATGCTGGGATCTTTCCTGTTTCATTTAGCTTAATCTTCCAATTATAAGCAACTGAATAATTATTCGCAGCTGTATAAATTACAGGAACTTTGCCAGCAAGCTCGGTTGCGAGTTTTTTTCCTTCATCCTCAATACGGCCGGGGTTAAGTGACACTGACAACTCTTTTGCTTCACGCATAAGTTCTACGTTGCCTATCATCTTCACAAGTGCTAAAAAGCTAAATCCAAGTGCCGAGCGGGGCTGAATACCTGTACTAGGAAGAGTAATATATGGAACACCATCAGCCTTAGCCTTTTCAAGTAGCTTTCCGCCAACTGCAATTGCAGCAAGTGGCAGTTTCTTAGCCCTGGCTTGATCATAAGCATCTAGTACCTCCTCGGTGTTACCTGAGTATGAACTAGCAATAATCAAACTTTGCTCAAGCTCAGAGTCCTTCCAAGAAGGCAGCCCATAACTACTGTGTATATGCACACGAAGTGATGGGTCAATATCTTTGAGCACATCACCAGCTAAGTGCGATCCTCCCATACCACATACAACTACTTTGCTTTTTTTCAGCAAATTGTTTTCGTTCTCTATCTCAGGTATATATGCAAACTGCTCAGGGAATTTATTTATTGCATCTTTCATCATACGTATACAATTAGTTATTTAACGAGCGCATTCCAATCATGCGCAAACTTTTCTATACCTTTGGTTGTTAGGTCATGAGCAATATCATATTTGTTCCATTCTGCATCCAGAGCGATTTCATCATACGCAATTGACTCTAAATCTGTCTCATACAGATATGTATCATCTGGCACTGGCATACCTGCTGCTACCCATTCTTTTATAACCTTTCCTGGCACCGTGACTATATCAGCACCCACATGGAATGACGCGAGTAGATGATCAAGCGTTCTAATGCTTGCCGATAACACTTTAACATGGCTTTTTCCTTTTGCATACATATCAACAATATTTTTGATTAGATCGACTCCTTGAAGACCAATATCATCAAGTCTGCCAATAAAAGGTGACACAAACACCTGCCCCTCATCGTTTGCAAGCTTAGTTGCGGCATGTACTGCAGCTGCTTGGGTTTGAGAAAAGCATAATGTCATATTGACCCGCATACCTTCTGTCACTGCTCTTTCAGCAGCTGCTAAACCTACTTCTGTTGTGGGAAATTTTATATGAGCATTTGGAATCCATGCATACATATCTTTACTCTGCGTAAACATAGTTTCAAAATCTGTATCTTTATCTGCATACACCTCAACTGATATTGACCCATCTGGAATAAGTCCTGCTATTTCAGATACAATACCGCGGTACGCCTCATAGACAACTGACTCATCACATCCATCAGCGCATTTCTTCTGGATGTCTGGATTACGAGCAACAAGTGTTGGGTTGGTTGTTTGACCATCCAAAAATCCCAAAAGATCTAAGATCTCTTTTGTCTCATGTGGATCACCACCATCTAAAAAGACTTTTGTCTTAAGATTTTCTGGTCGCATAAATTAAGGATTTAATGATATATCAGTGAATAAGTATACATCAGGCATCTGCCGTAAAATTCGTGCTGGCACATCAGCAAGCGTTCCATTTGTCATCATGCTACTCAAAGCCTGCCTTTTCTCCATACCAACCGCATAGACAATACTCGTCGTCACCATGCTACGAAGAAAAGCAAGAGATACAGTGATGCGGTGTGGAAATTGATTTTTATCACCTGCATCATAGCCTACTATCCATTTCTCTGGATTATCAAAACGCTTATAAAAACCATCACTATCTTCTGGATATGGCATGATGCCTGCTGTATGACCATCAGCGCCAATCCCTTGCGTAATAATAACAGCGCCCTGAGGGTTCATAAATGCCCAATCATGAAGCTGTTTATCAATTCTCTCTGCCATATCCTCCTGTGACTCGTCCTCTGGAAGCGAGTTGATAACTGTGCATTTCTTAGCGATACACAGCTGATACGCATCAGTCTTCTTAAACTGAGCAAATGTATTTACCTCAGGGTCAGTACTGTACCTTTCATCCAAAATACCAATGGTTGTCTGTTTTGTAAGAGCTGACTCTGGTATTGAGTCAGTAAGCTTTAAAGCTGAACCTCCAGAAAGTAAAATCAAAAGCGGCTTACCTGCCTCAGCTGATAATGCAGAATTAAATTGCTCGCCAGCAGCAGTAAGAGCGCTTTCTGGTGATTGTTTTAAGATAGTTTGCATAAACCTATATTATCGAGATGCAAGATGATGTTGTAAATATGCAAATGCTTCCTCAGCAGTGTCTGCCAAAAAGAATATACGCATGTCTTCTTTGTCGATTGCTCGATTTTCTTCGTAAATTTTCTTTTCAATAAAATCAATCATTGGCTGCCAAAAATCTTTACCTACAAGAACTACTGGCACGGGCTCGAGCTTGTCTGTTTGAATAAGCGTAACTAACTCAAAAAATTCATCCATCGTACCAAAACCACCTGGGAAATAAATGTACGCCTCTGAAGAAAATGACAGCATTACTTTACGCGTGAAAAAGTATGCAAAACTTTGCGAACGTTTTACATACTGGTTAGTACGCTGCTCATGAGGCAATTCAATATTTAGACCAATAGACTCACCCTCAACTGCGTGCGCACCCTTGTTTGCAGCTTCCATAATACCAGGACCGCCACCAGTTACTATCGCATACCCCTCTCGAGCAAGCATTTCAGCAAGCTGTGTTGCTTCGCGGTAAGTCTTATCAGAAAAATCACATCTTGCACTACCAAAAAAAGTTACTGATTTATCGATTTTACTCAAAAACTCAAAACCAGCAACAAATTCACTCATAATTTTGAAAATTCTCCAAGATGAAACAACTTTTTGATCATGTTGTGATAACAATCGCTCAACACGAGTCCCTAAGTTTGAATCATCATGTTCTAAATCTAGTTTTTTGGGCATAGATAATAAGTTTAATTGTATAATTTATAATGAAATATGTTTATCAACTAACGAGACAATAGCTTCAGCATCAATCTCAGCGTACTTCAAAAGTTCCTCTGTACTGCCACTTCTTGGAAGCTTCTGTACTGATAGTGTTGATACTGGGGTTTCATGTTCTGCAAGTGCGTGAGTCACTGCTTCACCAAGCCCACCTTCTGGATAGTGATCTTCAACCACAACTACCCTATCAGTGTCTGCTGCTGCAGATATCAAGGTCTCAATATCAAGTGGCTTGACTGAGTACATATCAATAACCCGTGCGCTTATGCCTTTCTTTTTTAAAATGTCATACGCCTTCATGCACTCATGTACGGTAATACCAGCTCCAATAAGAGTTACATTATCATCATCACTTTTTTTCAGAGTACCAGATCCTCCAATCGTAAACTCCGTGTCTGTATCATAGTTAAGCTTAGTTGCTGCCCTTGTTGTACGTATAAATACATTGCCTGTGTGCTTATAAGCAGCATGCACAAGCGCTCTAGTGCTGATCGCGTCACTTGGATAAAGCACAACAGAATCATGAATACTTCTAAACAAACTCAAATCCTCAAGCGCCATTTGAGATGAACCATCGGCACCAATAGAAATACCAGCATGCGAACCTACAAACTTTACATTGCCACCAGAATACTGCGACATGCGTATTTGATCATGTGCCCTACTCCAAAACGCTGCAAATGTTGAAGTAAAAGCAACTTTGCCTCGACGTGAGAGCCCAAGAGCCACACCTGCCATATTTTGCTCAGCAATATACATTTCAAAAAACCTATCATCGGCCACATCTCTACCCATTGCTGCAAAAGTAGAGTTGCTTGTCTCAGCATCAAGAACAACTACGTTTGTTTGTTGTTGTAGGACCTCTTGCAAAGCATGCCCATATGCCTTGCGTGTTGCCATGGTTTCAATATCAGACCAAGCAATACTCGGAATGGTATCTGGACTTTTTAGCGCTGATGGATCACGTCGTTCTGGCGATGCTACAGTGCCTGTTACTGTTAAGTCAACATCTCCAAACTCGGATAAAGCTTTTTTACTCTCTTCTTCACTTAGAGCCTTGCCATGCCAATTGTCAGTATTTTCAATAAATGAAACTCCTTTTCCTTTTAGCGTTTTTGCAACAATCATAGTTGGCCTATCTGACGACAAAGCTTTTTTGTATGCTTTTTGGATATCCTTCATACTATGACCGTCAATAACTATCACTTTCCAGCCAAATGCTTCGCATTTGTCTTTATATACTTTTACGTTATGACCATGCATGGTCTCACCCCGCTGACCTAAACGATTAACATCCAAAATTCCTATGAGATTGCTGAGATTATACTGTGATGCTAGTGCCATTGCTTCCCAGTTTGAACCTTCTGAAAGCTCGCTATCTCCAAGCAAAACAAAGGTGTTATAAGGTAGCTTGTCTAAATACTTTGCATTCAGCGCCATACCAACACCAACTGACAATCCCTGCCCAAGAGAGCCTGTTGCTACCTCTGTATATGGGAACTCAAGTGTTGGATGACCTTCAAGTGGACTTTTAAATGACCGGAGATTATGAAGTTCTTCATTAGTAACTTTCCCAGCTGCTGCATATGCTGCATACAGTAGAGGCGCGGCATGACCTTTTGAAAAAATAAGCCGGTCGTTATTATGGTAGTCTGGATTTTCAAGATCAAAACGATAAAACCCATCAAACATCAAAACAGTGATGAGGTCTGTAGCTGACAAAGATGAAGTTGGGTGACCTGAACCAGCGGCTGTAGTTGCGCTAATAATTTGAGATCGTATACGCGCTGATAATTGTGTGAGTGTATCTGTTTTCATAAACGTGATGGTTATTTCTTTTTGCGCACAGCATGACCGCCAAATTCTCTTCGGATAGCTGCTATAACTCTTTTTCCAAGTGTAAACTTCTTGGTTTTATCAAGCCTAATTTTACGAGCAACCTCAAAAGCAGGTGCATATGCCTTTACACTTCGAACTGTATCAGTCAACTCCTGAAGCGTTACACTACCAATATCCGTCTTAATCTTTTTAAAATCCTTTCTAGAAAATGCATCTACCATCCAATCAAGCAGAGCGCTTGATACAATACTTGCTGGCTGCCATACTTTAGCTGCCTTTTTATAATCAATTGGCTTTTCAAATCCATCAAGAAGCTCAACACCCTCTGCCAGCCCTTGCATGTATACGTACTCAACAATATTGTGAACACTTTTCACATAATGCCCGGCACCAACATCCCCGAAATAACCATAACCGTCTTTTGGTGCAAGCACTTTTGCAAAGGGCTCAATGTATTTGAACTGAGATTTTGGCCCACCAAACATAAGCGCATACCCACGCTCAAGACCGTGAATGCCGCCAGATACGCCAGCATCAAACAAATGAATACCATACCTCTCAGTCAGCTTACTTTGTGCCTGAGCATTTTTATAAAAAGCATTTGCTCCATTTACAATGATATCACCACGTTTCAGATGCGGTATGAGCTCGCTAATCATATTGTCAGTAACTTTACCTGCAGGAAGCATCAACCATACAATACGCTTTTTATTATCTAAGGTATCTATGAATTCTGCTAGTGTCTTTCCTCCCTTTGCTCCTTTGCGCATAAGAGACTGTGTCTTGCTATACGTACGATTATACACTGACACAGACTTTTTATGCTGCAAAAGTCTCTCTGCCATATGATAACCCATGCGGCCGAGCCCGATAATTCCTATTGTCATAATGGTTTTTTATTAACAATACTTGCGGGGTCAGTCTCCTGATCATACACAACCAAAGGATACTGCTCCCACTTTTGCACAACACGTTGAATAAACCTCCACGAACAATGCTCTTCCAAAGGCGTGCGAAATAACATTTGGTCTCCTTGCAAAGCTTTTGCAATAACATACTCATATGCACCAGGTAGCATTGTCTTTCGCATATCATCCGAATAGCGGTACTGCAATACATTTTCCTCCATCTCAGCACCAAACCCTGGCGCACGCGTCCAAAAGCTAATTCTCACTGCTTCATCAGGTTGAATCTCAAAGGTAAGTTTGTTTTGTAGCACACAGTCCATGCCACCCTCACACAGTGGATTGCTTGCGGGTTTAAAATATATTGAAATAGTTGCCTTTTTCTTAGACAATCTTTTACCACTTTCCAAAATAAACTGCGTTCCTTTCCATCGCTTGTTATGAATTTTTGCTGATACACGGAAAAACGTTTCAGTCTGCGAGTTAGGATCAATACCTTCTTCGCTGGTGTATCCCTTGTACTGCCCACGAACTGTAGGAATAGAGTCATCAAAACGAACCTTTTTGAGCACTTGCTCGCGCGCGTGCCTCACCTGAGTAGCATGCAATTCACCAGGATGCTCCATAGTAATCAGTGAAAGCATTTGTAAAATGTGACTTTGTCCAACATCACGGAGCGCCCCTACACCATCATAAAATGTCACACGACCCTCAAGCCCAAGCTGCTCATGTAGCTTAATCTCAACCCTTTCAATAAAACCACTATTCCAAAGGGGTTCAAATATGGCATTTGAAAATCGGAATAGCAAAATATTTTGAATTGTTTCTTTTGCTAAATAATGATCTATCAAAAATATCTGCTCTTTTTCAAATAACTTGTTAAGCTCCGTCTCCAAATGCATAGCAGAAGCCCTGTCTTTACCAAAAGGCTTTTCTATAAGCACTCGACTCCAACCTTCTTTGTCACTACACACTGATGCTGCACCTGAGTCTGATAAATTCCTCGCAATGACTTCATAAAACTTTGGAGGAGTTGCAAAGTAAAAAAATCTATTTACGCATGTTCCAAAATCTTGTGCCCTAGACTCGATCAAATCCACCAATTGCTTGAATGCACTAACATCATCAAATGTACCCTTGCTATATGATATATTTTGTAAAAAATTATCTATCACACTCGGTTCATGGTTATGGCCTTTTTCATCAAATATCCCCCGAACATAGTTTTGAAAATCTTCATCACCCCAATCACGCCGAGAAAACCCAATAATGTGAAATTGGTCAGGTAATATTTGTTTTGTGTGCAAATCCAGCAGAGCTGGAAATAATTTTTTCTTAGCAAGATCTCCAGTGGCACCAAAGATTACAAAAATAGTTGGCTGAATGGGACGATCTGTATACTGTGGCATAGGCTATGTATTTATGTGTGTATTGTACCAAAAGCTGTTGTTTTAGGCGAATATAAATAAAAAGGGAAAATCCTGCGATTTGCAGGATTTTTTTTGGATTCCGGAGTGACTTACAGGTTGTTGCTACTAAGGCTTGGTTCTTTTTAGCTTGGTAGTCTTTTTTCTACTTTGCTTTCTTCTTTCTTTTCTTTGGTTGTTGTCCTTTCTCTTAAAATACTCAATTTTCTTAATGCCTTCATCATTAGTAGTGATGCCAATACCTTTTACTGTTGTTACGCGACCGATCAAAAATCGGCTGTTTTCATTTTTCATAAAAACTCCTCATGAGTGGCTAATAGGTTTTCCTTAAAACACTCCGGATTGTGTTTATTTGTTTATTAAAGTGCTGCTAAGAGCAAATAAAAACTGCCCATCTCTGGCCAGCTTGTATCTGTTCTCTGCTCTAGACTTCTAACTGATACGCTGGCCATTTTTCACATGCAAGATGCCGTATACAAACATACGATTCTTAATCAATGAAATTGTTGGCCAGTGATTTAACATATTTATAAAATCCTTAGGTAGGATACACAAATGCACGTTTTTGGTCAAGGACTTATCCACAAACTAAATTGTCTGCATTACAACCCACACTAAATAAGCGACATAAAGCGCCACTAAGAATACCCCGGTTCGCCTACCTATTTCCCAACGACGCATCAATAACAAGAACAAGATAACCAGCACAGTTGCAAATAACAAAAATATAGAGCTCAATAAGTTAGTTCTATCAATTTGCAAAATATCTCCTCCAGAAAAGGCAAGCAAAATCAACCATGGCAACCCTAGGCCGATCAAGATATCAAAAATGTTTGACCCAATTGCATTACTTATAGCCATTCCCCCTCGACCTCGCCGCGCAGCAGCGACTGAAGAAAGTAAATCAGATATGGATGTGCCAATAGCAATAACAGTAAGCGCGATAATAACTTCGGGTATATCTAAGATATGCGCAATTTCAATGGCTGCCTCAACCAGCATCCAGCTCAAAAGCGCAATAAACACTATTGCTATAAAAAAATTTGTATAGTGATAAGTTTTTGAAAGAAAAACCCTATCAGCAACAGCATCGATCTGCTTATACACACGATCTACAAAATGATTCCCTTCTTCCTTACTAGACTCAACTTCGGTTACCTTATCTTCGTACCCAAATAACCGCTGCCAATGCAGAACGGCTATTACATAAACTATATAAACAAGTACATACCCAACGGCCTCAACGAGTGTAATCACTCCGTCTTGAAATGTAAACAACAAAATACCTACTGCAGCAATATAAAAAAATGAATCACGTATAACAGGCTGCCAACTGACCACTGCTCGCTGCACCATGGCAGAAATACCTATGATCACTAAAATATTAAAAAGCGCTGAACCAACAATAGCACCGACACCTATGGCCTCGTGATCACCGGGCTTGAGTATTGCAATCAAAGCCACAAACAACTCAGGTGCTGATGAGCCCATTGCCATCAGTGTAGCTCCAGCTGCTTCATATGATAATTTCCACTTTTCTGCTATTGCCTCTAAAGCCGGCACAAAATAACCGTCAACAACACGGCTCATAACAACAAGGGTAGCTACAATCACTACTATAAGTGCGATGAGGGTCATATATAGTCTTAGATATCCTTATATATACTTTTTATAAGGTCAGTATCTTTACCCGACCCCTCTAGTACAGCAAGGTTTTTATGAATAATTGATTTGATCATATCATGCGCCTCTTCATCTGCATGCTTCTCAACTAGCTCACGAAATGCTTCCATGTCTTTTGCAAAACAATTTCCAGCAGCGCCACGACCTCCCTGGTGAACAACCTGCAGGTGCGATGTGCCAATACGTGAGTCATGCACCATGATATCTGCCACATCGTCATACGAAATACCAAGATCCTCAGAAATATCATACAAAATATTTGCGAACACTACTTTCATATACAAGAAGCAATTACTCGCATACTTAATGAGTTCAGCAGTTTCTGCAGTAGTTATTTTATTAAATGGTGCCTTAGGAAAAATATTTATTACCTTTTCTGCAATACTTTCTTGAGATTCGTCAGTAATACCAACCACATTACGCTCTGGATTAGCCACATCATCTGCAGCACTTGCTTCACGTAAAAACTCTGGACTAAACAGCACAGTAATATTTGGATGCTTCTTTTGCATCTTACTAGTAGTACCTGGAAGAATAGTTGATTTAATAACAGCCGTGTTGCCATCTCCAATTAGAGACAAAACAGAATCAACAATGCTATCATCAAAGCCATTATCATTCGTAGGAGTTGGCACGCAAACAAACACTACTTCGCAATCTTTGATTGCATCTTTGTTTTCTGCGTATGTATCAATGTCATACCGGACAATATCATACAGTCCAGTTTTCTCAAACCAGTCAGCGTAGTGTTTACCAACCCATCCCTGACCAATAAAACCTACCTTTTGCATACATAACTTTTAAGTATTAAGTAGATAATTTATTGTAGCAAAAAGATCAGATTTCGTCATCGACAAAGGCACTTCTGCATGCTACGCTATGAGTGAAATACACAAATTTATGTCTACCATTTTAGTGACTGGAGGGGCTGGATTTATTGGCTCACACCTATGTGAAGCACTTATCGGACAAGGCCATGCAGTGATATCACTTGATAACTACTTTACTGGGACCAAAGCCAACCATATCAAAGGACCTGACTACCGCGAAGGCCATACTAAAGATATTAGTAAGCTAGTCTCAGAAACACCAGATATAGTCTATCATTTGGGCGAGTACTCTCGCACAGCTGTCGCTATTGAAGAACCAGACGTGGTACTAGACCTTAATATAACTGGCACGGCTGCAGTGCTTGAATTTTGTAGAACAAAAAAATGCAAACTCATATATGCGGGCTCATCTACCAAATTTTCAACTACAAGACCCGATGGCACTACTGGCCCTGGCCTATCACCATACACTTGGTCAAAAGCAGTTAACACAGATTTGATAAGTAAATATGCAGACTGGTATGGCATTGAATACGCAACAGTGTATTTTAACAACGTCTATGGCCCCCGAGAGCTCTCTGGCAAGTATGGCACCGCCATTGCAATATTCAAAGAAAAGTATCTACAAGGCAAGCCACTTCCTGTTAATAAACCTGGCACACAAAAAAGACGATATACACATGTAGCTGACACCATAAGCGCACTTTTGCTTGTAGGAGAAAAAGGATCTGGAGATGGATATAGCATTGCAAGTGACGACGACTACTCAACTCGAGATATGGCTGAGCTTTTTGAAACAGATATCGAAATGAAGCCAGAGAGAAAAACTAGTAGACCAAGTGCTGATGTAGATACAAGCAAAATCAAAAACCTTGGCTGGGAACAAAAACACAACCTAAAAAGTCATATCAAAGAATTTTTATCAGATAATTCACGCTAATATGAAGAAGGTTCTTATTTTTTCTTTCAACTATTACCCTCAGTTTGTGGGTGGTGCTGAAGTTGCTATCAAAGAAATTACCGATCGCATAGCTCCAGATGACATTGAATTTCATATGGTCACACTGCGTTTTGACAAAAATCTCCCTGAAGTTGAAAAGATTGGTAATGTACTTGTTCATCGCATTGGCTTTACAAAACCTGACGCCAGTATTGAAGACTTGAGTCAGTCACCACTTAAGTACAACAAATACCTGTATCAATTTGCAGCAGCTTTCAAAGCTTTGCGACTTCATGCTGAGCATAGGTACAGTGGTATTTGGGCAATGATGGCGATCTCATGTGCAGTACCAGCTGCAATTTTTAAACTTTTTAACCCAAAAGTTCCTTATGTTCTTACTTTGCAAGAGGGTGATCCGGTTGAAAATTTAGAAAGAAAAGCAAAACCACTTTGGCTACTATTCACTCGAGGCTTCACCTCGGCTGATATCATTCAACCTATTTCTCAGTATCTAGCTGACTGGGCGAAAAAACGAAGCCCCAAAACACCGATTGAGACTATCTACAATGGCAGCAATCCGCGGGATTTCAATCCTACATTTACAGAGAAGGATTTGGAAAATTATAAACAAAAACTTGGCAAAACAGATAACGACATTTATCTTGTCACTACCTCGCGGTGTGTGCATAAGAACGGTGTAGATGATGTGATCCGCGCACTCCCGCTACTCCCGGATAATGTGTCATTTATTATTGTTGGCGGCGGTGCTGAAGAAGAAAGCTATAAAAAACTTGCCAAAGAGCTAGGAGTAGAAAAAAGAGCTCGCTTTATAGGGCAAGTTGATAGAACAGAAACGCCAATTTATCGTGCTATTTCAGACATTTTCGTAAGACCAAGCCGCAGTGAAGGCTTTGGCATTTCATTTGCATCTGCTATGGCTGCGCGTTTACCCATCATCGCTACGCAAGAAGGTGGCATTGCGGAGTTTTTATTTGATGAAAAACGTAATCCGAACAAACCAACAACAGGCTGGGCAGTAGACAAAGACAGTCCAGATCAGATTGCCCAGGCAGTTAAAGATATTTTAACTCATCCTGATAAAGTCAAAATTGTCACTGACAATGCGTATACACTAGCGCATGAAAAATACAATTGGGATTCTATTGCAAAAGATATGAAAGATAAAATCTTTACTCGTATATTGAAGTAATTATGGATATAAAAAAACTGCATAACTTTATAACAAACACTGTCCTTGAAGCAGGCGATTTGCTTATAAAAAAACGAGCAGAGGGTTTTACACATGACATCAAAAACAATGATCCTAAAAATGTGGTGACAAGTCTTGATTATGAGATCAATGATTTTTTAACTAAAAAAATTGAAGGCTTATTTCCTGAACACACAATCGTTTCTGAAGAAGCAGACACCATACAGCATGGCTCTGAGTATACCTGGGTAATCGACCCAATTGATGGAACCAACAACTTCATGCGCGGTATTCCGCACTTCGCAGTAGTACTCGGTGTACTAAAAGGAGAAGAAACAATCACAAGTGCTGTATATAATCCAGCAACCAAAGAATTGTTTCACTTTACCAAAGGCAGCGGCGCTTTCCTACATGACAAACCAATAAAAGTTTCAAATACTAAAGAACTTACAGATGCACATGTGTTTTTACATACAGGTAGAAAAAAAGAACTCCGCGACTGGGGCGGTAAAAGCTACACAAAACTTCTAAACAAAGTTCACAAAACCAGCAACCTTGCAAGTAGTGCACTTGATACTTGTTTTGTAGCAGCTGGCAGAGTCGATGCATCTGTGTATGGCACCATGATGACGCTTGATAGCGCACCAGCACTTGGTATTCTCATAGAAGCTGGTGGTGTATACTCAGACGCTGCAGGCAACAAACCAACGCTTTCAAATGTTATCCAAAAATTATACCTGGCGAATAACCAGACAATGCTTGAAGAAATACGACAGATATTAGAGACCTAGGCATTGACTTTTCCTTAAAAACATGCTTTAAACAGATCACCTGACAAAAAGTCAGAACCCCATCACTAACGCACTGAGGAGTTTCACGTGAACATGAACCCGATCATCCGGTTTATCGCCCAAGGAGGGAAATTGCATTCTCCCGAAGGGATCAAACTTTTGAAACGGGTTGACGACTTCACGATCAGCACCGCGGTTGAAACAAATCGCACAGCTGCGGTTGCAATGACGTCGCTTATTAATGCAACACAGGATGTGTATCTACGCAGGAAAATCCTGCGAGCACTAGGCGGGTCATAATACATAGAACACAATATCCACCGAAACTTTCGGTGGATTTTTTCCGGCAATAACAGTTATTAATCCAAGAACTTCTTAACATCAGCCTTAAAGTAACTTGGTCCCTTTACCATTTTGTATTCATGGTAATCCTTGCTCATATTTGAGTTATGGACCTCCTCAAATATTGCTTCGATCCTATCTTGCAAACCATGTTCTAAAATAGTTCCATATACTGCATAAAGAATATCAGCTAATTCTTTAGCAACATTTTCAATATCACTGTTTTGAACTCCTGCGAGATATTCTTCAACTTCGTCTTTCATAAGACGGTATCTATTGTCGGATCTATCCTTAGGAATCAGTGAAGGCTTATCAGAGACAAGTGCCCTAAATTTTTTATGAAACTCACTCACTAAATCAATTTGCTTTTTCATATAAAAATTAATCTTTCAATAATATCTCTAATCCTTTATAAAATCGTGCGCAGTATTAATAGTCACTCATCACAACTGCCCCAGTTCTTTCTGACGCTCTATCTCCTCTTCACTACGCAATCTATCGCGTAGTTTTTTATGCTCAATTATCCGCGCCGGGTCATACTGGGTATCAGCTAATACATTTGCAGCAATATAAGACCAAAGCCGAATACGCGCACGAGTTAACTCCTGATGATCACCTGTAGTCACTTTTTCTGCGCGACTATAGTATGCTAGTAAATAAGCAATCTTATAAAGCCGCATTAGCTTGAGAGTCTTATATTCACTCTTGGCTCTATTTTTTTCTACAAACTCCAGCAGATACTTCTCTAACTCTGGATTAAACAAAACCATATAGTTAATAAGTCTCGCCCATGACTCGTATTTGTTACCAAAAGTGAGTGCAGTGTGGTCAAGCAAGTACATACGTCCATCTGAAACCCGTATATTATGCGGTACAAAATCATCATGAGTCAAAAACTCCCCATATACATGTAGCAAATCCTGTGAAGACTCAAATAGCGTATGTATATTATCAATAATACTAGCTATCTCCCCATCACAATCCTGCTTAAACTTTTCTATATTTTCTATATATTGACTAGGTTTAGTAAAACCAAAAACTTTTTGCACAAACTTTCTATGTTCATGTGTTGTTGCATGCGCACCTTCTTGAGCCTCAAGTCCCTGCATACTTAAGAAAAATTGCTCTTTTGAATCAAGGTGTAAAAATGCCTTATCCTGAGAAATATATTCTGTAACAACAACTAACAAATCATGTTTTTCTATGCTAGCGATCTCTTTTGGTGAATAAAATCTATTATATGCAAAAGGCAATGCGTCTAATGACTTCCGTGTTTTTTGTTCGCGCTTTATTTCTTTTTTAGCCTCAGGATCACTACTCACCTTTACTACCACACGCCTACCATCAGATGCTTTACCAATAAGTACTAATTTTTTGCGCGAGTCTGCTCCATCCATCAAAAGCAAGCATCGCTCTCCTTGAATATGTACTTGAATATCATCCAGCTCAATACCAAGCTCATCAAGCAGTGGCTGCGTACGCTTGAGCTCTGAGGATACATATTCCTTCCATGTGGAGTTTGTGTTGGTCATAAACCTTTTGAAAGTAATTCTTGTATATGATAATCCCAGGACAAATTTTCTTGAACAAATTTATCAACTGCTCCTGATTGCTCACCCCTGCCAGAGATAATATCCTGAACCACATGTGACAAATCATCAACTGATGAAACATATGTGACGACCCCTGATGGCAAAAGTGATTCATATTCTGACAAAACAACAACCGGTGTACCAGTCTGCAAGCTCACATATACATCCAAAAGAGACCTATATGAATCATCAAGCACTATATGTACTTTTGCGCTTTGTACAAGATACTGACGCTCAGCAAGTGACTTGTCTTCAAGTATGAGGGTATCATACTGACTACCTATTACTTGTACTACTTCATTATCATTCTCGCTGATAACGCAGTCGATGCTGCTTAGATTAAATGGCAACTTAAGCACAGTTACCTGCGGATCATATACTAGTCGCACTTTATCTACAGACAATGCATAAATCTGCTCTAGGTCCTTTTTAAGCGCTGGAGAATTTACTATCACTTGAACAGCATTTTTGAGCACATACTTAGTTATTCTTTTTTGCCACTTTGATACGCTTCCTGACCGCTTCCTCATCGCAATCTCATCAAATGGCACATGAATGTACAAGTCCTTCCCTAAAATTTTTGCAGCGATCACGGCCGGCAAGCCTACAGCAAGTATTTCATGTACAATAACCATATCATACCCAAGCATAAGACGAAGTAGCTTTATAAACATGACAACCAATCGCACAGCAGTAGGCAACGACTTCTTCACTGCTTGCACAGCAAAAGCATCATCTTGAATATAGTGGTTTGCAAGACAGGCTACAGTGACTGTATGCTCTTTTGATGCCATGTGGGCAAAACGCCGACTATAAATAGCGCTAGCGCTTGTTTCTGGTGGGTATACTGGAGTAACAAATAATACCTTCATATGACTATATCCTACCTTGAGTGGTTAGCTTTAGCAATATTAAAAGCCGCTACACTTATTTGTAGCGGACTTGAAACAATGATCATGTGATGAGCTTTGCTTTTTTCCGCCTTCTATTCTTTTTCTTCTTGTGCTTGACCGTTTTTTCACGGGGCTGTTCTCCAAATTTAATTTGTCTATACTTCGTAGGCGTCATCACCCAAACACCGTACGGCCAATCATGATACCAATAGTGGTACTTTTCAGCTGCCTGCTTCTTTTGTCTTTCAAGATCATGTGGATCATTTGTGTTCACAGAAGTGAAAAGGTCATACGACGTTCCATTGAATTTGTCTTTATTTCGACCACGAACAACAATTACACATTCTGTACTCATGGCCATGCTCCTTTTTGTTAAAATGCAACTCAAGTAATTTAAGGAAGTAATATACCACAGACCATTCAAAATAGCCATGGTTTAGCATTGACTTTCTTGTGTAACTCATGTATTGTTGCAGCGTAAGTCTCTCACATATGTTTCTCTTTTCGCGCCTGGTTATCAGGTCGACTGTAAGAAAATTTGAGAATAGTCGGTCTTACGTTTAAAAATAACCAGGATTCATTCTATGGATAATGCAAAATTGTACGTAGGTAACCTTGAATATGGTGTTACTGATGCTTCACTTGGCGAACACTTCGCACAAGCTGGCACAGTTTCATCAGCTAGTGTTATCACTGATCGTGCAACAGGTCGTTCAAAAGGATTTGGTTTTGTTGAAATGTCTTCTGCAGAAGAAGCACAAGCAGCAATCGAAAGCCTTGATGGAAGCGAAATCAATGGACGCCCTATCAAAGTAAGCGAAGCTCGCCCACAGCAGCCTCGTGAACGTAACTTCTAAGATTCTTAGAAGAAAAACCCCCCGCCAAATGGCGGGGGTTTTTGTTATTTGGTTAATTCCCGGAATGTCATCTCATCTCCGTATTCCATAAACTCATCTTGATATTGCTCAGGAAAGTACCCTTCACGACTTGAATGCTTAATAGCGCACCAATACTGCTCAGTCACATTTGCGATCTTTGCACCATACCGAAACCATCCATTTACATAACCACAATAAACGCAGTTCATTTTATCAAACCATCCTAAGTATTCTAGTTTATGACGATCAATCGCAATATACTTTTTACGGCTAATATATTCTAAGCCATATAATGGAAAACAAATACGATGATAAAGCTCTATTACAATATCCGCAAGTATAATTGGCACAATATTTACCCAAATAAATGGGGTAGATAAAATATGCCTTAACCTCCTGTCCTGTTGTTTCTTATAATCCATACAAAATGTTTTAGATTTTATCGTAGCAGAAAAATAGTTTTATTACCAGTTAATACTTGACAGTTCTTAAGTATTAAATTATAGCTATACTGTCAGTATCAAATAATAAGGGACTTTACCAATCTATAAACCAAAGGAGGCATTATGACAAAAAAGTCTGATGCAGAAAAAAGCTTTACCGCAAAGGACGGGATCATCTTTTTCATCAAAGGATGGTTCATCACAATTGTATTCACAATAATCTTTGCATCATTCGAATGGATTACTGTACAAGAAACATCTCTTCCTTTAGCGCATATTACCGTGCCAATATTTGTAGCAACAATTATCTGGGTTATTATCCGGGTGACATATGTACTCATATTCACGTTTGTTGTGATAATGACTTCATTTCTCTGGCTGTTTGGCACTGGTATGGTTTTCGCATTTGTCGGATGGGCCGTATTTAAAGTTGTAGGATATGTATTCACCGGAGTGATACTACCAACTGAAGATCAAATGCTACTTGCGTTTATGGGTTTCTTCTATTCATGCACTATTCTTATTGACGAAGAAGTGCGGCAATCGCTGTAACAAAAAATTAAACTGACCAAATTGGTCAGTTTTTAAAATACTGAATTACTGGATTACCAATTCCCTACTACAATCATCACCTTTCTCTGCTCTACTATAGGCACATGATACCCTGTCTCATAGTCCCGAATAGCATTAAAAAGAACATCACTAGTGTATCTAAAGTCTTTTCCAAACTTCGTCCCTGGATCATTTGTTATAAACTCATTTGTATCATTATCATACCCTATAACAACTAACATATGCCTCTCAGGGCCACCATCTGTAAAATGCGGATTATATAACGCTCGCCCATCAGCAGGGATTATAACAAGACCCTCTTGTAAGGATGTGATAATGTTATCAACGCTCTCTACTTTTTTTAAACTTACATTTTCATACGCATAGTAACCATTAAAAATATAATCAATTACATCAGATGCGCTTGTATCAAGGTGTGCTCCATACTGTTCATTTTCATAAGCATCTATCTCAAGTAATCTTTCCTTTACCTTCTCAGTATCAGGCAACTGTTCTCCTTGTACCCAAGCCATTGCCATCAACACTGACGCCTCTTCGCATGCATTTTGTTGCCGTATATCCTCCCACTCACCTGTTGGCGATTGGGACGTGAATGGCACATCATACAATACACTTTTTTCCTCTATGCCCTCTTCATGCACTACAACATCTTCTTGCTCAACAACCCCTTGCTCAGGTTCTTGTAGATATAACTCATTCGCTGGAGCAGTTACCAAAAAACGTGAATGCGACAATGGCGCATCAAGACTTCCTACCCACAACAAAACAGCAACCAAGCTTACGCTTGGCATCATACTTATAAAATAAATAACATACTTTATGCGCATATTGTTACCAGACAAGATAAGTCTTATATAGCAACACAAGCAGAATCACGTATGTCGTCACATTTGCCCATTTACTACCACTATATAGCTTGAGCGCCGTACCAAGCATTTTATTGGACCTAAATGGCGTACCATTAAAATTAATACCAGCATACAGTTCATCAAGCACGAGATGGGCAACATACCCCAAGGCAAAACCAATACCAAACCATAAAGCAAGATTCATATCACCGCTAAAGTACATCACCGATTGAAAACCAACTAACCCTGCAATTAATGCGGCTGGAATTGAGTGAAACATACCACGGTGCTTAGTTAACTTCATAAATATCAAACGAAGAACAAACCACACCACTACAAAAGATACGCTTACTGCTATCACTAGCTGTTTTGCATCCCATCCATACTGCAGATACACCCAATAAACAACAATACCAAGGACTATAGATGTGAATAATGAGTAAATTATGGAAAACACAATACTTGCATCACTATCAAGGTCAGGCATAAACGAGCCAATCACAATGGCTAAAAACAGTGCGCTGGGCACTGCAAAACCAGTTACAATAGAGTTAATAACAAAAGCACCGGTTACAAATACTGCAACAAGTAATCCAAAACCAATATGTCCGCGAAATGATGCCATATTTTATTACTTTTTCCAGTTACTTAATTTAAAAACTATCAAACTATTACTATGAGTCTATGTAGAGGTCAAAAAGTCCTTATCAACAAACTCATTTCCAGCTATATAAGACTCAAAATCTGTACTAAAAGGATCTCGTGGATTTGTGATAGCATAAAAAGCTATATATTCTTCGCTGCTGGCATCCTCATAGTCACCCAGCGGCAACTTTAACTTCACTGCACCGAGGTTTTGAGCAAACTCTCTTTCCTTTGTATCAGGACTTTTTACAAGACCCTTTTTGTGCAGCTTGCCTTGTGTTCCAACATGCATAAAAAGCGTTTGTCCAAAATTATACAGCTTGCTAAATGGCTGCTTGGGGTCTTGTATCATACGAGCCAAAACCCTATACAGCAACTTCGGGTTTGAACGAACTAAGGCAACAGTTTTCTCAAAATCGCTCTGACTATCACCATTGCCGTCCTTGAAAAAATCTCTACTATCAACCTGCGTCGACTCAAGAACGGTATTATCCCCAGCAACATCGTCAATTACCTCTTGATTTGATGCAAATGGACGTGAGCCATCTTGTTCACCAAAAGCATCCTTTCCATACCCACAAATAACATCCTGCAATGAATAACTAAATCTGTTGTTACGCGCGTTGTTCATGCGATTGTAGGCAACATATCCAATCAATGCAGCCACCACGGGATGTTTACTATCCTCGGAAAACATCATCCGCGCCATTAGATTGGTATCACTTCGCGGGTCAGTATCCTCTACTACCTCCGATACTATATTCTTAGCTGAATCAGGGTGCATAAATGCGTTTTCTCTAATATATGCCTCTACTTTTGGCCACATTACACCTTCCGTTAAAAGCTCGGCCTTCTCAACAGTATCCTCATACTCACTTGGAACAGGGCCACTTTCACCCACTTCAACATAGCCCTTTCGCGTATGCTCTGGGTTACTATCCTTGAACAAATCAGAAGGCATCATAGCAGCGCCAGCCAAACCAAATCCTAGTTTCTTTAAAAATTTACGACGACTTTCGTCGTAAGAGTCGTCTTTTTTTTCTGGTGATCTTCTCCTTCTTTCCATATAAAAAATGGAATTAATCTATTTATAACTTCTTAAGTATATCATTATTAAAACTAAAATTGGATAATAAAGCGCATAAAACAGAAAAACACGCTATCACTAGCGTGCTTTTCATGGTGGGCCGTATAGGGATCGAACCTATGACGCCCAGGTTAAAAGCCTGGCGCTCTACCACTGAGCTAACGGCCCACGTATACTGAAAAATAGCTACAGAAAGTCTATAGCTTCGCCTACTATAACACATATTCTTGATCCTGACAATACGAAGCAAACTATACACAGGTGTGTAAAACTATAGTGGATGAAACCTGTATGAGAAAGGTTGCAGAATCACCACTCACTCTCGTACAATACATGTAGTAACCTCCTCCCCTATGGACCTATCGCAAAAATTACCACCACAAAACATTGAAGCTGAAAACTCTGTTCTTGGCTCTATTCTGATTGACAGTGAGGCGCTGATCAAAATTGCTGATGAGCTGAAGTCTGATGATTTTTATTTAGAAGCAAACAAAATCATTTATGAAGCTATTGTAGACCTCTTTAATGATAGGCAAAATATTGACCTAGTCAGTGTCTCAAATAAGCTACAAGAGAAAAGTCAGTTAGATCAAATCGGGGGTAAAGCAAATCTGGCAAACCTCACTAACGCTGTTGTTACAGCATCAAATATTGAGAGTTATGCGGATATTGTCAAAAAGAAGTCTGCGCTACGTAAGCTCATCCGTGCTGCAGGTAACATTCTGACACTTGGTTATGATGAATCCAAAAAAGTTGAGGACATCTTAGACAAATCAGAGCAAGAGCTATTTTCTGTTTCGCAACAACATCTAAAACAAAACTTTGAAAGCATCAAATCAGTATTATCAGATGCATTTGAAAGAATCGATGAGCTCCACAAACATGAAGGTGGACTACGTGGTGTCCCAACTGGATTTGGTGATCTTGATAGCAAACTTGCAGGACTACAAAAATCAGACTTGATCATCTTAGCTGCACGCCCATCAGTTGGTAAGACATCATTTGCGCTTGATATTGCACGAAACGTGGCAGTAAATGAAAAGGTTCCTGTTGGGCTTTTTTCTCTAGAGATGAGCAAAGACCAGTTAGTAGACCGTATGCTATGTAGTGAAGCTGGAATTGACCTTTGGAAAATGCGTACTGGCAACCTCTCCACCTCACCTGACTCTGATGATTTTCCTCGTCTTGGCCAAGCAATGGCAAAACTATCTGAAGCGCCTGTATTTATTGATGACACAGCATCAGTTAACATTATGTCTATCCGCACCAAAGCTCGCAGACTCAAAATGGAGCACAATGTTGGGCTTATAGTTGTTGACTACCTACAGCTCATGGAAGGTCGTTCATCAAACAGTAGCGATAACCGTGTGCAAGAGATTGCTGAAATATCTCGCGCGCTCAAGGGACTCGCCCGAGAACTCAACGTTCCTGTCCTTGCATTATCCCAGCTTTCTCGTGCTGTAGAACAAAGTAAACCAGCCATCCCAAAACTTTCTCATTTGCGCGAGTCAGGGTCTATTGAGCAAGATGCTGATGTGGTGATGTTTATTTATAGAAAAAGCCGAGACGGCAACTACCGCCCAGAGGACGTACCGCCGGATGAAAAGAACCTAGCCGAAGTTATCATCGCAAAGCATCGTAATGGTCCAACCGGAGTCATCAAAATGTTCTTTGATGAACAATATGCTAGCTTTAGAAGCCTTGAAAGCAAGATGACAGTTAGTGATATTGTTTCCGAATTCTAGGCCTTACCAAGGATCGGAAACTGTACTATACTATCTATACTAAAATTAAAATACCAATTTTTATGTTTAATAAGCTAAAAGAAGTAAAAGATCTTCGCGATCAGGCTAAAAGTCTTCAAAATAAACTTGCAGAAGAGACAGTGTCTGTTGAGCACAAAGGTTGTAGCCTAAAGATGGATGGCAATCAAAAGATTCTTAGCCTCACAATTGCAGATAATTTGCTTAGCAAAGACAACAAAAGCAAACTTGAAAGTATTCTTATTGAACTTCATGCACAAGCACTTAAGAAAGTGCAAAAAGTTATGATGCAAAAGATGCGCGAACAAGGTGACTTTAACTTACCAGGACTTTCTTAAATCCTTCATGCACCACTACCCTCCTGTTATACAAAATCTTATACAACGGCTATCATACTTGCCTACAATAGGTCCAAAAACAGCAGAAAGGATTGTTTTTGCTTTGCTTAAAAAAGATAGGCAGCTTATAAGAAAACTAGGAAACGAAATAACAGAGTTGAGCAACCAAATCGTCCAGTGCGAGACATGCTACACATTTTCCGAAACAAACCCTTGCGACATCTGCAATAATACACAAAGAGACAAAACTCTACTATGTGTAGTCACAGAACCGCAAGACATTGCGGCTATAGAACGGACGGGCCACTTTCATGGACTATACTTTGTAATTGGAGGCACTATTTCTACATATCACGGAACATCACCCAAAGATCTGCGTATGCCAGAATTACTCAAACGCATTAAAGAGACACCGACTCTAACAGAGGTTATTCTTGCTATTGATCCAACAGCAGAAGGTGAAACAACAACCTTGTATGTGAGTGAACAGTTAAAAAATTTGGGCAAAAAAATAACGCGCCTTGCGCGCGGTCTTCCTGTTGGTGCTGATGTTGAGTATGCTGACGAAGTAACGCTATCAGCCGCAATAGATGATAGAAAACAAATCAACTAGCCCCTAACTCTCCACAATACAATAATAGTCAAAATCACAAGTATGCCGACAAGTATCCAGCTCATTGTCGGTTTTGTGTTATCAAAAAAATAAGTTTCATTATCTTCACAATCACAACCCTCCTCCAAATCAACAACATCTAAATCGGCAGTAATTCTTTCTAAATCAAGAACTCCCATCTCCTCATCTAAAGTCAATATAATATCAAATGCCCCATCTGCATCAGTGTCTATAATTTCCCTTCGAATCATTTCATCGTCACCATATACAAACCATACATCAGCTACACTATCCCCGCTCATATCATAGGTCCTGAGCACAACATCATCACCTAAATAATAAACTAAACTATCAAGTAGGCCATTGTTATCTATATCAGACTCGACTAGCGCTGTATACTCGATACTTTCACCATCTACCAAAATAGTACTTGTGACAAATTCTGCACTAGCTAAAAATGGTAATGACGCGCTCATTACCATAACACCTGCTATTATAATTAAACGAATATACAAAAACATTTCGCACTTCCTATACCTTTTCTTCCGATAACAATGATTCAATATCTCCTATTATTTCATCAAGTCGATGCTCCATTTTTAGATAGTACTTTTCAGCACCTAGTGCCATGTACGATTTTACACTTTTATCACTAGCTGTATTTGATACTACAAAAACCGGTAAATCGCGATATTTGCTATCTGGCCCCTTTAAATAAGTAAGGATGTCTAATCCGTTTTCCTTACCAAGTAAGTAATGATCAAGCCACACTACATCAATACCCTCAACATCCTCCAGGTATCCATATGCTTGTTCAGCTGATCTAGCAGTTAGCACCATATACCCTGCTGCCTCGAGCCTTTTACTAATTGCATTAAGTAGTGGTCGTTCATCTTCCACTACAAGTATGTTATGTTCAGTTTTTTTCATATATTTTACTACTGTAAACGTCTCGTACCCTCCTTGTTCTTCATACCGCTCACTGGAATTGTTATTGTAAATGTCGTACCCTTACCTTCTTTTGAGGTAAAGGAAATAGATCCATTTATATGATCCAAAATTGACTTGGTTGTGTATAATCCTAGACCAGTCCCTTGTGTATCGGTTTCTTTTACATTATCAGCTCTATAAAGTTTTGTGAATACGTGACGTTGCTCAGCCTTTGGTATGCCCATACCCGTGTCTGCAACCTCTAGTACCAACTGATCATTCTTTACAGAAATCGAAACAGTGATCGTTCCTTTTTCAGGGGTGTATTTCACAGAATTTGTAATAAGATTTTGTATCATAATACGAGTCAAACTTACATCCAAGTCAACCATTGGGATATCGTCTTGATATTGCTTCTTTATAATAAGATTTTTAAGCAATACGTCTTTTTCTGATTCATTGATAACTTCGTCTACTAATACACGTAGATCAGCTGACTCAGGGTCGACTATGAATGTACCAAGCTCAATACGCGATACATTCAAAAGCGCATTTACAAGTTGCACCATTCGTTGACTTCCTGTATAAATCTCTTCCATATACGACCTTTGATTTGTATTTAGGTCGCCCGAGTCTTCTGAAAGCATCAACTCAGAATACCAATTAATAGCTGACAATGGTGTGCGAAGTTGGTGTGATGCAAGTGATACAAACTCAGTCTTTGCCATATCAATCTCTTTTTCTGCGCTAATGTCCCGCTCAATACCAACAAAGTAAAGGAGTTCGTGATTTTCATCAACCACAGGACTAATACTAACATGAGCATAATAGAACTCGCCATTTTTTCGTCTATTTTTTATCTCTCCAGCAAAAACCTGCTTTTTCTTTTTAATAGTGGACCAAAGCTGACTATAAAACTTCTTATCCATATGGCCGCCCCAAAGTTCCTTTGATCCCGCTTTCTTACCTATAATCTCATCCAAATCAAATCCTGTTATCCTTTCAACTGAACTATTTGCATAAATAATTGTGCCTTCAGGATCAGTAATAATAATATGATCATTAGTCGCATCCACTGCCTTTTTATATTTTAGAGTTTCGATAACTTGTGTTTGAAGCTTGTCCTTCTCATCAGCAAAGTCCTCCAAAATATTTAGTGTTGCTTTTTTTGTTTTCTCAGATTGATCAATAAGCTTTTCTGACTTTACATGATCTTCCATTGCACTACTAACCGTTTCTTTTAGCTTATCATTACTTGTCTGTAATTTTTCCAAAAGAAAATTGATAGATCTTTTAATCTCCAGAAACTCAGTTGTATCATCCTCAGATAAACGAACACCAAATTTTCCACGTCTTACTTTTTTAAGCTTCTCGATTAGACCCTCTATATTACTGAATAACAAATCGTTGATTCTAATACTAAACAATAAGATCAACAAAAAATACATAGCTACCAAAAACAAAATTTCTATACGTTTATTTGAAGCAACTGCTGATGACTCAGATAGTGACTCATTAAAGCCTGCAGCTGTTACTATTAGCAGTTGGTTAAAGTCATTATGTATATTATTTCCTATTGCTGCTTTATCTACTAATGTATTGGTGTACATGGTAGAGTCAGAAAATACTACTACCTGATCGCGTATATCTTGATGATACACAGCAAATGTCTCAACAAATCGGGTATTAAAAATATCAGGATACTGAGCTGACACCTCTAATACCAATTCTGAGGCTTCGGTATGTTTTTGTTGCCATGCATTATATGTC
>JBMYTV010000004.1:0-86835 GCA_049604715.1 Patescibacteria group bacterium
GGACAGACGCAGAAGTAGCAGATGCACTTACCATTGATGGAGGTACCATAGATAATACTCCAATTGGAGGATCAACCCCTTCAACTGGTGTGTTTACAAACACCACATCAACTAACCTTGCTGTATCTGGACAAGCAAGTACAACTTACTTAACTGTATCTCAGAATTTAGATGTAGATGGTACAGTAGATCTTAATGGAGGAACCATAGATAACACAGTCATTGGTGGTTCTACTCCAGCAGCAGGTACATTTACTAACCTAAGTGCTACAGATGCAACCTCAACAAGCCTAGCAGTCACAGGACAGGCAAGTACGACTCAGTTGACTGTTTCGCAAAATGCAACAATTGGCGGCAACCTCACAGTTAATGGTCTTATCAATCCAGGATTTACCCAAGGTAGCGTAGTCTTCCAAGGAGCAACAGGGCTTACTCAAGACAATACAAACTTCTTCTGGGATGATACGAATGATAAGTTGGGTATTGGTTCAAGCACTCCATTTGCAACACTTTCAGTACAGAGCGCAGCTGCTACTACTAAGACATTGTTACTTCAGGGCGCTACTAGTCAAACAGCTGATATCTTAACACTACAAAATGCTGGCGGTGATGATCTTCTCACTGTAGACAATGATGGTCGAACAGTATGGTCAGTAGCAACCACAACATCAGCAATTGTAATTAACCAAAACGGTAGTGGTAACATTGCGGAATTCCAGTATCAAACTTCAACCGTATTTGCAATTGGACCTAATCAAGTCACTTCCTACGTCCCATTTTCAGTAGAGTCAACAGGTGATACTGGTATTGCCGGTACTCTGCAGTTCACCAATCCAACCGCAAGTTATATCAAATCAGACTCACCACTTTATATTACAGCCGGTGACCTTGCGTCAAATGAAGATTTAATTTTGAGCGCAAATAATCTTGGAGATGTAATAGTTGACGATACGTTGATTGTTCAAGCTTCTTCTACCACAGCTGTTGCACGGTTTAATACAACTGGAGATGGAAATAGTAGTAATATAATTGAAATTGAAGATGATGGTACTGATGTTGCAGTATTTGATTCACTTGGCTACTTTGGACTTGGTACTAGCAGTCCAACCGCACTCTTAAGTGTCGGAAGTTCAACACCAGGTAGTATTGATGTAGGAAACTACTATAACAGTTTATTTGTATCAGGTGATGTAGAGCTTGATGGAACATTATATGGTGCTAATACAACACTTACTAACGCAACTGCAACTACACTTGCAATCACCGGTCAGGCAAGTACAACAAATCTAACAATCTCAAACAAACTTGTAGTAGGAAACTACACATTACCTAATGCAGATGGAGCAGCAAACTATGTATTAAAAACAGATGGATCAGGAAACGTAACATGGCAAGCAGATGCAACAGGCGGAGGTGGAGGTGGAAGTGTCGCTCAGCTTGGTCAGATCGGAGACGTCACAACTTCAACACTTGCATATGGACATGTACTTACTTGGAATGGCAGTGGATGGGTTGACTCAGCTACATCTTCACTAGGACTTGCAGCAACACTAGACGATGCATATAACAACGACGGCGGAGAGAGAACAGTAACTGTTGATGACGGAGATGTCTCATGGGATCTCTCTGGTGGTAATAACTTTGTGATTGATATACAAGGAACATCAGATAAATTCCAAGTGCAAGATGCAGGTACTGTTAGGTTCCAGATAGCTGACACTGGTGTTGCTGAGCTAACTGCAGCTTCATCTACTGCAGCAGCGCTTACCATCGATCAGACAAGTACAGGCGATATCCTTGTTCTTCAAAATGGTGGCACAAACGCGCTTGTATTTGATGATAGTAATTATTTATCAGTATATGATTCTGATGCATCAGATTATATCCGTATTTATCATGACGGAACAAATGGTCGAATCGATGTATCAAGCGGGGACTTAGAGATTGGTTCTGGTGGTGGTGATCTCCGTGTATATGATAGTGCAGGCACAAACTATCTACAGCTAACACATGACGGTTCAGATGCTCAGATTTCAAGTAGCGCTGGCGACGTAGAAATTGGTGTAGCTGGCAATGACGTACTTGTTGGTGATGTTGGATCAGCTTCGAATCTTGTATTCGAAGAATCATCAACTATTTCAGGTCAGGGCAGCAATACCATTACTATTGGTGTGAATGGCGACACAATAGACCTAGGTGTATCTGGCGTAGAGTATAGAGTTCGAGACTTGGTAGCTACAAGTACAAGCCTCACTATTGATGTAAATAATACAGCCACAACTACTGTAGTATTCGAGAACACAACTGATACAAGTGGCTATGATGAACTTGTACACTTGGCAGTTGAAGGTACAGCTAACTTTGGCGCAACTACTTCAACCGAATATAACCGTTTTGGTCTTGGTACTCCGGGTCAAGCCGCTATTACCGGTACAGATGATGTTTTCATTACAGGCGACATTGAAGTTGATGGAACAGCATACCTTTCAGGAGGAACCGCGTGGACACAAGGTGACTTTGCTGAGGAAATGTCAGTATATGAGTCATTTGCACAGCCTGGCGATGTGATCGTTATTAATAGAGAGTATGCATATGCAAGTAGTAGTGATCTCTATATGGGTAGAATGTCACATGAAGGTAATAGCAATGAAATCTTGGGTGTTATTACAACTGACCCAGCTGGTGTCTTGAAATTTGGTGTATACGGTGATAATGGACAGCCGATTGTACTTACTGGTACATCACCTGTTCGAGTGACTGATGAAAACGGACAGGTACGACGTGGTGATCTGCTTACCACCTCAGACACAGTGCTTGGTGCGGCTATGAGGGCAACAACAGCTGAAGCTGGAACCATTGGTATTGCACTTGAAGATGATAATGGCAATGGCTTGGTTAGTACGCTTATTAACGTAAAGAACAATGCAGGGTTCTCAGCATATGAAGAAGTAACACTACCAGATGCTACAAGTACTTCAACAGCAACATCGACCGATACCAACACATCAAAACCAACTACCAACCCTGATATTGTGGTTATTGATGATGGGGACGGCGATCAAGATGTAGTTGTCATCGAGTATGAGGAGCTTGCAAACATCCGTGTTGAAGGTCTGGCAGAGTTTACAGGTAGTATCTCAGTTGTTGATGCAGAATTTACCGGTAGACTCTTAGTGCTCGGTGAAATTATTATCGCAGGCGACCTTGATATATCAGGAGCTATCACAACCTGGTTCTGGGATGATGCTGTATACGGCTCATCAACAGATCCGATCGAACTTGGTGATGCGGTTGCAGTTGTAGGAGATAACAGCGTTGCAACTATGTGGGCTAATAGTAAAGGATTTAGACCAGCAACTGGTATTGCGGTAGCATTTAAGCCATTTGAGTCACTAACTGAAGATGACATCAACAACATGCCTGAGCACCTACGAAGTAAATATGACGAGCTAACCTCAGTAGAGTCAGTTGTTGATGTAGCAACTAGCACCGCAACTTCTACTGAAATCACAGCTTCAAGTACTATTGTTATTGACATTACAGACGAAGATCTTAGTCAGTTCCGTATGGTGAAAGTAGCAATTGGCGGTGTTGTAAAGGGATATACTGACCTTATTGCTGGTAACAGATACTTCCTCTCAGTAAATGACACAATTGTCCGCGATGATATCATTGCAGATAGTGATGAAGATTTCCAAGATGTTGTTAACACTATTGATGATCTTCTTGAGCAAGCTGATAACCTAAGCAGTACTTCAACAGAAGAGCAAATCGCAGGTGAAGAAGAAGTGCTTGTTGATGAAGCAAGTAAGCTTAGCCGAACACTAAGCTTTGAGCAGCCAGTAGTTAACGGTGCTATTGTGCAAGTAGTTGGTATTGCAAAATCAGCTACTGAATTCCTTATCCAGCCAAGTCTCAACTACTCACGATACCAAGATGGTTACCTCACGTGGGACTTTGAAGGGGCATATGTAACTTCAACAGTTTCTACTTCAACTGAAGTAGCAAACGAGGAGCCGGCAGTAGAAGTATTCCAAAGCAATGACACCACAATAATCGTAAACAATACTGGTGAGGAGATTGATGTAAATGATTACTTACCACAAAACAATGTAGAAACAGAAAATAATGAAGATGTAGTAGATGAGGCCACAGCTGAAGAGACAACCGAAGAGACTTCAGAGGAAACTACAGAAGGTGAGGTAGAAGGTACTGAAGCACAAACTGATACGACTGAGAGCTCTACTGAAGAGACAACCGAAGAGACTTCAGAGGAAATTTCTGAAGAAGTTGTAGAGCCAGAAGCAGAAACAGTTGAAGAAGAACAGACTGAAGTAGTTGAGGAGCAAGTAGAAGAGTCTCCAGTAGCAGCAGAGGAACCAACTAACACTGAAGGATAGGTATGAAAAAAATACTTACAAAGCCAGTACTTATAGCAGTATTCGTAGTTGTGGTTATTACAACAGGTGTCTCGCTGTTTATATTCCAAAGTAGCCAGGAAGAAGTGGCTGCTGCTGAGTGGTTCAACGAGGACTGGCTTTATCGGCGTGAATTTGATGTAGGAAATTATACAACTGATGAAACAGATGTTTATATAGCTGTGACTATTGATACATCTGACACGACAAAACATCAAGGGGATTGTGGTGACTTGCGATTTACTGATGGCGCGGGGAATTTATTAGACCATTACATTAGTAGTGGCTGTTCTGGTGCATCTACTGTTACGCATGTATTGTTCGATACATTGGTCTCAGGTACTAGTACAGTGCTTTATTATTACGGCAATGCTTCGGTTAATGATGGTTTTGAGCCAAGTGCATTCACCACAGAAGCATCGAACTATGCAGTTGGTACTATAGGAAGCGAAGAACAGGGTCTTGGGCCAATGTCATACTGGAGTTTTGATGAAGGGTATGGCCAGACAGCGTATGATTATGCGTCAGAGGGAATTGATGGTGAGCTTGGTAGTACTTCTGGCTCTGATACAAATGATCCTACTTGGGCAAGTCCAGAGTTTTGTAAAAAAGGTGGTTGTTTGCAGTTTGATGGGGATGATGATTATGTAGATTTTGGCTACCAAAATGATATTCATAATAACTCAGGTTCATTCACTTTTAGTTTGTGGTCGCGCGGTTTTGGGTATCAAAATGGTGTGAGTCACAGTGATGGTGGGCATGGTGGTTGGATGGGCGCAGCGGGCAGCCGAGGTGTAGCTTTTGGTCCTGATGATCTTGGAGAATCAAATTTTTGGGTGCCTATTGACGCGTCAAACTTAGTGGCTATGAGCACTACTAATGTAAATGATGAAGATGAGTGGATACATTGGGCGTATGTGTATGATGCCACCAATCAATTAACAATAATGTATAAGAATGGTATTGAAGTAAACAGAAAAGATTCAGGAGATAGTGTGCCGACTTCTATTTATACTGGCAATACTATTTCTTTTAAGATAGGAGATCGAGGCGATGGTACAACAAATTGGGATGGCTTTATTGATGAGGTAAAGTACTACCCATATGCACGTAGTGCTGCGCAAATTGAGCTTGATATGAATGATGGAAATGCAACCAGTTTTGGTGGTACTAGTTCTGTGAACAAAAGATTGGCTGATGGTTTAGTCGGTTGGTGGAAGCTTGATGAAACAGCAGATAATCAATGTACTGGCGGTACAAATGATGTATGTGATTCAACATTTTTTGATCATGATGGCACTGTCTCGGGTGATCCTGCAACAACATCAACAGCAAAGTTTGGCTTTGCGCGAGATTTTGACGGTACTGATGATGCACTTAATCTTGGCACGCCAAGCGATCTCATTATTACTGGTGCTATGACCGTATCTGTTTGGGTGCGGTCCGAAGCTGATAATAACGAACGACTTATTTCAAAGATAGCCGGTGCAGCGGATAGAGCATTTGACTTATCAACTGATGCTGGTACAGGGGGCTATTGGGCCCAATTTACTATATATGACGCTAGTAATAACGGATATTCGACATATAGCAGTGCCCAGATAGATAATAACGAATGGCATCTTGTCACTGGTGTATACAAGCCAGGTGAATACGTAGCGTTATATATCGACGGTGAATTAGATAGTCTAAATACTTCAAATATACCAACTTCTCAGCGGGATGACGGCAATACCCTATGGGTTGGTTCAGACAATTCAGCAACTCCCCAGAATGATTTTGATGGTCAGATGGATGATGTGAGGATTTATAATAGAGCATTATCTGATGATGAGGTGAACCAATTATACGAATGGAGACCTGATCCTGTTCACTATTGGTCGCTCAATGAGAAAACAGGTACTGATGTATATGATCGTGGTGTATATGATGACGACGCAAGTTTTAGCGGTTCAGGAACTCATTGGGATACGGGTAAATACGGCAGCGGAGCTAACCTTAATGGTAGCGATGACACACTGACTGTTACGGATTCAACAAACTTTGATAATATGGGGGTTGGATCATTCACGGTTTGGATTAAACCAGATGAGATTACATCAGGTGCTGGTATTCAGTCTACTATTATGACTAAAAATGCTGGTGGTTCAAATAATGGTGACATTTCATGTGGTTTGACTCAGACAGGAACATATCGCTGTGACCTTGATGACGGTACAGGCTCAACTACTTTAGTGTCTACAACTGCAGTGCCACTTGATGATTGGACGCATATCGCAGTTACATGGACTACAGATGCCATTACCAGCACAGTTACTGTGTATGTAAATGGTATACCAGAGGCTTCAACAACCAAGGATGGTGGATATACTCCTTTTGCTGCCAATGTAGCACTTGCTATTGCTTCGTCTAATATGAACGGACAACTTGATGAAGTAAAGATGTATAACTACACCCTGACACCTAGAGAAATATTACAGGACATGAACGCTGGTAGGACAAATAATCCTATAGCGTATTGGAGTTTTGATGAGAGTCAGGGCACTACTGCGTATGATACAGGTAATTTTTACAATGCAACTGGTGCTGGAAATGATGGCACTTTGACAAACATGACTACTGCAGGCACAAGTACTGCATGGGCAGCAGGCAAAAAGGGAACTGCCTTACATTTCGATGGTAGCAACGACTATGTTCAAGTTGCTGATAATGACAGCCTTGATTTTGACGACAAGTCATTTTCAGTAAATTTTTGGGCCAGAAAGAATGCTGATACTCCAGGAAGCTATGATCGAGCGCGTATTATTGAAAAATGGACTGGTGGTGGCTTTTATATTAAGTGGCTTGATACAGAGGATTTACAAATATATATGCTTGATGATGACTCAGATCAGGCTGGTTTTGATTGTGATGCAAATTTAGAGCATGGCGTTTGGTATAATGTGACAGTTGTTTTTGATAGACCTACCGATGTAATTAGGTGTTATATTGACACAGAGCTAGTTGATGAATATGATTTTTCTTCTAGCAATATTGATAATTTAAGCGGTACGCATGTCCTTAGGTTTGGTGGGAATGTAGGTGGAACAACTTATAACTTTGATGGCTCGCTAGATGAAATAAAAATATATAATTACGCTTTGACTAGAGAAGAGATGCGTCAGAATTTTAATACTGGACAGCAAATAGCTTTGAGCAAAAATGCTAGTGAAATTGATGACGCATACGAAGGCTTGGTGGGTTGGTGGAAAATGGACGAGGATTCCTGGGACACATCAGCTGACCAAGTGCGTGACTACTCAGGTTTAGGGAAACATGGAACCTCAGCTGGTACAGCTAATGCTAGTTCTAGTGCCAAGTTTGGTCGCTCAGGTGAGTTTGATGGTGACAGTGACTATGTTAGCGCTGGAACAAGTGCTATTACTGGAAGTGAGTTTACAATTAGCCAGTGGGTAAGATGTACTAATTGTGCTACTACACAGACACTACAGAATGTATTTGTGGATAGTAATAATAGAATTTGGCTATATATATCAGGTGATGATATTACATTTTTTAGTGAAGTGGGTAATGTTACTACTGCTTCAGTTGCTTCATCTGGTAATGTTCTTACTGATAACACATGGCATCATGTAGCGCTTGTGGTGCGAAATGATAGCATTTCTATATATGTTGACGGAGATGAGGTGGCAGTGACAGAGACTACATTCATTCCGGGTTCTAGTTATGGTATAGCAGGAACTTTGTACCATGGCGCTTATAATGGGGCGTCATCATTCTTGGCAGGGCAACTTGATGACGTAAAAATATATAATAGCGCTTTAACAAAGGCAGATATCTCAAACGAATACTATGAAGGGCCATCTCCGGTGGGCTATTGGAAATTTGATGAGAAGTCTGGTTCAACAGCAAGTGACTTCTCTGGTATTGGAAATGATGGAGCCCATACAGGTACAGTGGCTTATCAAAATGCAGCAAGTTGCAAGGTTGGTGGGTGTATTGAATTACGCGGGCAGGGTGATGCAGACTACATAGATGTGAAAGAAGGCGGTGCTACACCTGAGGAATTATCATTTGATGACTATGAGCCTTGGAGTGTTAGTGCCTGGATACTTGATGAGGATACCACAAATAGTTTTGAGTTTTGGATAGGTAATGACTCAACAAATCAGGGTATTAATTTACGTCACAGTTCTGCTAATGAAATAAGGTTCCGGGATAATGCTGGCACATACCATACATTACTATCAGACAATTCAGCATACAAAAATGTATGGGCCCACTATGTATTTACAGCTGACGGTGATGGCAATATGATTTTATATATCAATGGTAAACGCGTTGGCTCCGCGTCTGCTGTGCCAACCACTTTTAACATAGATTTTATAGGCCGCGGATACTCAAATGATTCGTATAATCTAGATGGAAAGCTTGATGAAGTAAAGGTGTTTAACTATGCCCTAACAGGCAGACAAGCTGCATTTGAGTATAATAACGGGGCGCCGTTTCTGCACTATTCATTTGATGAGGGTGAAGCTGAGACTATTTTTGATCACGGTAGTGGAAGTAATAATGGAACTCTCCGCATAGGTACTAGTGGTGGTCAAACAACAACCTCAACTGCATGGACTAATGGCGCTTCAAATGGACAGGTAAATAGTGGCATGGAATTTGATGGTAGTGATGACTATGTTATAGGTGATAGCAATCTTGGTATTTCAGGCAATGCAGCATTTAGTATGAGCGCATGGTTTTATTATGATAATGGGTCGTGGTCTACTAATTACCCTTCAATCATGGGTAACAATTCATCAGGTGTTGCTAATACAGGATTGTCATTGACTGTGAGACAGGGTCAGCCAGCACTTGATTTTTGGAATAACCGGTACCGCGCTGATGATGCGCTTGAGCTTTATACTTGGTATCACGTTGTGGTGACAAAGGATTTGGGCACTATAGGAGCAACATCTAGGATATATATAAATGGAGAAGAAGTGTCAGGTAGTGTTGAGAATTCAGATGTAAACCCAAATATAACCGACTCGCCGCCAATTGTAGGACGACTTGATGGTACTAGGTGGTTTAATGGTTACATAGACGAGGCAAAGTGGTATCACTATCCGCTTGCACCTGAAGATGTAAAGAGAGAATATAACAATGGTTTTGCTAACTTTTTCAAATAGTAGTGAACACTAAATGTGTACACTGAATTAGCACAAAGAAATGTTATAATATATAACAGACTTTATACCCATGCGACTGACATTATTACAAGTGAAGATCATTATAACTACTGCAGTTATTGCAGTAGTTGGTGGTGTTTGGTTTTACTTTTGGGGGCCAGTTGATTTGAACGAAATAGTAAATGATCCTGTAAGAATTGAGCTCGGTGATTTCATTGATGCAGCTAATGCTGAGTACCGACTTGATGAAGCAAGGCCTGAGTTTACTTTTCGTACCAAAGATGGAAGGGGGCAATTATTTATGTCGCTGATTGGAGCACGTGCAACTACTCCAGAGAGAGTTGAACGTAACATGGTGAGATATCCAGATGTGTTTGATCATGTTGATGTTGAGTATTTGGCATATGAAAATGAACTCAAGGAAAATATTATTTTAAAAAACGAATTTGCACAGCAGACATTTGCATATGATCTGACAGAAGTTTTTGATTCTACCGATTCATTTGGTGTGCGTAATGACAATGGGGTGTTCATAACACTCTTTGATCAAGCAACAAAAGAAGAGCTTATCATGCTCAAAGTCCCATATGCATATGATGCTAATGGTGATTTTATCGCATATCATTATCGTCTTGATGAGCAGGCAAAGCGGCTTGTTTTAGAGCCACATCGTAAGAGAGAGCGTGATAATAGGCTCTCAGGATATGCATATCCGATAACAGTTGATCCTCCTGTTGAGGTGAGGCAGTTTGATGAGATATCTGTATACATAGGCCAAAATAGTGATCATGTTGCTGCTGCTAAAGACGGTGATGTGACGAACATTAAGCCAGCAGGATGGCAGTGGGGAGCTGAGGAAAAAAAGAGATTTGTGATCATTCGTGTACCAAAGCTAACAGATGAGCAGCGAATACAATACACTCATGTGGAGCGTGACTACAGAGATCATGAAAACGATACAATGGTACGTCACCCACACGCGGGAGCGTATACATATTCTATTGACTATACGCTACTTGCAACTGACCGGGAACTTAGTATTATTAGAAATCCTGATAGAGAAAATCCAGTACTTGATATAACTGATAGATCAATTGAGGATATTATTGTAAAAAAAGATAATCCAAGTATTAGCGCAATTGCTCCTGAGAGAAGACTTGCTCGTCCCCTAGATGAAAACATGCACCTAGTGAGCAGGATAGCAAGAAGTATAGTCGAGCCTGTGTTTGCAGCAACTGATACAAAAACCATAGCAGTTAGTGGAACGTGTGGCGGCGGCGCATGTGACTATAGTAGTTTGCAGGCCTGGGAAAATGCTGAAAGTGGAGTACTTACAGATGAGGAGATTGGCGAAACATATAATAACGCCGATTTCACAGCAGCCTTAAGTATTTCAGGTGCCACCACTGATGCTACCAACTTTATGCATTTAACTGTTGCTAGTGTTGACAGGCATAACGGTACGGCAGGTACTGGTGTTGTATTGGATGGGACTAGTATCACTGGGGATGGTATTTATAATGCAGATGATTATACCAAGATTCAATGGATTGAAGTAGATGGTAAGAACGGAGCTAATATAGATACTGCGATTCATAACGATACGGGTGCTAATGCTGAGATAGGATACACAATAGCCCATGATATCAGAGATCAAGCCGCTACCGGTATTATTGTTGCAACTGATGACAATAATGCTGAGGGTTATAACAATATCGTATATAACATCAATTGTAACTCAGGTACAAGTGCAGATGCATATGGTATTGTGCAGTATTCAAGTTCTAGACCGGTATACATTTATAACAATACGGTGTACAACGTTATTACCAGCTCTGGTGGTAGTGGTGATGCATATGGAATAATGACAACAGATAACGCAAATAAGCACGTATACAATAATATTGTCATGCGTACTGAAATTGTTAATGGCGGTAGTGGCGCAGCCTATGATTTTGGAGTAGGTGCTGGATCTCCTACAGTTGCTGACTATGATTACAACTTTTCTGAGGACACAACCGCAACAGGAATTGGCTCTAATTCATTGGCAAGCCAAAGTGTAACATCAACATTTGTATCAGTAACAGACGGATCAGAGAATTTTCATCTGTCGGATGGCTCATATGCCATTGAGGCTGGCACAAACTCTCCACCCAGCAATATTTCTATATCAGATGATATTGACGCTGACAGTAGATCTTATGCTTGGGATATGGGAGCTGATGAGTTCGTTGGGACTATTGTTGAGACAAATAATGCCGTGACTAGCGGCACTGCTTCAAATTTTAGTTTTACACATGGACTCACTATTAACGAGAATGATGTAGTTATAGCCATTATCCACGTTAATAGTTCAGGTCAAACAATACTTGATGACAATGGTGCTAATTCCTTCACAGAAGGATTTGAGGAGCAGAATGGTAGTGAGAGTAGTAGATATGGAATTTTTTACCGTGTTGCTGGAGCATCTGAGCCATCTGCTTATGCATTTGATTTTGATGGGGTTGGTACAGCTGAATATGTTGCTATGTTTAGAGTGTTTGATGGGGTCAATACAACCTCAGTATTTGATGTTACCCCTTCTGCATCAACAAGGTCCAATAGCACAGGAAGTACTGCTGCAGAAGCACCAACCATGACAACAACGTACGATGGTGCCATGGGTATTTTGGCTGTATTTTCAGACAGTACACAAACATTTAGTGATCCAACAACTGGTTATGTAGCTGAGCTTGAGAATAACACCGAAGCTACTGCAAACTATATACGCACCTTTAGTACTGCAGGCGCAACCGGTGCTGCTAGTTCTACTTTATCTGCCTCTAACGACTGGACAGCACAGCAGTTTGCTCTGAGACCTGAAGTAGCCAATGCATATCCAAAAATAACATCAGTAACTGATACACCTGATCCACTTGAGGCAGGGAATACTATAACATTTTCTGTTGATTGGAGTGATGCTGATGCTGGCGACCTTACACGATCATTTGTGTGTAAGACCGATGCGTTTGCATCAACAACCCTAACGTGTAGTGGCGGGCTGTGGGAGTCGTCGACATCATTTGCAACTACAGATCCCGTGAGTGTAACTTATGCTACAGTCAATGGGGATGTAGGTACACATAACTATTATACTTTTGTATGTGATGATGATAACTATTGTTCAAACTCAAGCTCAGGTACATTTGAAGTGACTGCTCCAGCCCCAGCAAAAATATACAGAAGTGTTGGTACATATAGCAATGCACTGGCTACATCAACTGCAGCAGGCATCACATTATCGGTATCAAGTGGAGTTGCCACTTTCACGCCTGGTATAGCTACGACCACTATCGGGATTGGTGATGTGATTGAATATGACTCTGATGATAATGGCTCCATTGATGCCAGGGCTTTTGTATATGGCATTACTTCAACAACAACATACACAGTATATGGCTCGTCTGGACCATCAGATGCAGCTACTAATACAAGTGCAGCAGATACTGACTGGAGCTGGTTCAGGGCATACACATCTATGAGTAACGCTGAAAGCGGAATAGAAAATACTAGCATCACCTCAGGTATTAGAGATTTTGATACTGGAAACAAAGATATCTCAGTAATAACAGGATCAAATGAACAATGGCATTTTGCTATGTACGCAGATGGTAATGATACAACCTCAGTTACGATCGATGGTTGGACAACTGCTACTACCACATATATGCGTTTTTATACACCTACTTCAACGAGTGAGGTAGTACGAAGTCAAAGGCACTTTGGTAAATGGAATAGTGGGTATCGCCTTCAAGTATCTAATAGCTACGCGATTGACAATAGAGTATCATATGTCACGCTTGATGGTTTGGTAATTTATAATTCACGAACTACAGATGCTGATAAGGGGGTTTTAGTAGGAGGGGCTTTGGGTAGTGCATCTAGTAGTGCATTTATTTTAAGTAACAATGTTATTCGTGGTGCTAGTGCGGGTAGTTCGAACTGGGGATTCCTAAATGCACAAACAAACAATGGGGGATTGAATATTTTATATAACAACATTATATACGACTGGGGTGGCGGAAGTGATGGCGGGGGTATTGGTTGTCGATATGCTGACACACACTGCTATGCATACAACAATACATTTCATAATGGTCAGTATGGATACAGGCAACTTGATACTGCAACATTTGTGGCGAAAAACAATATAGCCCAAGCTGCTGACAATGGTTATGACGGTACGTTCGTGGCCTCTGATTACAATCTTTCTAACCTTGCTTCTGATGCGCCATCAGCTTCTTACCGTAATGGACTTGCAACTGATGTCTCATTTGCAGGTGTAGATCAGGACAACTTTCATTTAGACCCATTTGATACATTAGCAAAAGATCAAGGTACTGACCTTGCAAGTGATAACGCAAAATCATTTGAACATGATATAGATAGCAACCCTCGTCTTGGTACCTGGGATATTGGCGCTGATGAAACCAGGGTGATACCTATGCAAGTGAAAGGCGGGGTGCAAATAAAGGGAGGGGTTAATCTAAAATAGTAGCATGCATACTAAACACATGAAAATCACCATAGGAGTGACAGCAATTATTGTTGGTGTATTTGTATTATGGTCTATGCTCGCTAATTTTAATGGAAATGATCCAGTCTCTATAGATGGTCAGAGAGTGCAGCTTCAGTCAGCAAAGGAGAAAACATCCTTACTTGCTTTTACGCCTGCTCAAGCTAATGATGTTGCGCCAGAACGTGTTGGTGAGACAACGCTCCTATATCGTGATGTGTACGACTTTACTGACATCTCATATACAACAGGTGACTTTTTTGTAAAAGAAGACATTATACTTAAAGAACCTGGTCATCCAACCTCGTTTAAGTATGACATTAACTTATCTGATTATACCTATATATTAAATGGTGATGGGAGTATTTCAGTATTTACTAAGGGGAGTACAGCAGAGAATGACAAACAGTATACGATATTAGCTCCATTTCTTATAGATGCAAATGGAATAAAAAGCGACCACACTGCAGTTTCTATAGAAGTACGTGATGATGCGATTATTTATACTCCAGAAAAAAGATGGCTTTTAGAACATACATATCCGATTGTTCTTGATCCATCTGTTGAGATTACTATTTTGACTATTCAATCTCATCCTCAGCAAGGTGATGATTGGGCAGTGCGCTTTACTACAGAAGGTAGGGCTGATTTGTATATTATCCCAGATGATCAAGCTACGGTTGATGACGACGTTTTTACCTCTCTTACTTGTGATGGACAAGAACACATCCCAGAGATTCTAGAAGGTGATGTTATTTTTTATGAAAATTGGTCATGTAGCGGGGAGGCAGAAGTGGTTCACTATACTGCAGTTGCAGGCAAGCACACACTTCGTTTTGAGTTTGGTGGACAAGTAGGGTACGCCTACAATGACCCAGGTGATCCATGGTGGAATGCTAGCTGGACGTATCGTAAGGAGATTACTATACAGTCAAGTCAGGTTGACTATACTGGTACATTTCCAGTACTTGTAACAACAACCGACGCAGTGCTCGCTGATACAGGTAATGGTGGTAAGGTTGAGTTTAGTGCTGGTACTGATATTGCATTTGCAAATGATTCAGGAACGTTGCTTGACTTTGAGCGTGAATATTATGACAACACAACAGGAGAGTTAGTTGCATGGGTAGAGGCAAGTATCAATTCTGGTGCTAATACAAGTATCTATGTGTATTATGGTAATTCAGGGGCATCTGATCAGGCTGATATTGAGGGTACATGGGATAGTAACTATATGATGGTACAGCACTTGCAGGAGACATCGGGAACTCACTTTGATTCGACAAGCAATAACAATGACTCAACCAGTGTGACTGTGACTACTCAAGGTGGGAGTGGTATAGGGCAAATAGGTCCCGCTGACTCGTTTGATGGTACAAATGACACTGTGTCTATTGCAGACTCAGCTTCACTTGATATTGGTAATGCAGGTACTATCCAGGCATGGATCAATACTGATGATGTGTCAGCAACCGGAGGGGCTGTATCTGATTGGCGCGATGATATTGATGATCCAAATGGTAGTAGTCCTGGTGAATATAGTGGTATGGATATGACTATTGTTGGTGATAGGATTTATTATGGCGCTGCGCTTTGTGGTCCAGATGTATTTGAGTATGCAAGTTCAACACTACGAGGAAACGAGCTTACTTGGACTACTGGCACAGCTGCAACAGGATGTGGTGGTGGTGAAGGGCATGACCTTGCTATAGACTCTGATGGTGACTACATCTGGTATGCAGTACTTGGTAACAATGGTACAACGGGTACTTTTTATTATGCCACATCAACACTTGATCATCAGTCATTTAGTGCTTGGCACAATCCAGCTAACCCAACTGGAGTAGGTGGTGATGATGGTAGTGGCATTGATATGACTATTGATGGTAATACCGTATATTTCTCAACAGTACTTTTGAACGGTACTGCAGAAGATATTGAGGTAGCAACTATAAATCTTGATGGTAGTGGTTGGTCAGGATGGGATGAGACACCTCCAGTACCAGACGGCGGTGGGGCCGGTGAAAATTGTAGTATAGCCTCAGATACTAATGGTACTGCTATCTTCTATAGTGTGCTATGTCATAGTAATTCTACATCTCAGTATCAGTCAGCCACATCAACTATGTCTGCTTCAACATTTAACTCATGGTCAAACGACCCAGACCCTTCTAGCGCTGGATCTTCAGAACATAACTTTCATGACATCGTTCTGGTGGGAGATACTACATATCATGCAGCATACATGTACACAAGTACAGGTCCAGTCAATGACTATCAAGTGGCAGAGTCATCGTTCAATAACATATCTCTTAGTGCATGGACGTCTGAGCAGGATGCAGCAGGTCTTCCTAATGAAGGTGGTAGCAATGAATACTCAACAGCATCAGTTACTTCAGACGGTAAAACGCTATATTATGCCGCACTTGGTGCAAGTGATGATATAGAAGGATTTTTGTATGCTACATCAACAGTTACATCACACCCATTTATATCAAAAGAAAATGCTTATGAGATTTTGCAAACAGGTGGTGGATTTGTGTTTGACTGGACAGGCGCACCGCGTTCTTTTGCCACATCAACTCCTGCTAACACTTACAAACATATAGTTGTAACTCATGATGGAAGTACTATGAGTTATTATGTAGATGGTGTATTGCAGCGTACGCAAAATGTTACGGCTGATTTTGAAACAAATACAAATATTTTATCAATAGGTAGTGCTGTGCGGGTTGATGCACTGGAATCATATTTTGACGGTGAAATTGATGAGGTTCGTGTGTCAAATTCAGCACGATCTGCAACATGGATTACTACTGAGTTTAACAATCAAAGTGACGTAGCTTCTTTTATATCTATTGGTTCGGAGGAGACTGATGCTGGAGGTGGCAATACAGCACCGACAATTACCTCTGTTGCAGAGTCTGAAGATCCTATTGCCGCAAATCGTGACTTGTACTGGGCAGTTGATTGGAATGACACTGACGCGGGAGATATGGTAAAAGTTGTGGTGTGCTCGACAAATACAATTACAACCTCAACTCTAGCGTGTGCTGCTACAAAGTACTGTGAATCTCCTGTTTATACTAACCGTGACCCAGAGACATTGTGTTACTACAAAACGCAAACAGCTGATATTGGAACCCTTAACTATTCTGTGTACGTATGTGATGACTCAGGTGATGGTACTACTGATTGTTCTGACCCTTCATCCGGGACAGTAACAGTACAAGAGCAAACACCATCATCACCAACTATTTTGCTTACGCAGAATATGCCAAATCCTGTGAATATTGCAACGACCACACCAATTCTCTCAGCTATATACAATGACTCGAATATTGATGACATTGCTAATAAGTATTGTGTTCACGTCAATACTCAGTCAGACTTTTTAGGTACTGATATGTGGATCTCAGATGGTGCAGGGTGTGGTACTGGAAACACTATGACAAACTGCACGCAAGGAAACCGTTGTCAGGACATTCATTATAAAGGAACAGCACTGACGCTAGGTGGCACGGTGTATTATTGGCGTATAAACTATTGGGATGATTCTGGCAATATTTCTGCTAGCTCAACAACTGGTAATTTCACTATGTCATCAGGTGATGGATCATCATCACCGCGAGGTGTGCGCATGAGAGGCTTTGATTTGAAAGGTGGAACGCGCGTAAAATAATTTGATACTTTTTCGTAGCAAAAATATATTAAATGAACACAAAAAGTGGTATACTACAAACGGAAGACTTTCCGTTTGTTTTGATTTGAACACTCTTTTTACTCACTAACTTTTTGGCATCCCCATGCCTTCGCAAAAGCGTAGATCAGTTGATGGATTAACGACCAATTCACGTTCTCAGAAACGTCGTGTTGCAGTATCACCACGCCGGGTTTCGTCAATGCAAAAAAAACAGCGCACTCAGTCAGCTCGAAGTCGTGTTCGGGTTGCTGTTGTTGGCCGTAATTACAAAAAGCAGATTGCTATTATTACAAGTATCTTTATTGTTGTTGCAGTGACAGTGAGCGGAATTATTTGGAATAATAATCGTGGTCGAGTACTTGGTGTGGAAGAAACTGTTGCTATTACTATTCCACTTTTTTATACTGAGCCGTTAGTTGCTACTAGGGGCGACCAAGCACTGACTGTTACTCCAAAGAAAGGTACCAGGGTGCCAGTTGAGCAAGATGGTAATGTGTTTACCTATCGTGATGCATATAAAAATACTGATGTTATTCAGACTGATCTAAGATTTAAAATTAAGGAAGAATTAGTTTTTCATGCGCCTGGTCATCCAACAGAGTTTTCTTATGAGCTAGGTAATATAGACCAATACATTGTAGAAGAAGATGAACGTGGAAATATTATCTTTCACGATAAAAATCTCGTGGAAGAGCAGGGAGACATGTCAGTACTTACTCGTGTCTTTACTATACCGACTCCATTTGTTGAAGATGCTACTAGAAATCGTTCTTTTGTTGACCTTGAGACTGTGATTGAGGGTGATACTATGACCGTGAGTATTGATAAAGAGTGGCTTAAGACAGCTATGTATCCAGTTATTCTTGACCCTACTATTGAGATTCAGGTTCTCAATGTATTCTCACATCCTCAGCTTGGTGACGACTGGAAGGTATCTTTTACTACACAGGGCATGGCCGATCTCTACATTCACCCTGACAACCAGGATACCATTGATGATGATGATTTTAGGTCACTCAAGTGTAATGGCTTTTATAGACAACCAGAAATTTTACCAGGTGATGTTATCTTTTATCCTGACTGGGAGTGTGATGGTGTAGGAGAGGTTGTTCATTTTACAAAAAGAGCAGGACATCATACATTGCGCTTTGAGTTTGGCGACCAGGTCGCTTATGCATTTAATGCAGCTACAAAAGGTGATTATTTGATTCGTCGTAATGATGCAGAGACTGACAGCGTGACCACATCAAATCTTGATGCTACATGGGATACAGAAGTAGCATCCAGTGGAACATCAGTGACATACTCTGCTGGGACTTTTACTATGGCTGCTGGAAAGTATTTGGTGATGTGGAGTGAGCGGTATGACACACTTGACACTACCAACAACAGACGAGTAGAAATTCAAGGCAGGCTCGTCGTAGGAGGTAATGCTACCACTACTGGTGCTGGCCAGACATATATTCGTAAAGAGGATGGTAGTGCGGGTGACTGGCAGCGCGCTGCTATTGTGCATGGAGCTGGTATTTTAGACATACCGTCTGATAGCACGTCACTGGTAACCCGATTTTATCGTACTGACTCGTCAAGTGATGCTGGTGGTACTATTGATCGTACGCCAGACTGGGGTGGTATTAGTATTCTAGCGCTTGATCCTGACTGGAATTATGCAAGATATGAGCTAAGTTCAGAGACTGCAACTGTTGATACGTTTAGTGATGTAGTGTGGGATAATACCAGTGAAGAAGATACTGGGTTCACCAGGACAGGTGCAAATATAGCTATTAATACTGCTGGGCGCTATTTGGTTTCTTACACTATACCCATCACAAAAGCTTCAGGTAATGACAGAACTGAGTTTGTAACAAGATTAACACTTGATGATACAGAGGTTGGTGGTTCACGCGTTTCAACTTATTTGCGTGGAAATGAAAGCACAGATGATGGTGTGATCTCATATGTAGGTATCATTGATGTGCCAGCTGGTGGTGGTAGTGATAACCTAGCAGTAGAGATGGATTCGACTGACGGCACAATAACAGGTGACAACATGGAGGCAGGGTCGAGTATACAAATTGTTCAGTTACCAGCAACAGCTGAGGTTATTATTGCTGAGGCAACTTCTGGTGCTATGAATCCAAGTACACTGACTGAGTTTGCTTGGGATACAACAGCTCATATTGATACTGACACATTTACTATGGGTGCTGGTACAGACTCATACTTTGATGTTGATACATCTGATGATTTCTTGTTTTTCGCAACACAAGCAACTGATAACGGAGGAACTCGTACGTTTCCATCTGCCCGTTTTTCAGTTAATGATGTAATTGTGAATTATGCAGCTGGTGGTCAGTACAATAGAAGCAGTACTGCTGATGATGCTGGGTATGCGTTTGGTGCTTTAGTGACTGGTTTGACTGCTGGTGATGATATTAGTTTGGAGAATTTGTACATTGAAGTTGATCACCTTGATCAAACACTTAATTTTGGTGCTATATCAGCTGTTAGCTTAGACAGTTTATATCCTTCAACGCCGAATATGACATGGGCGACGGGTGCTGCTGATTTTGAAATATGGGAGTCAGGTAGTTTAACCTGGGATGCAGGTACACAAATTTGTTCTGGTACACTAACTGATGATAACGCAGCAACAATTACATGTAACTCGGGTAAGATTTCACCATCCACGCAGTATCGTATACAAATGGAGCTAGATAATGCTGGAGATGGAGCTGCTAACATGAATGGTGCTGGTGATTATGTTGATCATGTGAATGTAAAAGCTGGATGGGCCGGTACGAATCCAACGCTTGGTACATGTGGGTTCAATGACAATGATGCGGATGATGGTAGTACTACATGTACAGTTGCTTTTAATAGCAATGACGTTCGTATAACTAACACAGGTGGCGGTGATGTTGTGCTTGCAGCAACAACTGGCGCGCAAGGGTTTATGTATTTGATTACTACTGACACTGATGCTGCTCAGAGCTCAACGAGTTATATGAATACCTCGATAGATTCTGATACTGAGGATTCTAGTAAAATTACTATCAACGCGATCAATACCACTGTGTCAACGCACACTTCATCAGGCGCGGTAGGTTCAGTTGCTGCTGGGCAGGATATTTATTGGTCTGCTACATGGTCAGATCCAGATAGTGGGGAGATGATACGCGTGGTTGTATGTAAGACAGACGCGATATCTTCTGGTTCGTGTACTGGTGGTACGTGGTGTGCATCACCTACATTTACAAATAGAAATCCCGAGGGACTTTGTAAGTACACAACGCAGCTTGCTGATGCAAATGTCACACCTTACAATTATTATTTGTTTGTGTGTGATGATGATAACGAATGCACTAATAGCACAACCTCGACATTTACAATTTCAGATGAGGCGCCTAGCGCACCAAGTAGCCCACTTGTTGAGAACATGCCAAATCCTGTTAATATCGCGACTACCACGCCACGGTTTTCAAGTATATACGAAGATGATAACACAGGTGATACTGCTAATAAGTATTGTGTAGAGGTGAATGACCAACCTGACTTTTTAGGAACTGACATGTGGACATCAGATAGTGATAGTTGTAATACCGGAGTCGCGTTGACGAGCTGCATTCAAAGCAACAGATGTCAGGATATATACTACGATGGTACAGCATTGACGCTCAACAACACAACTTACTATTGGCGTATGTGGTACTGGGATGATGAGGGTACTATTTCTGATACTTCAACTGCAGCAACTTTTACGACAGCGAATGGGTCAGGTAGTTCTCCGCGAGGCGTTCGCATGACAGGTTTTGATCTGAAAGGTGGGGTGCGGTTAAAGTAAGTAATTTGTCCTTTTGTAACCAAAAGGACCAAAAGTTTCGGTGGTTTTGTAACTTCCGCCATAGGCGGACAGGCGCTCTCACTATTGACGCTTTTACCACGTTCTACGTGGCGAACATGCAAAACCCCCGAAGCCCCCGCTTTTTTGAAGCAATTGGGGTCAGGGGTGGCAACTTGTTTGAGCGTCGTGGCTAGAAGCCACGTATGTTTATTTAAATCTTCTAGTGAGTTTTGCCACCCCTGTGCTTCCTGCCTGCCGGCAGGCAGGTTGGATACTTTTGGCCCGCCTGCAATGACTAGCATGTCGGGCAGGCAACAAAAGTATCAAAGAGAGGAATATAAATATAAATAATAATAGGTATTATTTTAGCTCAAAAAATGTTATACTTATAAGCAGAGTTATCCACCATTTTTGGTGTACACAATAATTATTCAAAAGCACTGGTACCCCATGCCAGCACGTAATTATAATAAAAATCGACGGAGTCATACGACGTTTGATGGCGTACGTATTAGACGTTATCAAAAACACAAAGTCATCAGGAGGCGCACCACGTCATCAGGTACTGGCAGACGCTCAACTACATATACTATACCTGCGCGTTCTGCGCATGTTCTTGTTGTGAGCGCTGTTTTGTTTGTGATTGCTATTACTATGTATGGATCAATGCAATGGTTTGCTAGTCGCCCACAAGTGCTAGGTGAGGAAGAAGTTATTGCAATTCAAGTCCCACATACCTTTACTGATCCAACTGTATTTAGTAATGAGTTTATATCTATGTCACTAGTGCCAGAAGCTGGTAATGATGTCACGCTTTTTGAAAGTGACGAGATGTTTATATATGTGGATGCGTACGCATACACAGATGTGGTTATGCAAGATGTTGGTGATACATTTGATTATAAACTACTACTTAAACGAGAAGGCCATCCGGATGTATTTACATACAAGGTAGAGAGCACAAGTGCGCATACAATCTTTGCAGATAAGGCAGGAAATATAGTAGTTGAAAATACAGCACCAGCTGCGGTTGGTGACGGTACTACATTTACTGTAGAAGAATTTACTTTGTTCACACCATTTGTTCAGGACCAAGAGAATAGATCATTTGAGGCAGTAGAGGCAATTGTTGAGGGCGATACTGTATCATTGGTGCTTGATAGTAAATGGCTTGATCAAGCGACATATCCGATCAGTATTCACTTTTCTATAGGTAAGTAATAATCTGGTATTCGCCAGATTTTGTTTTTACTATATACTATATATATGTTAGTTAAACAAATTATGACCAAAACGGTCATCACCGCAAAGCCTGATGATCGCATCAAAGACATTGCATCACTTTTATATAGACGCAACTTATCAGGCGTGCCTATTATAGATGACTCAAACAAAGTCATAGGAATTGTTACTGAGTTTGATTTTATAAACCCTGACTTAGAGGTGCATATTCCCACCTATGTTGATTTTTTGGATTCTTTGGAGGTTGATGACACAACCAACGAAATGGACGAGGCAGTTGACCGGCTAAAAGAAGCGACCATTGATCAGATTATGACACGTGATGTAAAAACAGTTCTTGAAACAACAGATGTTAAAGAAGTGGTTAAAATGATCACAACGTATCGAATTAATCCAATCCCAGTTGTTGATAACCAAAATACACTTATTGGAATAGTTAGCAGAGCCGATCTCATAAAGATATTGGAATAATATGAAAAAAACTAAGCGTGACATTGATAAAACCATTGTTCACTCACGAACCCTTTTGGAGGAGATGCGTGTTATTAGTGAAGCCAAATTACGGTTTTTTCATGTTTTGCTTATCGTGCTGTTTGTGGCTGGTTTTGTGAGCGCAATTACATGGACGTTATCAGCTGAGTATTTTTCAAAAGTTCTAGCAGCTGAGTATCATGTCGAAGAGGAGATGGAATAGTTTAAATAATGTGTACAGTTGTAATTACAAGCGCTAATGTTAGCGCTTTTTTTATTGACTCCTCATGCCAAAAGAGCTAGTATACATATATTGATTAAATACCTGAATTTATGACTAAGATTTCATTCCCAGAGCTTGAGGAGAAGATGTTGGAGCTTTGGAGCGATAAAGATATTTTTCGTAAAACCCTAGAAAAGGAAGCGCCTCAGGGTGATTTTGTATTTTATGAAGGACCGCCAACTGCAAATGGCAAACCTGCCATTCACCATGTACTAGCGCGGTCATTTAAAGATGCTGTTCCACGGTACAAGACAATGCGAGGATATCGCGTTGGTCGTAAGGCTGGTTGGGATACACATGGACTGCCAGTGGAACTGCAGGTAGAAAAGGCTCTGGAGATTTCAGGTAAGCCTGATATTGAAAAATACGGCGTCAAAGAGTTTAACCAAAAGTGTAAGGAATCTGTTTGGCAATACAAAAATGATTGGGAGAAGTTGACCGAGCGTATGGGGTATTGGGTTGATATGGATGATCCTTATGTGACGTATGACAATGACTATATTGAAAGTTTGTGGTGGATCATGAAAGAAGTATCAAAAAAAGACCTGCTGTACTTGGGGCACAAAGTAGTGCCGCATTGTCCACGTTGTGGAACAGCTCTTTCATCACACGAGGTTGCTCAAGGGTACAAAGAAGTAAAAGATATTTCTGTTTATGTGAAATTTAAATTAAAAATAAACAATTCAAAATTAAAAATTGATGGACCGGTTTATATATTGTCTTGGACGACAACCCCTTGGACATTGCCAGGTAATGTAGGTTTGGCAGTTGGTGAGGATATAGAGTATGTTGGTATTGAGCAAGACGGTGATACTGTGTTTGTTGCCAAGAGTTTGGTTGAAAATATTTTTGAAGACCCTAAGGTTGTTAAAACTATAAAAGGCAAAGATTTGGTTGGTAGTTCGTATGAACCACTTTTTCCTGGTGCAATTCCAGAAACTGCTGACAATTATGACAATGCGTACAAAGTATGGGCAGCAGATTTTGTGACTACTGAAGATGGTACTGGTGTTGTGCATACAGCAGTCATGTATGGTGAGGATGACTATCAGCTTGGTGAGAAAGTTGGTTTACCAAAGCATCACACAGTGTCAGCAGATGGTAAGTTTTCTTTTGATGCAAAAGATGGCGTACTTGGTGAGCTTGATGGCATGCCAGTGAAACATAAAGATCCAGATGTTGAGATTGAGACTACAAAGGTTATTTTGCGTTTTCTAGCAGACAACAATATTTTATTGAAAAAGGAAAAGTATACTCATGATTATCCGTTTTGTTGGCGCTGCGATACGCCACTATTATACTATGCTAAGGATTCATGGTTTATTGCCATGTCAAAGTTGCGTGATGAGTTAAAAGAAAACAACGATGCAGTAAACTGGGTACCAGGTCATATCAAATCAGGTCGTTTTGGTGAATGGCTTGATGGTGTAAAAGATTGGGCTATTTCACGTGAGCGCTATTGGGGTACGCCATTGCCGGTGTGGACGAGCGAGGATAACTCAGAGATTGAGGTGATTGGCTCAAGAAAAGAACTATATGAAAGAGCAACCAAAGAAACAAAGCCAACTCGTATTCTCATTATGAGGCATTGTGAAGGAGAGCAAAATCTCGAGGGTATTAGTTCAGATAAGCTTGAAGGATATGCATTGACTAAAAAGGGCGTAAGCCAGGCAGAGGCTTTGAGAGAGGATATAAAGAATCGAGAAATAGACTATATATATGTATCACCAATACAAAGAACAAAAGAAACAGCTGAACTTATCAATGCTGAGCTAAATGTTGAGCTTATAGAAGATGATCGTTTACTTGAGCAAGCAACAGGTGAATGGGAAGGTATGACGCGGGCAGAGCGCAGAGAGGATCCGTATTATACCCAGCGCACTCAGTATTGGAACAGTAACGATGAAAAGGCATTTACTACAAACTTTGGCAAGACTGGTGAGAGCTTTCAAGACGTTCAAAAGCGAATGCATGACTTGTTTAAGGACATAGCCAAAAAACATCAAGGCAAGACAGTGCTTCTTGTAACTCATCAGGCAAACCTAGTGACTGTCTTGCAGTCATCACATGGGTATTCTCCTGTGCTTACTCAAAGAATGTTCAAGCATGAGCGTACCGCGCCAGGAACTAAGCCATTTGAATTTTACTTTAACGCAGATGGTTCAGAGTTTGATCTGCACAAGCCATTTATTGATGATGTTGTTATTGAATCAGAAAAAGGCACCAAGCTAACTCGAGACAGTGCTGTGCTTGATGTGTGGTTTGATTCAGGTGCTATGCCATATGCGCAGTGGCATTACCCATTTGAGCGCGCTGAGTATATAGACGAAGGTAGTAAGTTTCCTGCTGATTTTATTTGTGAGGCTATTGATCAAACGCGCGGATGGTTTTATACACTACTAGCAGTATCGACATTATTAGGCAAAGAGGCTCCATATAAGAATGTGATTTGTTTGGCGCATATCAATGACAAGGAAGGAAAGAAAATGTCAAAGAGTCGCGGCAATGTAGTTGATCCATGGGAGATGATGAACAAGTATGGTATCGATGCAGTACGACTTCTCTTTTATACTATGAACCAACCAGGTGACACCAAGAATTTTGACCCAGACCTTGTTGAGCAGATTATGAAAAAGAATTTCCTGATTCTTTGGAATGTGTTGTCTTTTTATAATATGTACGTCAAAACTGTTGAGGGTAAATATCCAGCAGAACATTCTACCCATGTGCTTGATGAGTGGATTATGGCAAAGACAAAGCAGCTCGCTCGAGAAGTTACAGAAAAAATGGAGAATTATGACTTAACCATGGCAGGTAGGGCAATTATTGAGTATATTCAGGAGCTATCTACTTGGTATGTGCGTCGTTCTCGTGATCGATTTAAGGCTGGTGGTGAAACTTCAGCACAAGCAGTTAAAACCCTTGGGTTTGTACTTTATGAACTCAGTAAGCTGATGGCGCCACTTACACCATTCACAGCAGAAGGGTTGTATCAAGAGCTGACACAAAATCATCCTGATAAAGAAAAAGATTTCAAAGAGTCAATCCACCTAGAAGATTGGCCAGAAGCGCCAGAGCTTTCAAAAGAAGAAACAGCTGCGCTTGATGCTATGGAAAGTGCTCGAAAGGTTGTAGAAAAAGCATTGGCAGCGCGCGCAGAAGCAAAATTAAAGATTAGACAACCTCTTGCATCTGTGACAGTGCCGGGTAGTTTTTCTGATGATTTGAAAGCGATTATAGCAGAAGAAGTTAATGTGAAAAAAGTTATAGACAGTGGTGAGGATGTTGTGCTTGATACTAACCTTACAGATGAGTTGAAGGCAGAAGGTTTGGTACGTGAGACTGTAAGGTTTATTAACTCGCTACGAAAAGAGGCAAAGCTCACCATCAACGATAAAGTTACAACAGCGCTTGTAACAAAAGATGAGGTTCTGCATAGGATTTATACAGATCACAGCGAGTCACTACAGTCAGCAACATTATCAAATACAATTGAGGTATCTGAGCTTTCAGATTATGACATAGAAAAAGTTGTAAGCATTGAAGGTGCTGACGTAAAGATTCAAATCAAGAAGTAACTACCATGTCCACGTTTGTCACTCCAGCAATTCCACTGCGTATTGATCCCTTTATGCGTGATGATGAGGTTGTGACATTATATACTCGATCGCATGGAAAACTGCAAGCGCGTATTCGTGGTGGTCAGAAGCTAAGCAGTAAATTGTCACAGCGGTTTCATGTTATGCAAGAACTTGATGTTATGATTGCGCCCGGTAGACACATGGCAATAGTTGCCGGAGTGCAGACTAGGCGTATGCTGCCACAACTACAAACAGATGCACTTCGGCGGATGGTAGCACTTTGTGTAACTGATACGCTTAACCAAATTACAGCAGAAAATGACGCTGCAGTAGATGTATATGATTTTGTATCTTTTTGGCTAGCTAGTATTGCAAGCGAGGTGCCAGCTAGGTTGCATGGATCATATGTAGCACTTATTGTATGGAGATTGCTTAGCAAAACCGGGTTTGCTCCTGACACTACTAATCTTAAGCATGTTATACTAGCAGCGTTACAGGATGCGTCAATTGAGTCAGAAGCACACATACTTATACAGTCGCTCCCGTTTGCTGAACAAGTAGAAGCCGGTAGAGAAGCCCTGCCTATTATAGAGAGTATTTTAGAACAAGAAATAAAAGGACTTCGCGTTTTGCGAGATACAACTATTAGTTTTTAGTATATGCCAGCAAAAAATATACGCTCACGAGCGTCATCTTCAAAAAAATCAAACAGCCGTTTGGTGCGCAAGCCATTTCGTATGCGATGGCTTATTGGTGTTATAGTTGTCGGAGCTATTGTGTCATGGACTTTGGGTTGGTGGCAGTTTGATATTTCACAACCTTCATCTAGCGGAGTAAGTGTGGCTATTGATGCGCCTGACACAGTTGCATCAGGTGAGATTGTTAATTTACAGATACACATTACCAATGAAGAAAACGTTGCTATAGCAGAGGCTGATCTATCAATACAGTGGCCAGATGAATTACGTGTAATTGAAAGTAGTGTAGAGCCTCGTAGTATTGCCATGAGTAGCTGGACGCTTGATGAGATAGCAGTTGGTGAGAAAGTAACTATTGATATTACAGCTCAAGCATTTGGTGAGGTGGGTGATGCAAAGGTAATTGACGCAACGCTTGTATATGAACTACAGAACTTTAGTTCGAACTTTTTTACAGAAGGAGTGCATAATTTTGTTATAGGTACAAAGATCGTTGACGTTGTATTTGATGAAACTGATGATCTGCCTCCACTGACAGAAAACGTATGGCGTATTGTTGTTACTAACGCTGATGATGAGACTCTTCCTTTGAGCTGGTTAAGAATTGTATTTCCACAGGGGTTTGAAGTAATTGAGATATCGCCTGAGCATGACGTGGTTGATTATGAGGAGTCAAAAGCAGCTATTGTGCCGCTTGATGGTATGGAAGTTGGTGAACAACAGGTACTAAAAATAACAGGGTTGTTTGCAGCTGGCACACAAGGGAAATCAAATTTTGTTTGGCAGTATGGCATTGATACTGACGAAGATCCTCGCATTATCCAGGAAGGTTCATATGAGCAGTATGTGATTGGTGATGAGGCTGAGGTTGAGGTTCTTTTAAACGGTGAAGAAGAACTTTCAGAACTTTCGTGGGGGGATGAGTTAGTTGTTAATTTGCGAGCACGTAACATCACATCAGAGGACCTAACTAATCTTGAGTGGTCACTTACTATCCCACCAAGTATGGTGACTTGGTCAGGTATACGTAGTGATTCGACGCTTTCTACTGATCAGTCAAGTGGTGTTGTGAGGCTTTTACCAGAAGATAATGACGTTTTGAAAATAATTCCAGCAGGTGATGAGCTAGAGCTTTCAGTGATTGTACCACTTGCTTCATCAGCTCAGTCACAAACATCATTTACAGGTTCAGCACGTTTGAGGTTAACGACTGAGAGCTCAGAAGAGCCATTGTCATTTACTAAAAGTTTTGGCCCCATCCAGCTTAGTGAAACAGTAAATTGGCATACAACAGCTCATTATTATTCAGATGAGGGCATTCAAGTTGGCTCTGGCCCATTGCCGCCACGAGTTGATGACAATACAAATTACGAGATCAATTGGAATGTAGGAAGTGTTGCTGGGAATGTGGGGAGTCTCACAGTTCGTGCAACTTTGCCGCCTGATGTGAGGTGGAATAACCAATTTTCAAGCAACCAAGGTAATGTGACTTATGTCGCCAGTACACGCCAGGTTGTTTGGTCTGTTAGTGACGTTTCTGGGTATGATTTTACTCTTGGCGAACTAGAGGCGAAGTGGGAAGCCGGCATAACTCCAAATGAGAGTGACCTTGGTACAGTCATTACACTTACTGGTGCAGCGCAAATAGAATTAACTACAAGTGATGGTGAAATAGTTCGACTGACTAATCCGGCATTGACTACTGCACTCGAAGGTGATATTTTTGCACAGAATAAAGGAGTTGTTAGAGAGTAGTAATTATGAAGTATTCACTATCAAAATCATCTACTGTTTCTCAAGCACGCCGCGGCGTGCTTGAACTTTCGCATGGGAGTATAGAGGCGCCCTTTTTTATGCCTATTGCAACAAAGGGTGCTGTAAAGTCTATCACGACTACAGAGATGAGATTGCTAGGGGCACAGATTTTGCTCTCCAATACGTATCATCTATATCTTCGCCCTGGTACTGAAGTTTTGGACCAGGTGGGTGGACTACATACATTTATGGATTGGAAAGGACCCATTTTGACTGATTCGGGTGGTTTTCAGGTGTTCTCACTGAGTGGTACTAAGTCACGCAAGGATAATCTAGTTAAAATATTTGATGATCGAGTAGAGTTTCAATCACATATTGATGGTTCAAAACATATATTTACACCAGAAAAGGTACTTGATATTCAAAAGTCTATTGGTTCTGATGTAATGATGATTTTGGATGTGTGTACTGCTAACCCAGCAACACATGAACAGGCAATACATGACTTGGAGATCACAACTGCGTGGGCACGTCGAGCAAAAGAGCATTATGAAAAAGGAAGTTTTAAAGATCAATCAATGTTTGGTATTGTCCAAGGATCAACATATAGTGATTTGAGACAACAGTCAGCTCAAGATCTAGTAAGCTTGGATTTTGACGGATATGCTATTGGCGGTTTGGCTGTGGGAGAGTCTGAGGTGGATATGTACGCTATGCTTGATGTGACGACTCATCTTTTGCCTGAGGATGCGCCGCGGTATTTAATGGGAGTAGGAAAACCAGAGAATATTATAGAGGCAGTGAAGCGAGGTGTTGATATGTTTGATTGTGTTATTCCAACACGTGAGGCACGACATGGTCGTCTTTATCTTTGGCAGAACAAAGATGTAACAAAGCCTGGTTTTTATAAGACCGTTGCTATTACAAACGCATCATATGCTACTGACTTCACACCCCTGGTCGCTGACTCAAAAATTCCAGAACTACAAAATTTAACTAAAGCTTACTTGCATCATTTGTTTCGCACCTCAGAACCTTTAGCACTTCGTATTGCAAGTCTTATTAATATAGAATTTTATCTTACTCTTATGCAGCGTATTCGTGCTGCAATTGAAGCTGATCAACTGTAGAAATCGTGGTATACTATATACAGTGATCATATTCCCATGACATCTGTTTTTTTGCATACATTAAAATTACTCACTTGGGATTTACTACGTGATATATTGTATTTTCCCGTCTGGTGGTATACCGAAGGGCTTTTGTTGATGTGGCAGCGTTTTTTTACTGCTATTATGTCATGGCAACATAGGCTTGGACTTGGTATATGGGTCAAGAATTGGTTCAAGCCTATGTATGCGCAATTTGATTGGCAGGGCCGGCTTATTAGCTTCTTCTTTCGTACACTTACTATTTTGTGGAAGACTATAGAGTTCTTCCTCGGTTTTGTGTTGATTATTTTAGGTTTCTTTTTGTATTTAGTTTTGCCATTTGTTGCAATCGTATTGTTAGTATATTCATTCTTGGTATGAACGAGAACCAACCACAAACAATTAATAGCGCAATTACACTAGTGTCATGTAAAAATGACAACGGTGATGCTGAGCACAAACGTTTGAGACGCAAGTGTGGTGGCCTTGATGTATATGCAACATGGAACAATGTAACTTTTACTTGGGGGCCAAAGTTTTCTGAAGGCGGCATGCGTGTGTGGGACATGGAGAGGGCGTTTTTCTGGTTTGTAAATATTGTACTGTTCTTCATGGCAGTTGCTGGTGTCGTAAATGCTGTTATTGTGATTACTGTACAAGCACAGTTGATTCCTTGGCAGTACTTGTTATTCCTGCCTGAGCTTTCCTATACATGGGTTGGTATTTTAGCAGCATGTTTTGGTGCATATCGTATTTATCGCTATTCTGAAGCCAATGCTTCACTCGAGCACATTGCTCATGAGCAAGGAGCAAAAAAACAATCTGTTGAGCTCTCTAAGGTGATGAGTAAAGAAAGTTGGCAGATTCTGAGGGCGTTTTGGAAGTATTGCCATGGTCAGCAGATTGCCATAGCCCATCCTATTCATTTGTTTGCAGTTCTTTTGCAATACCCTACGATTGGTTCGTTATTTGTGCGGCTGGGTGTTGATCAGATGAAGCTTGCTGAGATTACCAAAGCTATGGTCGCGCAGCAGTCACGTGTTCGTGAAGGTAGGGCAAGTTTGCAGATAGATCCAGTACTCAAAGAATGCTTGTTTAGAAGTGTTGGGCATGCATTGGACAAGCAACTTGATCATATCGAGCCACAGCATTTGTTATTAGAAGTTATTGCCAAAACTCCTGTTATTCAAGATTTGTTTGATGAGCTTGATGTAAGTCAGCAAGAAATAGGTCAGATGATTGGGTGGTTTGATATTGAGCAAAAGCTACAAAGCAGATATGCACAGTTTAATCGTTTTTCAGCGCTTAGGCCAAAGTCAAACCTAAACAGATCAATGACTGCTATAGCAACTCCTATATTGGATATGTTTTCACAGGACATTACCCAAATAGCAGCATCTGGTCGTTTGACATTCTGTATTGGCAGAAAAAGAGTTATTGATGAAGTGTTTAGACTTGCGGAAAGTGGCTCTACAAATATTGTACTAGTTGGTCCCGAGGGTGTTGGTAAATCTACGATCATTGGAGCGCTTGCTGAGCGTATGATCACAGAACAAGTTCCGGAGTTATTTAAAGATAAACGCCTTGTGGCTTTGTCTATCCCAAAGTTACTTGCAGGAGCAACTGCATCAGGTATGGTAGAGCAGCGATTATTGGCAATCCGTGATGAGGTTATGCGATCAGGTAACATAATTTTGTTTATTGATAATGTGCATGACTTAGTAGGTGCAAGTGGTCAGGGAGATGCAGGTCTTGATACTTCAGAGTTAGTGGCACGTATTATGGAGCGCCATGAAATACCTGTGCTTGCTACAAGTAATCCAGTTGATCATCGCCGATTTATAGCAGGAAAGTCACTAGGTAGTGTACTTGAGCGAGTAGATGTGCCTGAGCCAACACCAGATGAGACAATGGCAATCATGCAGTCACAAACTAGTTTTTTTGAATACAAATATAAGGTCTACTTTTCTTTTAAATCAATGCAAAAGATTATAGAACTTGCTGATCGATATATGTATGAACATGTATTTCCAGAAAAAGCACTTCGCCTCATGGAGGAGATCGCAGTTCATATCAAAAACACACGCGGTGAAAAACAACTCATTACCGCAGAAGATGTAGCAGCTCTTGTGTCTGAGAAAGTGAATATGCCACTCACAGCAATTACGGAAACCGAAAGTGAGACATTGCTGAATTTAGAATCTATTATTCATGAGCGCCTTGTTAATCAAGAGCTTGCGGTCAAGGCTGTTGCTTCAGCGCTGAGGCGTGCCCGTACAGAGTTACGTGATACAGGTAGGCCTATTGTTAACCTCTTGTTCTTAGGCCCAACAGGTGTTGGTAAGACAGAGCTTGCAAAAACTGTTGCAGCTGTGTACTTTGGTGCTGAGTCAGAGCTACTCAGACTTGATATGTCAGAGTACCAAAACCAAAACTCGCTCGCGCGTCTTATAGGTAGTGAGTCGGATCCAAATGGAGGATATTTAACCGAAGGCATAAAGCAAAAACCATATACAGTACTGCTTCTTGATGAGCTTGAAAAAGCACACCCTGATATTTTAAATGTATTCTTACAAGTTATGGATGATGGTCGCCTGACAGATTGGGCTGGTCAGACAGTAGATTTTACAAATGTAATTTTGATTGCAACATCAAATGCAGGTACGCAGTTTTTGCAAGATGAACTAAGAAAAAATACACCACTTGATGCAATCAAAGAGGCGCTTATACAAAACGAGTTAAAGGCATCATACCGACCAGAATTTTTGAATCGTTTTGATAATATCATTGTGTTCAAACCACTAAGCCAAGAACATATCAAACAGGTTGCAGGCCTTATGCTGAAGAAAAATGCAAAACGTTTACAAACCAAAGGAATTACTTTGGAAGTTACTGATGCTGCCCTTACTGAGATGGCGCGAGCTGGTTATGATCCACTTTACGGTGCTCGTCCAATGCGCCGGCTTATACAGGATACAGTCGATGATGCTATTGCTAAATTCCTATTGACTGGTAGTGTTAGTAGGAGAGATACTGTTGTTTTGGATGTAGGTGGCAAAATTAATGTGAAAAAGGGAAGAACCTTATACAACACATCTGCGAGGGGAACTTAAATGACACAACACGAGATTGATCTGGTGTATGATATTTTAGCTGATACTATTGGCTATAGCATACAAGTTATCAATCCTGATTATGTGCGCATTACCCGCTGTCCGTGTATAGTATGTCGCCGAGACATGTCAGCTATGCGCATCGTATATATTGTTCGGCGTAACACGCCATATTTGGTTACGTATTATTGTCTAACATGTGGTTCTTTTACTGATCCAATTGATAACTATATAGACTGCTCAAGGTGAGCAGTCTTGTTTTTGGCTTGACAATATGAAACAAATATTGCAAAGATAATTAGGCTGTAACGCAGTATAGTTCTTTACTAAATAACTTAGTTCCACATTTTTCACGAGGCAAGATCCATGAGATTATTTTTGCAGGTGTTGTTAATGGCAGTATTAGGGTTCAGCGTAATGGCTGATGAGTTAACGCAGCTCCAGGTGCTGCAGGGTGAAAGGGAGTCGCATTTTGGTTCTCGGATATCCACAGATAGCGGTCTGCTTGCGATAGCTGCGCCACTGAGTAATGTTGGCGGCACTGCGCATGTATATAAAATGATCAACTATGAGTACAAGAAAATAGCTGACATTTTTCGAAATAACATGCCTGGTTTTGCACTTTTTGCTCGATCAGTGTCTATACGCAAACAGTACGGTGACCAGCTTTTCTTGGCAGTGGTTGGACAAGGTGACCAGGCAGGTTTTCATCTGTATGTTGCCACAGACTTAACGCATCGTAGTTCAGAGGATTGGCAGCTAATAAGCAGCCAGAAAATTCCTGATGGACTACAAGGTGCCCATGCAGCACAGACGTACAACAGGAACATATTTTCCAGGCCAGATCTTTCCGTCACATATGAGCTCAAAGCTGATGTTACTTTGCATGACTACTCTGTTACTACCGAGAAGGTAGACTTTGGAAATAAGCAGCGTAGATTCACTATTACCAGCGGGTTGTTTAACGGGTATTTAGTTGCCCAGGTTTTTGATAAAAAGATTTATATCAAGTACGAAGATACTGATCCGCATTTATTGGTTGACGCTGTTAGTGCTACTAGCCTAGGTCATTATATTGATGCAGATGCTACATATTTTGTTGTTACACGTGAAGAGGGCGGCGTGCATTTTGTTGATTATTATCTTATCGCCGGTACAGCAGTTAGACGACTAGACGTTATCCGGTGTTACGAAAAACCGTATTCAGTTAGTATTGAAAACGGGCATATAGCTGTTGGGTACCGCGGCCGTTTTGATTTGTATAAGGCCAATATTTATAATAAAGTAACCCAACTTCTTACAAAAGGCGGATCAGGCAGATTCGGAGAAGAAACGCGTTTGCATTATTATTCTAAAACAATGTATGTGTTTGTTGGCAATGTGAGCAATGATACCGTGACAATTCTTAGTTTAAAGAAGTAAGCTATAGGCAGTACCAAAGGTGCTGCTTTTATTGCTTTTAAAAATTATTAGGTTTATTCTAATATTAGAGTATTAATTATTTTTATGCCGGACAATCAACAATTAAAATCAGAGCCTAAGTTCAATACCGAACACGTAAATACAGAGTCAAAGTCACTTATTGAGCGAATGCCTCTATCAGTAACCTGGGCAGTATTTATTATATTGCTTAGTATTTTGGGTGCGGTGGTTTATTTTGTCTTTTTTTCACCACAAAGTATGCAGTTCATGCGTAAGGACATGAGCATTTTCATTTCTGACAACTCAACAGATGTGATGCAAGAGGACAATGCTGATGGGCAGCTAGAAGATTATGCTGAGAGCATGATTTTGTATGAAAAGCCAAAGTATCATATTTCATTTGATTATCCACAAGATTGGACCATACAGGAAGATGATATAGACAATATATCAAATCCTGGGTTTAAAGTACGTTTAGAAAGCGCAGCTTCAGATGATAGTATGACAATTTCTGTAACAGAAAAGTATCCAAATACATTTGATTTTTTTGATCCAGTCTCTGCGCCTTCATTTGTGCCGGATGAGGAGCTATTTAAAAAGGAACATGAAAATGGTTTTTGCGACGTGTTAGCTTGTTCTGACCCATTTACCTCATTTTGGTTTGAGAAAAATGGTTATTTTTATACATTTGTAATTGATACACTAGAGCCTAGTATGATTGATAATTTTATTTTCAAATCAGTGAAAGTAGATCCTGTATCTGGTTCTGAGTGGATTACATACACAAATGATGAATATGGATATTCTTTTGCATACCCAGACAACTGGATATTAGAAAACGGACTAATAAACCCCACTGCAATACAGTACCATCCAATTGGCTCGAATACTGCTGCCATAAACTTTGGTGTGTATTCTGAAAATCAGGAACTTTATAGATCAAGCGACTCAGTGTATGACTACAATCTTATAGCAAGTAGAATTGAAAAGTATGAAGATACAGCAATGGTTATAGAGTTTATCATAAATAATCATGTGTTTAGATCTTATGAGTATGTAGATGACGGTAGTCTTGAGGGCGATAGTGTTGGCGAAGTATATATGTTTGTAAGTGATCCATTTGAAGTTGGTGGTGAAGAGTTTCGTTTGGCCTTATCCTGGATAGAGAATCCCGGGGGATACACAGAGAATCCATATGTAAAAAATACATTTATTGAGATGTTGTCTACTATCAAGATCAGTCCTGATCTACTTAAAGATGAAAGTGTGTTGTATACAAATAATAATTATGGCTTTGGTATTAATTTACCAAAGGGTTGGGAGATGCAAGAAGCATCAAGTGTTGATGGAGAGGGATTTTTTGTCTTAGAGGGAGACAAGGAAGTGCGTATACTCCCAAGTGGCGGCTTTGATACTGGCATCACATGTTCTGCTCCTGGGGTAGGTTTTGTAGCAGGGAAGGAGACTAGAGCCACAAACTGTGATGTAAACGGAGTAATGGTTATTCATCATTTTCTCCCCAACGAAGACTTGCCGTCTGGTTGGGTTTCATGTACAGATGAGTACAAAAATTGTCACAGGATAGAGATTTATTCACCAAATGCAGGTGCTTCAAAAGAGCTTCTAGATATACTTGATACATTTACGCTTAACTAAAACTAAATATACACAGTTTAATTTCAATCACTGCAAGGATAGCCTTGCAGTGATTTTTGACTTTTTTGGCTAAAATTAGTATGATAGAAGCGAATACTTAAGTACGATAACGTACGTTTTTTATATGGTGATAGCAAAAATAGGAGATTACAAAGATAAACAAGTAACAATAAAGGGGTGGGTTTATAATTTTCGTTCTTCAGGCAAGATCGCGTTTTTGCAAATCCGCGATGGTAGCGGCTTTATTCAGGCAATTGTTGAGAAGACAAGCGTAGACGAAGCATCATGGCAAGTAGTGCAGGAGCTAACCCAAGAATCAAGTGTATCTCTAACAGGACAGGTAAGTGAACATCCAAAACAACCAGGTGTATATGAACTTCAAGTGACTAAGCTTGAGCTTATACAAAAAGCAGAAGAGTACCCAATTTCAAACAAAGAACATGGCCCAGAGTTTTTGCTTGATAACAGGCATTTGTGGTTGAGATCAAAAAAACAATGGGCAATTCAGCGTGTACGTAACATTATTATTAATGCTATGTACGAGTATTTGAACCAAGAAGGATTTATAAAGATCGACGCGCCTATTTTGACTCCAACATCATGCGAGGGAACAACTGAGCTTTTTGAGCTGGAATATTTTGATGAGCAAAAAGCATACCTTTCTCAGAGTGGTCAGCTCTACATAGAGGCTGGTATTTTCGCTCATGGTCGTGTGTTTGATTTTGGTCCAACTTTTCGTGCAGAAAAATCAAAAACACGTCGGCACTTATCTGAGTTTTGGATGATGGATGCAGAGGCTGCATTTGTTGAACATGCTGAGAATATGCAGATCCAGGAAGGCTTAATACAACATGTTGCCAAAAAAGTATTAGAATTAGGTTCAGAAGAACTAGCTATTTTGGAACGTGATACAGCGCCACTGGAAAAATTACAAAAACCTTTTAAGCGAATGACGCATGCAGAGGCTGTAGCATTTTTACAAAAAAACGGATCTGATATTGGCGACCGTGATGATCTTGGTGCAGATGATGAGACAAAATTAACAGAAAATAGCGATGTGCCAATTTTCGTAGAAAAGTGGCCAAAAGAAATAAAAGCATTTTATATGAAACGTGATGATAACGACGCCGATCTGGTGCTCGGGGCTGATTTGATAGCCACCGAAGGATTTGGTGAAGTTATCGGCGGTTCCGAGCGTGAAACAGACTACTCCCTTCTTGTGAAACGAATGGAGGAAGAGAATTTGCCGCAAGAGCCGTTCCAGTGGTATTTGGATTTGCGAAAGTATGGTTCAGTCCCTCACTCAGGTTTTGGTGTCGGACTTGAGCGACTTGTCGCTTGGATGACTGGAACTCATCATGTCCGTGAGACCATTCCATTTCCTCGTATGATTCATCGTTTAACTCCGTAATAATCATCCCCATGATTAACCAAGCGCATTTTTCATACCCGTTTTTGTTAGCATTGCTTATTGCTATGCTTATAGGACATTCGTTTACTTTGGGGGAAGTCTTTGTCATTTTGACGGCTTCTGTTTTTCCTGATGTTGATTTTCTTTTTGGTATGTGGTCAGAGTTTAAACATCCGGAAAAGAAAGAAAGCCATCATGCGTATATTACGCATGCACCACTTGTATATGTACCGATCATTATAGTTCTTATGGTTATTGAGATGAAACTGGGGTTACTTGTTATGTATGGGCTGCTTACACACTTTATTATGGATTCTCTTGTTGCGCCTGATGGTATTAGATGGTTATACCCTTTCAAGGACAAGTTTTATTTGTGGACAAAGATTACAAAAGACTTATACGGCTTTGCCTTTTTAAATAAGTATCGTAGTTTGCGTCTATACACAGTTGATAACATTGCATTTTTAGTGACGGTCGTTATTGTGGTGTACATGATAACTACTTAAATACATTTATATGAAAATTACTCGAAACATTGATGTAAACGAAAAAATTGGAGCAGAAGTTACGCTGTATGGCTGGGTGAACACCAGACGAAATATGGGCAAGATTGCTTTTATTGATTTACGTGATCGTAGTGCGCTTTTACAAGTTGTACTTGTTCCAGCTGAACTTGATGAAACATCAGCAGCGCATATGCCTATGATTCGCCCTGAATATGTTTTAAAAATTACCGGCATTGTTCAAGAGCGAGGTGAAAAACAAAAAAATGCGGACCTTGCAACTGGTGGTGTAGAAGTTTTGGCAAAAAGCCTTGAGATCATAAATGAGGCTGAGACACCGCCATTTGAGATTGATAATGAAGACAGACAGGCCAATGAAGAGCTTCGTATGAAGCATCGCTATCTGGATCTCCGGCATGAGCGCATGAAAGATAATATGGTTTTGAGGCATGACATTATCAAGTATATGCGTGAGTTTTTCTATGATAAGGATTTTCTTGAAATAGAAACACCATTTATTTCTAAATCAACTCCAGAGGGTGCGCGTGACTTTTTGGTGCCATCACGAAACTGGCCAGGAAAGTTTTATGCACTCCCACAGTCACCTCAACAGTATAAGCAAATGCTTATGGTTGCAGGTATGGAAAGGTACTTCCAGATTGTTAGATGTTTCCGTGATGAAGATGCTAGAGGCGATAGGCAACCTGAGTTTACACAGCTTGATGTTGAGATGAGTTTTGTTGAACAAGAAGATATTTTGCAGATGGTTGAGACATTGGTAAAGGGATTAGTTGAGTCAGTCACGCCAGATAAGAAGTTTACGTTTACGCCATTTAAGCGCCTTACTTTTGACGAGGCTATGAAAGAGTATGGTACTGATAGGCCAGACCTTCGTAAAGATAAAAACGATCCAGATGAACTTGCATTTGCTTTTGTTCTAGATTTTCCTATGTTTGAGTATAAGGAAGGTGATGAGCGCTGGGGTGCAACACATCATCCATTTACATCACCACAAACAGATGACATTGAGAAACTAGATGACAAGGATAAGATGGGGGAGATTAAGGCATTTCAGTATGACTTAGTGGTAAATGGCTATGAAGTAGCTGGTGGTTCTATCAGAACGCATGATCCAAAGGTTCTACAGCGAGTATTTGAGCTTCTTGGTCATACAGAAAAAGAAATAGAAGAACAGTTCGGTCACTTACTTGAGAGTTTCAAATACGGCGTGCCGCCACATGGAGGTGTTGCTTTTGGCCTTGATCGATTGATCATGGTTATGGCTGGCGAACCAAGCATCAGGGAGGTTATTGCCTTCCCAAAGACTACAGATAACCGTGACATTTTGATGGACGGCCCGTCTGAAGTGCCTCAAGAACAGCTTGATGAGCTTGGTCTTAGTATTAACAAGAAATAATATGGGGCGTGTTAATAGGTTTGAGGGAGATTTTGGAAAAAATGTATCAGTTTCGCAAGAAACAGCCACTGAGAGTGCTGATGAGGTAATGAACAGAAGAATGTCAGAATTACTGGAAACAGTTTCTGAGAGTCTTGATACAGCTAGTGAAAAAGGAAAGAAAAGCTTGAGGTTGTTAATACAGACATTTGACAAGGCACAGTCAGATCATTTGTCTGGAACAGCTAGTATTCAGGATGTGGTGAGTAGTATTCTTGATATAGAAAAAAAGATGAAAGGTGCTACAGCAAAAAACATCTACTCGAATCTTATTAAGCGTGAGCACCAGATCGCAAGTACTCTAAATAGTGTATATAAACAAAAACTGGACGAATTTGAAGTGCAGGCACAAGATGGTGCTCTTGATTTACAGGAGATTCGTGAGTGGAGTGCTGGCATAGCTCGAGATTTCAGTACGAGTGAACGTGAAATGATGGGAGATGAATACGATGCGCATGTTAAGCCAAGTCGTGAATGGTTTGAAAAAGAAGGTAATAAACGAGTGAGTGAAATTATTTTATTGCAATCTGAGGCTGCAGCATAATTATGTATTCCCATGCATAGTCATATTATAAAATTACAAGCTTTTGAAGGTCCGCTGGATGCACTTTTGAAGATTATTGAGCAGCAAGAGCTTGATATATCAGAGGTGTCACTTGCGCAAGTAACTGACCAGTATTTGGCATACATTGATACAGCAGATATTAATCCAACTGAAATAGCAGATTTTTTGCAGATAGCTGCTAAGCTTTTGCTTATCAAATCAAGAATACTCCTGCCTTTTACTGATGAGCTTGAGGATGATGATATTCAGGACTTGGCAGAGCAACTCAAAGAACACAAAAAGTTTGTAGAGGCATCGCAGCACATAGCAAACCTCTGGTCTGATGCAGCGCGTGCATATAGTAGAGACAAGCTTACATTACAACGACAGAGTGGATTTGTACCACCAAAGAGCGTGACCGTAGAAGTACTTTCTACAAGCATGAAACATCTTATTGATCGTTTGCAGCCAATTGTCAAACTTCCAGAAAAAACTATCCGCAAGGTTGTTTCTTTAAGAGAAAAAATCCAAGGCCTACTTACTAGGCTTGATAGTGAGAAGTCGGTTTATTTCCATGAGACATTGGAGGTGCAGGATGATTCTTCAGAAAAAATTGTGAGTTTCTTGGCTATGCTCGAACTAGTAAAGCAGCGTAAAGTAACTGTCAGTCAAGATAGCTTGTTTACTGATATAATTGTTAAAAGATTATAACCATGTCTGAGCAAGTATCGGCAGCAGTAGAAGCACTTTTGTTTGTTGCAGGCAAACCAATGAGTGTGAATCAGATAGCCAAGACTTTGTCTTTGAAACAGGCTGAAGTTGATGATGCTTTAAAAGAGCTACATGATCGATATGAGCAAAGTCAGTCTGGATTGCAGCTTGTATTTACTGAAAAGAATGTACAATTATATGCGGCAGCTAAGCAACATGAGGCAGTTGAGTCATATATAGAGCAAGAAGAACATTCAGAATTGACAAAGCCGCAGCTTGAGACGCTTGCTATTATTGCTTACCGAGGCCCTGTCATAAAAGAAGAGCTTGAGTATATTCGCGGTGTAAATTGTACCATCATTTTACGCAACCTTATGCTTCGAGGTCTTGTGACAGAACAACAAACTCAAGACGGGCTATTGTACGAAGTTTCGGGTGATTTTTTGGCACACCTTGGAATTGCTGCTGTAGAAGAATTGCCAGAGTATAGCTCGCTTCATGAGCATGAGCGTTTGGCTGATGTTATGGAAGAGAAAGAAGAAGTAACAACATCATAAGCTATGCCGCTTTTAAATGTTATCATTCCTATATTATTCTCGCTTGTACCAGTTTTTCAGACTGATGCCCTGGCATTTGGTAGTAGTGAAGTTGATGTATTGTCAGATGCATCAGTCGCTGGTGTCGAGGAGATCATAGAGCCACAAGTTGAGCGAGTGTATCAAACTCGAAGTGTAGGTGTTGAGGTTACGGCTCCTAGTAGTATTGTTCTTGATAGTGTCAGCGGAACAGTACTGTGGTCTGAGGATGAAGATACAAAGCGTTCTATAGCAAGCCTTACCAAGCTTATTACTGCAGCAGTGTTATTTGCAGAGCCTCGTGATATGGATGATGTTTTAACATTAACTGGCGCTGACCTCAGGCCAGAGGGTGGAAATCGACATATTTACCTTGGTGAGCAAATCACAGTAGAGGAGGCATTGCATGCAATGCTTATTGCTTCGGATAATGAGGCAACTGTAGCGCTAGTGCGTCATTTTGGATATACAGAGGAGACTTTTCAGCAGGCTGTGCAAAGTTGGCTTGAAACGCATTATTTATATGCAACTACTATTATTGAGCCAACAGGATTGCATGCGCTTAATGTCTCTACTGCACGTGAGATCGCTCTCATCACAGAGCTTGTGTTTCAAAATCCACGTTTAGCTGATATAGCAGAGAAGTCTTCATTTTCATTTGTTACACAAAATACTGGCAGGACTATTAAGCTCAATTCTACAAATATTTTACTTGATTCTGACTATAGGATACGTATGGGTAAGACAGGATACACTGATGAGGCGGGTGGTTGTTTTGTTACAAGAGCCCAAACACCTGAGGGTCATGAAGTTATTAGTGTTGTTCTTGGATCTGCGTCACGGTCAGAAAGGTTTTTAGATACTAAAGCTATTTTGTACTGGGTGTATGAAAATTACCGCTGGAATTATTAATATAATTTTATGAAAAAGTATTTTATAGCAAATTGGAAAATGAATCTGTTGAAAGATCAGCAAGCTGATTTAGTAAATCATATTCGATCGCTTACTTTTTCAAAAGATGATGTGTCAGTTATTGTATGTCCTTCATATCCAAATATACCAGCTGCAGCTGAAATGCTTAAAAGCACCGCGATAGAGTTAGGTGCCCAGGACGTATCATGGGAAGCAGAAGGTGCTATGACCGGTGAGGTGTCAGCAGAAATGCTTAAGAGTTTTGGTGTTGAGTATGTGGTGATTGGTCATTCAGAGCGTCGTCATAAAATGAATGAGGACAATGATATGGTGCACAAAAAGATTGCAACTGCAATTGCAAGTGGCCTTACACCTATTTTGTGTGTAGGTGAGACATTTGATCAGCGCAAACAGGGCATTACTGATACTGTACTTATTGAACAGATACAGACTGCGTTTGCAGGCATTACACTTCGCTCTCATCAAACATGCATTGTTGCGTACGAGCCAGTATGGGTTATTGGCACAGGTCAGGCGGTAGATCCAAAGGAGGCCTTTCATAGCGTGGCTGTGCTAAGGGAGACGCTGCATGATGTGTTGCATGAGACAGAAGCTAATCATTTGGATATTCCTATATTGTATGGTGGTAGTGTGCATGCTGATAATGTAAAGGATTTTTTAAAAGATGATATAAAGGGCGTGCTTGTAGGTGGTGCTAGTCTCAAAGAGGATGAATTTGCGGCCATGGTTAAGGCGCTGCATGATTAAAACTTGCGGCTAGACTTTTTTACTAAGGTGCGGTATATATAACAGACGGGTTGTACTAACAAGATTTTTATGGTCTGGTATGAAATATTATTGTTAGCATTAGTGGCAGCATCAATTGTTGCTGTTTTTGTTGTGTACATGCGGCATTTACCAAAAATAGCTGCTATAAATGTGCGCGAGATGAGTGATGAGAAGCAACGGCAGGTAAAGGCTATTATGGCTGAGCAGCGATTAGCTCGTAAGCTTCGTAAATACATACGCCAAGGTTTGTCAGTATTTAAACCAGTTGCGTCATTATTAAAGACAGTTACAAGCTCATGGAAAGCAAAGATTCAGGATATTGAAGAGCGTTATAAGATCGAGCGCATGAACGTCAAATCAGTTACAGAGCGTGGTCAAGAATCTCTACAGCAAAAGATTGCGCAACTACTCAAAAAAGCTGAAGGATATGCACATGCAACTGAGTATGCTCAGGCAGAGGAAGTCTATATATCAATTATTAAACTTGATCCACAGTCTATTGATGCTTATGAAGGATTAGGTGAAGTGTATGCTGAACAAAAGAAATATAATGAAAGTCTTGAAGTTTATGGATATATGTTGAAATTACTTCAGGATACAGACATAGCACAGCAGCATTTATCAGCTCTATTAGAGCTAAAAGATGATGATTCTTCAGAGGTTTCAGCTGTAATTAGAGCAACCAAGGCACGTATTACCTTTGAAATGGCTATGATCAATAAAGAACTAGAATTTTTTGATACTGCAGTAAATTTACTACAGGATGTGCTAAGCTTAGAGGAGTCAAATCCCAAATACCTTGACGCTTTGCTTGATATCAGTATAATAAAAAAAGACAAAAAATTAGCTAATGAAGTCTTTCTTAAGCTAAAAACTGTCAATCCAGAGAACAAGAAAATCAATGATTTTGAAGAGCAGATTGCTGCTCTTAAATAAGTGTTGCCGTTGTAGCTTCCGCCCAAGGCGGACCACCCGTAGGGTGGCAGATGTAATGGTAAGTAAGTACAATTACAATACAATCAAAAAAGCAACACGCCGTTGTAGCTCAGTTGGTAGAGCGCATCCATGGTAAGGATGAGGTCTCGGGTTCAAACCCCGACAACGGCTCCATTGGGGGTCGGTACCGAAGCGGTCAAACGGGGCAGACTGTAAATCTGCTGGCATACGCCTTCGTAGGTTCGAATCCTGCCCGGCCCACCATACCAAATATACTGCCACCCTAGCTCAGCTGGTAGAGCAACGGTTTTGTAAACCGTAGGTCATCGGTTCGAATCCGATGGGTGGCTCCACTTTCCCTTGCAATTTATAGTTAATCTAAGTGTTATGTCACAAGACAACTTGATAAAGCTTGTATCTGAAGGTGATGATCAGGGCCGTGGGAAAGGTCATGTCATTCATACATTTAAGAACAAGAAGAATCGTGAACCACTTCGTATCAAAAAGCACAACCCTGAAGCAGGTGAAGAAGGTAAGGGTGCGCACACATGGTACAAAGAAGTTAAAAAATAATGAATTATCGGCTTTTATTACTCATTGTATTAAGCGCCAGTGTATTATCTGGTTGCTTTAGTCTTGATAGTCTTGATAAGACAGTGATTGAAAAGAATAAAGAGTTATCAGAAAAAGCAGAGGAGCACGTCGGTGATGACATAGAGGCAGGTAAGGAGAGGATAAAAGAATATACCAAGCAGCAAATTGCAGGTATTGCTGAATCACTGACTGAGACGGCAAAGAATGAGATAGAGAACTGGCTTTTAGAAAATAGTCTTAATCAGTATGGTGATGCTGAAGGTACGATGTATACTGGCGGCACACCACTCTTTGATGAGGCTACTGGTGCGTCGCAAGATCGGTTTGAATATATCTTAGAAAAGCACCCAGAGCTTATTGAGCAACTTGGATTATAAATACATGGGAGCGCCTGTAAAATGGCTACATGTCACTCATGAGTGACAGCACATAGTATCACCACGGTCTCACATGTCAGTCGTGACTGACATGTGTCTCCAAAGCTAATTAAATGAGGAGGGGAATATGTTTTATGTATACGTATTGAAAGTAGAGGGAATCGCGAATAAAAGATACTATATAGGTTATACTGCAAATTTACAGCGTCGAGTAAGTGAACATCAAAAAGGGTTGGTAAAAACAACCAAAAATAAAAAACCGCAACTGGTTTATTATGAAGCGTATAGCAATAAGTACTTAGCACTACGGCGTGAAAAAGGTTTGAAATCAAGCGGTTCAGTAAAAATGGCGCTTTATAAAAGATTAAAATTAGAATAGTAAGTATATTATGGGGGTGTAGTGAAATGGCTATCACCACGGTCTCCAAAACCGTTATTCTAGGTTCGAGTCCTAGCACCCCTGCCATCAAACTTTTTTATCGAGCAACCGAGAAGGTAGTGGGTCGTGACCTGCTATAGTACTAGACCGAGGTAAAGAAGTTTTTACAAAAACACGGGAAACCGTGTTTTTGTGTTTCTGGGTGATTAGCGATTTGACTAAATAAATACTATTGTATACAATGTATACGTTGTAATACAGTAAGTCATAAACATATGTCTAAGAAAAAAGTTATCAATACTCGTGTATCTGAAGAGCTATACGATAAAATATCTAAAAAGGCCGAAGAGCATCGTGTCACGGTCTCTAACCTAGTAAGAAACCTAGTCGAAGACGTTGTTGAGATACATGGCGATCTTTCTGATGTGTTCGACAAAAAATTAAGAAAGACATTGTTTGATAAAGATGAAGACAGTATTTTAGGTCATCAAGAAATAACTCTCAATAAAAACACAGATTGCGACGTGTGTGAAAAACAAGTCAAAAAAGGCGCTAAAGCCTTTGTTGAGATTTACGAACAGTCAAACAGTAAAAGTGTTGTTTGTGAGGCTTGTAAAAAGAAAAGGGTAAAGTAAAAAAATATGATAAAAAGATTTTTTATCATTTTGAATATTCTAGGCAAATGGTATTGGCGTTCATTCATTAGAATACGCTCTGCTGATGATGTATCTAACCAAAAAAGAGCGCAGACACTTCGTGAATCACTTGAGCATCTTGGCTCAGTTTTTGTGAAGTTTGGGCAGCTACTTGCCATGAGACCTGATATACTTTCTCGTGCTTACTGTCGAGAGCTTTTTTATTTACTTGATGATGTTCCGCCTTTTTCATCAGAGATTATCAAAAGAACCATAGTAGAAGATTTTGGTAAGAGCCCAGAGTTTTTATTCGAATCATTTGACGAATCGCCAATTGCAGCAGCTTCCTTTGGTCAAGTCCATACAGCAGTTACTAGAGATAAAGAGAAAGTAGCAGTGAAAGTACAGCGACCCAATATAGAATTTATAGTAGAAAGAGATATAAAGTTGATGAAAGTTCTGGCACGAGTGATAGATGTGTTTCGAGTTGGGGTGAATAAGTTAGCTCCAATAGTTAAGGAATTTGAGATGTGGACCAGAGAAGAGCTTGATTATGAAGTTGAAGCAAATTACACACAAAGATTTCATAAGCAGACTTCGAGCGATGGCATTTATGCTCCTAAGGTGTATAAAGACTTATCATCCAAACGAGTTTTGACGGCTGAATATGTACCAGGAGCTGCTCTTAGTAAAATTTTAATAGCATATAGAGATCAAAACACAAAGACCATGGAACAGGTTGAGGACTGGGGATTTTCTCGAAAGGATGTGGCTTTCCAGTTGCTTCGCAATTCAACCAAGCAAATTTACCTTGAAGGCTTCTTTCATGCAGATCCCCATCCAGCAAATATTATCTTTACTCCTGAAAAGAAGCTCGTATACATTGATTTTGGAATTGTAGGGGAGCTTGGTAGGAGGGAGCGGCTAAAATGTCTCCGTTACACTAGGTCCGCTATGTATGGCGAGGAGGATCACTCTTTCGATGCGTTAGTTGAACTGTGTGATACAAGCAAGGTTAAGGACATGAATAAATTCAAGGAAGAGCATTCGGAAATAATTAGAAAAACTTTACAGATGTTCAACAAAGCTAAAGAGACAGGAACGTCTCAAATAGTAGGTAAGAAGTTAGTTGCTACACTTCAGCTGCTTCAAAAGCATGGCGCTAGAATACAGACCAATACTATGAGATATTTCCGAACGCTACTCGCAGTAGATAGTTTGATTCTTGAGGTATACCCCGAAATGGAGCTTAAAGATATAGCACGGAGGTTTCGCAATGTCTCCATTGCAAATATAATTCAAGAATTACCAGATCATTTAGACGCCGAGACATTTGAAAAAGATATTCTTAAATGGTTGAGTATACTTGAAACCGAGTTGATTAAATAGCGAGTTTAACTTTTCTATCCAACAAGGTTAACCGATTTCTCAGACAAGAGAGCAGTTCACGCTTCTCGACAATGTTTCCATTTGTAAGAATATATTTTGCATAATTTTTCATATCGGTTTCCTTGCTCAGTTTTGGTTTAGCTTCATCTAGCCCGAACACACTTTGTCTAAATTTGTAGTACCGTTCCACTTCTTGCTGGAGTTTGTTTTGTATCCCGAGTTTGTCAATAGTGAGTCTATCTATTAGCTCAAGTATTTGGTTTACCAAATTTTCTTCTCTTATATATAGTGCCTCACACTTCTTATCTCTCGATCTCGTACAGCCATAATATACATACCTATTCTTGGTTCCGTCTTTACGATACTTAAACTTTTCTTGCGCTGTAATGCCGGATCCACACTTTCCACAAACCATGAGTCTGGTAAAAGCAAACTCTTTGCTACGATACTGAAACTCGTGATGTACTTTTATCTGTGCTTGCACTTGATCGAACAGTTCTTTTGAAACTAGAGGAGTATGTATGCCTGTATACCAGTTACCACTTTTTCTAGGATATTCAAATACTCCGTAGTAGAAGGTGTTTTTGAGTATGATATAGATATTACTGAGTGATAAATGTTTTCCGTTTTTAGTTTTGAAGTTTATTTCATCTCTGAGCCAGTAAAACAACTTCCTGCCGCTCCATTTTTCGTGTGCTACTTTTTCAAACATTTGCTTGATAATATGCCCTCGTTCCGGGTCTACCATCATATGACATTTCCTATCACTACGTTTCTCATTTAGATACCCCGTAGGAGCAACTCCTGGTCGCAAACCCATTTCTGCTTTTGCTTTCATGCCTCTTTTAACGTTAAGACCTCTATTATCATTCTCAAGCTTCGCTTGACTACCAAGAATCATCAGTAGAAACTTCTCATTAGGGGAGTTAGTAAATGTTTGCCCGTACGTTCTGATCTCTAGAAGATGCTTTCTATCCATGAGGTCGACCACAGATCCCAAATCCCCAGCATTACGAGCTAGTCTATCAGGCGCCCATGTCAGTATTCCGTTGAATTGGCCTTTGCCAATATCTACTAGTAGCTGGTTGTATACTGGTCGCTTACCGGACTCTTTGGCTGAATGTGCCTCTTGTCTTATTTCAACTACATTCAGGTTTTCTCGTTTTGCCAGAGTGGTCATTTCCTTGATCTGTGAATCAATGGAAAGGGCTTGTTTTTCATCACTCTCGCTTGATTTACGAGCATACAAACAGTACTTAATTTGGGGTTGTTCAGTCATACTATTTTGGTTAGTTATTAATTTCTAACCACATTGATGACGCAACCCTGCTAGTGAGTCCAGGATACTTGAGTCGATAAACTGTTGGTAAGTTTTAAGCCTTGATGTGGGTTATCAATCTGTCCCTTGTAACTATTTCATTCGACAAATAGCATTGTTTTGACTATAATGTTAAACAACTCATCAAAGTAGAAATATATGTTTAATAACAAAACCAAATCACAATTTAAGAAACTGACCATACTCTCAACAGTAGTTGCTGGGATACTACATGTAACTTTGGCTTCTTCTCAGCACTCTGCAATACCACCAGAGATGGTTTTCTTTATTTTGGCAGGACTAGCACAGGTTGCTTGGGCGATTGTTTTCATGAAGAAACAATCTGATGTGATGTACTACTTTGGCATAGTTATTAATGGTGGCTTATTGGTTGTCTGGGCACTTACTCGTATTTTACCTGCACCATTTTTAAACGAACCTGAGCATATAGGTACGCTGGATCTAATCATAGCGTTGATCGAAGGGTTAGCAATCTTCACTTTGGTTGTATGGCATGAAAAAGTAAGCCATTTACCATCTTTGGTAGTCCGCTTTTCATTAGCAGCTTTGATAGCTTTGGTAATCGGATTTTTTGGATATTATTCAAGCATGGCTGCTACTAGATTTTTTCCAGATATAGAGGTGGTTGATCACCATGGGGTTGAAATAGGTGATAAACATGCAGATGATGGCCACGATAATGAGAACGAGGTTGACGAAATGCATGAAGTTGTGGATAATAAAGCTGATTCTACACAGGAGGTAGGGGATGATCAGAGGCATGATGATACAGATGATCATCATGATTAATATTCATATGGCAAGTAAAAATACCTACAATTTATACGGTATCGCATTGACTGCTTGTTTTATATTGGCAGCGATTATATTACCTATGTGCCAGACGTACATGATGGATCATGCTAATATGGCGCATACAGAACAGGCACAATGCTGTGGTGCTGACGAGTCAAATAGCGAGCTGGTCGCAGCTCATCACATTGCTTACTTCAAGACAATGTATAATGGGTTAGCAAGTAAGGGCACATTCGCTTTACTTCTTGGATTGGCAGCTTTATTTTTCGTATCGGCATTCCTGGTCTGGTCGCGTAAAGATTTCTCTCATGTATTTCAACGGTTAGAACACCATTCAAAACTACCAGAGATACCACTGTGGAATTTTCTACAGATGGCGTATGCTCAAGGGATAGTTCAGAGTAAGCACTTGGATTAACAATATACGTTCACGTTTTTTAGTTGTGTCAGTTTTTTTGCTGATACACATCTTTATTAATCTAACGTAACGTATATGGACAAACCAAGTGTTTTTGACGTTATAGGGCCTGGGAAAACCTTTGGTCTCGGTATCGTCACTGCGATCCTCATAATTTGTACTATTGGATTTTTCGTTCTTTTGAGCGGTAAGTTCGACGGCACAGCTACAGCCAAAAGTACAGATACCACTCAAGTAGTAAAAACTGGAACTCAACCAACGCCAACACAACCAACCGCACCACAGCCTGCAGGAACTGGTGAAATACAATTAGCAGCTGTCACTGAAAGTGATTGGGTAAAAGGAAACCGTAATGCAAAAATCAGCATTGTGGAGTTTTCTGATACAGAATGTCCTTTTTGTAAACGATTCCACCCAACCATGCAGCAAGTCATTGATACGTATGGTGATGATGTGAATTGGGTCTATCGGCATTTTCCGCTAGATTCTCTTCATCCAACTGCACGTAAGGAAGCAGAAGCTACTGAATGTGCAGGTGAACTTGCTGGCAATGATGGTTTCTGGGCATATCTTGATCGATTGTTTGAAGTTACTCCATCAAATAATGGTTTACAGCTTTCACAACTCCCGCAAATTGCTGAAGATGTAGGAATTAATAGAGCAAAGTTTGAAGAGTGTCTTGATTCAGGAAGGCACGCTAATGCGGTACAAGAAGAATATCAGCAGGCCGTAGCTGCCGGAGGAAGAGGTACTCCTTATTCAGTATTGGTGGTTGGTGATGAAAATATACCAGTTTCAGGTGCAGTGCCATTTGAACAGTTGAAATCAATTATTGATTCTCAATTATAAACTTAAGAGATGATGAAGAAATACATTTCACAAGTAGTAACTGCAATGAAGCAAGTATTTAGTACGTGGCAGTACTGGTTAGTAAGTCTTGGAGTGGCAGCAATGATAGTTCTGATAACAATTTTGCTTTCACAATACCAATTCATTGCTACCATTCTTGATTCAGAGCTGTTTGATTCAAAAGTGAAATTCAAAGCAATACTCAGTTCTTTGGGATCTTTCCAAACTAATTTGACGCTAGAAGATCAAGTCTTTGCTGTGGCCATAGCATTACTTTCGGGAGTTACTATGGCAATTGTTGTGTATTACTTTAAGCATAGATTTTCCCTTCAAATGGCAACTGGTACGAGCTTTTTGGGAGTCTTGGTTGGATTGTTTGGTGTGGGATGTTCTGCGTGCGGATCGGTAGTTGTTTCTACTATTTTTGGAATCGGAGCAGCAAGTGCTTTTTTAGGAGCATTGCCATTCAAAGGAACTGAGATAAGTATATTGAGCATACTGATATTACTTGGCTCAATATACATGATTGCAAAGAAAATAGTTTCACCAGATGTGTGTGAAATAAAACCTTCTTCATCGTCTTGAGACACTTTAAAGACGAATTATATGAAAAATAAGAAATACTTTATTGGAGGAATAGTAGTCCTTGTGCTTATCATTGGCGCTTTTATGTTAGGTAAAGGTGAGACCAATGAAGCGCAGGCACAGGGCAAGTTAGAAGTAGCTGAAACACATTATGACTTTGGTACAATTGGTCTTGATAATGTAACCCATCCTTTTACTGTGAAGAATATTGGTGCAGGACCTCTAACCATTGAACGAGTATCAACATCATGTGGCTGCACTACAGCCCAACTTAAGCAGGGTAGCAAAACCAGTGTTCAGTTTGGTATGGACCATGGAAATTTGCCAAAGGCCAACATGACCTTGCAGCCAGGCGAAGAAACCGAAGTATTAGTGACATATAACCCACTAGCACATGGATTAAATAACGCAGCAGGACATTTTCGCAGAATTGTTTATATTCAGACCAGTAATCCTAAAGAAGAACATGAACTCATAGTTGAGATGACGGTTGATCCTGATAAAAAAACAGCACAGGAAGCTCAAATAGAATTTGATAAGCAGTCGTATGACTTTGGTCAAATTCCAAAAGAGGGTGGTGTAGTAGAAACGACATTCACTGTATTTAATCGGGGTGGAGAAAGTCTGGCTATCAGTGATATCACCACTTCATGTGGGTGTACTAGTGCGGAAATTGCATCAGAAAATATCCGGCCTAATGGTTCTACTAAACTAACTGTTCGGTTTGATCCTGATTTTCACGATGAACCACAAGGCAAGCTAGAGAGAATAGTCACGCTATTTACCAATGACCCAGAAAACCCTGAGGCTAATGTAGAAATATATGCTGAAATTATTGAATAAGCTCATAGTCTTTGTCGGTATTGGCTTTTTGTTGGCGACCCCTGCTTTTGTTTCTGCTCAACAATCATTTTCTTCAGCTGAAGTTTATTACAACGAAGCATGTGGTGGGTGTAATGTCTATTTGCAGGAAAAGTTAATCCCATATCTTGAAGAGCAGGGGTTAGTCGTAGAAATGCATGATTATGTAAACGACAAACAGGCTCGTAAAGACATGAATGCATTTCAGGAACGTCTTGGAATTCCGTATGAGCTGCAAAGCCATATCATGACCTTTGTTGATAATGGAAAGTTGGTAATTGGTGGTCATGTGCCACTGGAAAGGGTAGAGGAGCTGTTTGCTGCAGGTGCATTACCTGACCAACTTGTAGTGTACCAAGATCAGATGCTTGAAATGGGGATCAACCCTGATACGGTGTCGTACACGATTTGGCAACCTGATGTTGAAGTAAAAGAGTATGAATTAAATGAACCACTAACTACTTATTTGAGTGAGTGGGAAGTAGGGTCCCTGCAGCCAAGTAAATGGCAAGAAAAATCATTGTTACCGTTGGTACTGACGACCGGGTTGGTAGACGGATTGAATCCATGTGCATTTGCAGTACTGCTATTTTTTATAGCGTTCCTGTATTCAATCAGACGGTCGACCAGGCAAGTTTGGTTGATGGGCGCAACGTATATTGCTGGAATTTATCTGATTTATCTCAGTATTGGTCTTGGGTTATTTCAAGCAGTTACCATTTCCAGTCAACCTCACTTTATTGCTAAAGTGGCAGCGTGGTTAATTATTGGATTAGGTGGTTTGACGGTAACACAACATTTGTTCCCGCAGTTACCATTTAGATTTCGATTACCATCTTTTTCCAAAGTCACCATTAAAGAATGGCTAACAAAAGCTACCTTACCAGCCAGCTTTATTGCTGGTGTGATAGTGGGGTTGTGCACATTTCCGTGCTCAGGAGGGATTTATGTAGCAGTTGTGAGTATGTTGACTACGCAGAGTACGTTTGCGAAAGGATTAGGCTACTTAGCTGTGTACAATGTGATGTTTGTGGTACCACTTATTGCCATTTTGCTCGCGGTTGGGAATAAAAAGTCAGTTGAAAAGGTTGAAACATGGGAAAAGAAAAAAGCCGGGATGTTCAAATTAATCAGTGGTGTAGTTATGGTTTTGTTGGGACTTAGCATTTTGATTTGGTTTGTTTGATGATAACTATATGACAGTTGTATTTATTTCACTAACAGTCATACTGGCAATTTACTTCATCATAGCCTTTTCTCCACTTAAGGTGTGTGCGATTTGTTCTGCGGTGAGCATGACATGGCTTGGCTTGTTGTTAACGTATATGCTTGGCATGCATGAAGAGATAGTTTGGTTGGGAGTACTCATGGGGGGAAGTGTAGTTGGATTGATGTACAAGCTTGATAGTTACTGGAAAGAGAAAAAGTATTCAGGTACATGGCTGCTCAAACTAACAATTATTGTGTTTGGTTTTTTGACCGTCTATGTAGTCGTGAACACACTGTGGACAGATTTTTTCTGGCTTGTGCCATCCATGGTTGTTGTGAGCACGATCGGGGTCATGCTTCTCAGAAGTAATAAGGAAGACAATGTATCTTCAAAATTACAAAGTAAACTTGATCATTGTTGTGATTAAGAATGTAATCTACTGAACTATGGTAACAAAAGACCAAACAAATAAAGAAAAAGCACTTGATAGTATTGGATGCGCCAAAGCCAAAGTAAGTAAGATGTTGGTTATGATTGAACACAATGATGATGTGATGACGATAATCCATGAGTCAGAAGCTACCAGACGGGCATTAAAACGTGCTGACCGCATGATCATCAAACGACATCTGGAGAAAGTTGCGTATGAACAACGTGGTCATACGGGCCAAGCCACTGCACGGGAGTTATTATCGTTACTCAAATTTTGGCTAGATTGATTACTAACCTTAAATAGCTATGTTATGAATTTCAAATTACTAATTATTTTGCTGCTCATCATAGGCGGACTCGGTGTGCTCTGGTCAGTTAGTAGTTTCTTTAGTAGTAAAGGAAATGATAAGTTGGTTCAAAATCAGGAGAACTTTGAGCGAGCAATAAATGCTGAACTCCCTGATAAGTGTCAGACACCTGTAGGGTATACTAATGATGAATGGCTGGGACATATGTCGCATCATCCAGATAGGTATCAAGAATGTTTGCAGGAAGTTGATCTGGATGCTATAGCACGTAAAGATATAGGTTCACAAGATCTGGCATTAATGCTTGAACAAAAAGACTTTGTGTTAATTGATACTCATATTCCAGAGCAAAAACACATTCCCGGAACTGACGTGTTTATTTCTTTTAACGAAATTACAGACCAACTTTCGCAGTTGCCTCAGGATAAGAATGCAAAGATCGTATTATATTGCCGTAGCGGCAATATGAGTGAGCGCGCTTCTCAGGATTTGATTGAGCTGGGTTACACCAATGTATACAATTTAGTTGGTGGAACAAATGCTTGGCAACAGGCTGGTTACTTGGTTGAGGATGTTTCACTATAATAGGCATGAAAAAAGAACTTAGAAACAAAGCTTTATTGTGGGGAGTTATAGCAATACTTGGTATGACATTGTTTTATATAGTGATCATGTTACTAACCATGTCACCCAGTGAAGCTTGGTTAAATTTTATTAGCCTCTGGCACTATATCGTAGGAATTATTGTTGGTTTTGGAATACAGGTTGGATTGTGGGTATATATAAAGAACTGTGGTAAGAGTAGCGCTCATGGAGCAATGCCAGGAGCAAGTGGCACCATGTCTGGCACGGCCATGGTTGCGTGTTGTGCGCATCATTTAACAGAAGTATTGCCAGTATTTGGGTTAACTGGAGCGACTATATTTCTTACGCAGTATCAAAAACCCTTTCTCATACTCGGTGTATCAATTAATATTCTTGGTATTGCATATATGCTTCAAATCCTACAGAAGCACCAAAAAATAACTATTAACAGTGAATAATTGTATGTCCAACTACGGATATTCCAAACGATTACAAGTTTCTTTTGATGAAGCGGTTGAACGAGCAGTAACTGCACTCAAAGAGCAAGGGTTTGGTATACTGACAGATATAGACGTAAAGGAGACATTGAAGAAAAAATTAGACGTGGATTTTAAACAGTATCGCATTTTAGGAGCATGCAATCCACCTCAAGCGTATAAGGCATTGCAGTTAGAGGAAGAGCTTGGCTTGTTGTTGCCGTGTAATGTGATTGTGTATGAAAAAGATAGTGATGTAATAGTGTCTGCTTTAAAGCCGAGCGTTGCGTTCACAATTGTAGAAAATACACAACTTGAGTCAGTAGCTTCAGAGGTTGAACAAATATTAAAACAAGTGATTGATAACGTATAAAAATATGGCAAAGAAAATACAACTAAATATTGAAGGAATGCATTGTGCGTCGTGTGTTGCACATATTGAAGGAGACCTTAAGAAAAAAGAGGGTGTTAAAAGCGCACGAGTCAATTTTGCAACTGAAACAGGGCAAGTTGAATTTGATGAATCACAGGTTAGCCAAGAAGACATTGTCCAGACAATAAAAAAGACTGGTTATAGCGCAACTCCTTTGGAAGAACCGTCACATGCTCATCATACGGAACATGGCCATGACAATTCTCATGACCATTCAGCTAGTTCTGGGCAGGATCATTCTGCTCACGCAAGTGCTGAAAGTGACCGTCAGGTAAAGGACAGGTTGAAGAAAGTAGTTATCGCAGGGGTATCGACTATAGGCATTCTTATTTTGATGGCGGTGCATATCGAGAACGGGATGTTTATCATGCTGTTGCTTTCATTAGGCGCTCTCTGGGCTGGACAAGAGTTTTTCAAAGTTGGATTTCCGGCACTACTGCGGGGTAGGCCAGATATGAATACATTGGTTGCACTTGGTGTAACAGCTGCCTTTTTATACTCAACCTACGCAACATTGTTCAATCCAGAACTTGGCGAATACTTTATGGACGTTGGTATCATTACTACGTTTATTTTACTTGGACGCTACTTGGAAGCGCGGGCAAAAGGAAAGGCTTCAGAAGCAATTAAAAAGTTATTACAGTTATCTGCCAAAGTTGCACATAAAGTCGTGCGAGAAAATACAACACAAGATATTCCAGTTGATCAGGTTCAAAAAGGTGATGTGTTGCTCGTCAAGCCAGGAGAGAAAATTCCAGTTGATGGTGAAATAGTAAAAGGTACCGCAACGGTTGACGAATCAATGGTCACTGGCGAAAGTATTCCAGTTGATAAAAAGGAGAAAGATCAGGTGATAGGCGCTACTATCAATGGAAATCAGACATTTACTATGAAAGCTCGGAAAGTTGGTTCTGAAACAGTGCTCGCTCATATAGTGAAGCTAGTGCAAGAAGCTCAAATGTCCAGGGCACCAATACAAAAGCTGGTTGATAAAGTTTCAAAGTATTTTGTCTGGGGAGTGATCATCATAGCTATTGCTACGCTTGCAGGATGGATTAGTTTTTCAGGCGAAGCAGCACGCGCTTTGATTTACACTGTTGCTGTCCTGATTATTGCCTGCCCCTGCGCTTTAGGTCTGGCAACTCCAATATCTATTGTAGTTGGTACTGGTCGCGGTGCGTCTTTGGGTATTTTGATTAAAAATGCTGAGGCTCTTGAGAAAATGCATAAAATAACAGTGGTTGCTTTTGATAAAACTGGAACAATTACTAAAGGACATCCAGAAGTGCAAGAATGGGTACAGATAAGCAAAGATGCTGATGCGTTACTTCCGGCAGCGCTATCTCTCGAGTCTCAGTCAGAACACCCACTGGCCAAAAGTATTGTGGACTGGTTTGCTAAGGAGAAGAATGCACTAAAACCATACAACCTTTCTGAGGTTAAGGCAGTCACAGGTAAAGGTATTGAGGGTAAAGATGAGAATAAAATCTATCGAGTTGGTAGCATAAAGTTTTTATTAGAAAGCAAAGTTACTGTTACTAAAGAGAACAAAAACAACATTGAGACCTATGCACAAAAAGGACATACCATCATAGGCTTTGCCAAAGATGGGGAATTGGTAGGTTTCTTTGCTGTTCAGGATGGGCTCAAGGAATCTTCTGTTGAAGCTATTACTATTCTCAAAAACAGAGGCATCAAAACAGTTATGCTAACAGGAGATAATGAGGCAGTGGCAAAAGAAATAGCTCGTCAGGTGGGTATTGATGAGGTTAGGGCTGAAGTCATGCCAGAGGATAAAGTGAGCGTTATCAAAGAACTGCAAGACAAGGGTGAATTTGTAGCAATGGTCGGTGATGGTATTAACGATTCACCGGCACTTGCACAAGCGAATGTCGGTATTGCTATGGGTACAGGAACTGATGTTGCAGTAGAGACAGGAGACGTTGTGTTGGTTAAGGGTGATCTTATGAAAGCAGCTGAAGCAATCGGTCTATCTGAGGCTACACTTAAAAACATTAAGCAAAATCTTTTTTGGGCTTTTATATACAATACAGTTGGTATCCCGATTGCGGCTTTGGGATTCTTAAGCCCAGCGTTCAGTGCTGCTGCTATGGCTTTTAGCAGTATTTCAGTTGTATTAAATGCTTTGCGGTTAAAGAAGGTTAAGATGACAAAATAATTTCATGAAATTCAGAGCTATTATTAGTATTGTCGTATTTGCATTGATTGCAGGAGGTGGTGTGTGGTTGTATAAAAATCAACAAAATACGGAAGGTGTTATTCGGCAAACAAATAGCGATATCAGTAACATCAAACAAGGTTTGCGCAAAGAATTTGCAGATGCTTATGAGAAAGACAGCGTACCAAGTGGAAAGGTGGTAGCTTTTGACATGATTGCTGAGCCTAGTACTGTTGAATTATTTACTCAAGATGATGTGGGACTGGAGTTAGATGATTATACAACCAGTGTGTGGACCTATAATGGTACGGTGCCAGGTCCTGAGATTAGGATAAAGCTTGGTGATACATTACGACTCAATTTTACTAATAATTTACCACAAGAAACGACAGTGCATTTTCATGGCGTGCGAGTGCCAAATGCTATGGATGGAGTGCCAGGAATAACGCAAGAACCTATACAACCGGGCGATAGTTTTGTATATGAATTTACTCCAAAAGACGCAGGTACCTTCTGGTTTCATCCACATGTGAAGACATCAGAGCAGATGGAACGAGGACTATATGGAACACTGATTGTCGAGGACGAGATAGACGATCAATACACTCAAGATGTCACATGGGTAATAGACGATTGGAGAATTGGACAAGATTTGCAAATAGATCCAAACTTTAATACCATGCATGATTTAATGCATGATGGCAGGTGGGGAAATGTTGTTACAGTTAATGGGAAGCTAGACGAGAAGCTATATGTTAAACCCGGTGAGAGAATCCGTCTTCGCCTGGTAAACACATCGAATGGACGAGTTTATGTGCCTGTTTTTGCTGGGCTAAAACCTATGGTGATAGCAGTTGATGGAATGTACGTCAAAGAACCATTCTTGCTAGATAGATTTGAGCTAGCGCCAGGCAACCGACTTGATATTGATATTACAATTCCGGATAATGAAAGGACGTTCATTGTTTCTGACTATTTTGGACGTAATGTAAATCCATTAGGTGAGATTATTTCAGAAGGTGCAGTAGTAGCTACACCAGATTTTGAGTATCCGCATAATGATAAAGTTCCTGAATGGAATGATGTTGCTATTCTCCCTATAAATAAAGAGTATCGATTAAACGCTCGTCGCAAAAGCGGTCATGGCGTGATGGGTGGTATTGAATGGACCATCAATGATAAAGCGTTTCCCGAATATGATCCATTTACTTTTGCCTATGATGAAATAAATATCTTTCAGTTTACTAACGAGTCTGCACGCTTGCACCCAATGCATCTACATGGACAATTTTTCAAAGTTATTTCCAAAAATGGCCAGATAGCTAATGAAGAATATTTTCGTGATACAGTCTTAGTAGGATCAAAAGAAACAGTAGTTTTGGCTACCGTACCTCTCGATAAGGGTTCATGGGTTAACCACTGCCATACTCTTGAACACGCTGAAGCTGGGATGCTAACTGTTGTAGAAGTAGAATAAGCGCAGTCGACAAACTGTTGGTAACTCGCCTTCGCAAGAAGGTGAGAATGAGCTAGTATACACTGGACTTTTAGGTCTATTAGAGCTAAAATGTCATTGACAATTGAGATTACCTAACCCCATAAATATTCGTGTTTATGGGCATGGTAGAAAGACTCGTGAAAGATACTGAACCCTGCGTTCAGCGCTTTCACGAGCCATATGGGGAAACTCATATGGGTCCGCAAGGACCAGCTGGCGTGGGGCTTTGTGTTTCCATAGCCAGCGAGCTTAATAATAGTCTACTAACTACACATCTATGGATACACTATTCCTCCTCTTAATGTTTGGATCAGTTATCTCTTTAATGATCGGACTGATCAAACCTAGTATATTTGAAAAATTATTCAAAAGCATTCCCACTAGAAAAAAATTAGCTGGCATCTTTGGTGGAGCAACCATCTTTTTCTTTATTGCTTTCGGCATTACAACTCCTCCAGTTGAACCAACCGAAGAGAACGCTACTAATATTACTCAACAGGAAGCAGCGGTTGAGACTCCTGAACCAAATAAGATTACTGAATCTGAGGAAGTTATAGATGATACTTCAGAGGCACCTACTCAGGTCAATAACAGTTTGCAAACGAGTGACGCTAATGAATTAGTTAACAGTCAAAAGTCACAACAAGAAAACACTGAAAACCAAGTACAGCCAGTAGAAAGTAATAATGAACAATTCTATTCAGTAACCAGCGTAGTAGATGGTGATACAGTAAAAGTAAATATCAATGGAACTACAGAAACCCTCCGCCTCATAGGTATAGACACTCCAGAAACCGTCCATCCCTCAAAACCAGTTGAGTGTTTTGGAAACGAGGCGTCAAACAAAGCTAAAGAATTGCTTAGTAACAAACAGGTAAGACTGGAATCGGATGTTTCTCAAGGCGAACGTGACGTATATGGTAGATTGCTATCGTATGTATTTTTACCTGACGGCACTAACTTCAACCAACTCATGATCCAAGAGGGATATGCGTATGAATACACCTACAATATTCCATACAAATATCAATCAGCATTTAAACAGGCACAAACAGACGCACAAAATAACAAACGTGGTTTGTGGGCAGATGGTGTATGTGACGAATACGAAGACGAGCCAGTAGCAGTTGAACCAGAAGAAACAACTCCACCACCAACTGAGCCAGCTTCAGATGGATATAAGTGGTATGTGAGTAGTCACCATAGCTCTAAGCAATACTACTGCGAAACAGATGATGGTTGGAGAGGGTTATCTGAAAGTTATCTGAAAGAATACACTTCAGAAGCGGCACTTCTAGCAGACTTTCCTAATCACACACTCAATGAGCCATGCAAATAGTTAAAACGTCATGTCTCGTATACCAGCCATTATGGGTCTGCAGTTTTTAGTCATAAGACGATCCCAGTTAATTCTGGCTCTAGTTATCCCAAGCGCATAATTAGCTGCCATAACAAACGCATCTACTAAATCATCATATCGCTCTGAACCAAAGAAGAGTATTTGATTAATCAACTCTTCAGCACCTTCTTCGGGGAATACAATAACACCTTCTTTTATTGCAACACTTATTTCTGCTAAGCGAGATCGTTTGTCCATGCCTTGTGGTGAGACTCCTTTGGCTGGATAACCTTCTCTGCCCAGGTCATCAACCAGCCAAGCCTGGGCAGCCACATCTTCAATCAATAGTTTGGATAAGTTTTCACCACCGAGTTGTTCAGACAATGCTTTTGCTTGGGTGCGAATATCAGAAATATTCAATCGCTTGTTGATGGGATTTGGTAGCACATAGATCCTAAAGTTTTCGTCATAGCCATAGACCTTTACAGAAACCATGGCTGTTTTGTCTGCTGAATCCTTTAATGATATAGCAGGATCAATAGCTGTGACTACTTGTCTAAATGGTCGTTTGTCATCTGTATCAGACGGCAGACTCTTGAAATAGTGTATCCATTCAGGCAACACCACTCTGCTGGCATCTGAAATGAAGTTGAGCATGTATTCACGTTGGAACGTAACTTCATTACCGGTTTTAAGTTTCAGTGACTCAATAGATTTTTGATCAGTAAACTTACCTGACCACAACACTTTGTTTTCGTTATTGACTAGTGGATATTCTTTAAAGATCCCATTCATTTTGCGTGATTCAATACCTCGTCTGAGTCTCATGATAACAGAGTCTTCGTGGAGCAAGTTGCCAATGATTACAATATTGGTATCCTGATCTCCAGCAGGAAATACATCACCCAAAAGCCAGTTATATAACTTGTCCCGTGAGTCTCTGTTTTTCATGGAATTCAGATCTTCGATATCATCTGCAATGATAAGATCAGGTCTGTGTTCATAATGTCGTATACCACGAATACTTTGATCTGATGAAGCGACAGTAATTCGAGCATTGTATTGAGGAATGACAATAGAATACGAACCCCATTCTTCATTGGACTCTTCAAATGGTCCAAGGTCGCTTTTGAGTAGTAGATTATGCTCAAGTTCCTGCTTTAGATTCATCATCATTTGTTTTGCTTTTTGTTGGGTTTGAGCAAGTATTACTATGAACTTCTTTTGTAGTTTTCCTAAGATTGCCCAGATGGGCAGAGAAGTGGAGATAATAGTAGACTTGCCTGATCCTCTGAATGCGACAATAACTGCCAGAGGGATCTTGCCATCTTCGGTAATACTAAAGATTTCTTTTTGGAATGAAGCGGTTGGGTATTTCACGTAATGAGCAAAGTAGATGTTAAAAAACCAATAATGACTTTCATGTGCTAGAGATCTACGAACTATTGGATCTTTCATAACTCGCTCAGCTACTTGTTTAGGATTTGTCATATGTTTCTTTGTTAGTGGTTAAAGATGCCAGTTCTAAGGCTTTTTCAACGATTGCCTGTTGTTCAGGACTCAGTTCTTTTATTTCTCGTTTGAGTTTGGCTGTAACTTCTACTTTAGTGGCATACATAGGGTGGTGATGCTTGAGCCAGAAGATAATAGCGGTCATGTTTCTATCTTTGATAGCATCAAGTAACTTAGCCTCTGCCATATCATTGACTAGATCAGCACCATGTTTAATTGCTTCACCCGTGGCTTTAGCAAATTCAGGATCTTCTTTACGCCAGCGATAGTAGGTAGCACGACTGACATTTTCACGACCACAAGCGTATTGAACAATTGGTGTTTTACGTAAGCGTTCAAGTAATGCTTGTTTGTTTTTCTCTTTTCGTTCGTTAATAGTTTGATTACTCATATTTCTTACGTTTAAGACCAGTTAATTTCTCCCATCTATTCATGATTACTTCAGCATAGACGGGTGATTTTTCCATGAGATAGCACCGGCGTTTCATCTTGGTAGCTGCAATCAAAGTAGATCCACTACCACCAAAGGGTTCTACAATTAGGTCGTCACGTTTGGTTAAGACCTTTATGTAGGGGATTAATATCTCCACTGGCTTTGTGCCAAAGATGATTCCTTGACCAGATGACTGTTCGTCACTGGCTTTGTAATCAATAAAATCAGTTGGTGCGTATTTTTTACCCTTCTTGTATCCTTCCCAATGTGGTTTGCCTGAAATAGCAAACAAAGCCGTCTCATATTCTTCTTGTAGTAATGTTTCTTCAGATTCTTGATTCAGTGTTCGTTCTCCGCTAGTGCCAACCATGGCAATGTCATGTTTTGAGAAGAATTTGTACTTAGCTGCAAATCCTTGTGTTCTATTAGGTAGGCGCCACACAATCATATTTTTAACCTTCCAATGCTTTTCCATTTCGTTCCAGATCGTACGTATGTTCTTCCAGTTCTCATACACGATGATTGAGAAGTCGTTCTTTGCCACTTGAGTAATGTTGTTCATCCATAGCTCCGTAAAATTATCTGGTAGTACATCTGTCTCTAAATACCTACGATCACGTTTGTATCCAAACCCTTCATTCTTTTTGTTTTTCTTTTTACCTTTGAGGTAGTCGAGAATATATGGAGGGTCGGTGAAGCACATATCAGCTTGCTTTCCATTCATAAGCTTCAGGACATCTGCTTCAACAGTAGAGTCACCACACATGAGCTTTGAGTCACCAAGCTGATACACATCACCTTTTTTTACTTTGACTTCTGTGATGTTCAGTTTTTCCAACTCTTTTTTTAAGTCAAATTCTTCTGGATTGTCGTCGATATCAAATACATTATCCAGTTCCTCGCTGGAGAACCCGACATCTGAAAGAAACGACTCATCAAACTTAGCTAACAGATCAAAGTCAAATTCACCAGTATTTTTGTTGAGTCGGATATTCAGCTCTTTTTCTTTTTCAAGATCTGGAATGTTGACGTAGACAACTGGAATTGAATCAACACCCAAGTCCTTTGCAATTTTGAGCCTAAAGTGACCTCCGATAACTATGTTCATTCTGTCTGGAGCAGAGTTACATATTATTGGGTCAACTAGCCCAAAGCGTTTGATGCTTTCAGTTAGTTGAGCAATGGCATCCTCACTCCATTTACGTGGATTATATGTTGCGACCTTGAGGTCTTTGGCAGGGAGGTATACAACCTCCATTTTTGCGTTTTGCATAAGCGTATATGGTTAGTAATTAATAAACAAACAAAAAAGGGCCTAAAACAAACCCACTTAACGCAAATAATGCGAAATAGATTTATTTTAGGCCCCGGTCAACGAACAGGAACGAGATGTTCCCACGCCTTCATACGCCGCAGAGTCTATACGATAACCAACCGCCAGGCTACAAAGCCTTGTATGGCGCCGGTTGATTAAAGATTAATTGTAATGTCCTAGTATTAGGGTAGCATATTGCTCAATAACGTTCAAGTCTTGACTGTTGGGGATAAAAAGAGTATGCTAGCAATAACAACAAATGACAAGAAATGATAACAAGTAACAAGACCTGTTAACAGGCTATTTGCTCATATGCATATACTCCAACAAAGAATTCTAAATTTAGCTCAACAAGTAGACCTATCAAAACTAGGCTTACGAAAGCTAGGTAATCTACTCCATGAGAAATGGCCACAGAAGGTGAAGCACCATTTGCTGCAGTTGGAAGAGAACGGTTATGTGAAATTGGATACCAACAAGAGCCGGGTTATAAAAGTTTTAAAAAAGGGAAAACCAGCTCAGGGCTCAAAATTATTCAGGATCCCCATCTTGGGTTCTGCAAATGCTGGACCTGCTACTATATATGCGGATCAAGATGTTCAGGGTTATTTGCCAATATCTCAAACGGTTTTAGGCAGAAATAGCACCGATGGTTTGTTTGCCATCAGAGTAGTGGGCGATTCTTTAAATAGAGCCACGGATGTTAAAGGTGGTCCAGTTAATAATGGTGATTATGTTGTTGTAGATAGTAAAGTAACAAAACCAAGTAATGGTGATTATGTGCTATCAGTGATTGACCAAGTGGCAAACCTGAAGCGATACTATGAAGATCCTAAGCATCGTGAGATACGACTAGTGTCGGAATCTAGTTTAGACATACCTCCTATTGTGTTACATGAGAAGGATTTTGATTCATCAGACTATTTAGTTAATGGAAAAATAATTAAAGTTGTAAAGAGTTAGAGTATGAATATATTTAACGAGTATACTTTGAAAGCTAGGATTGTTCCCGCGTGTATTACTTTAATACCTATTTTGGTTTTATATAATTTTTTTCTTCAGTTATATATTAATGATTTTGTAAATTTCGTAAATAATTTTTTTATACTAGCCAGTAACGTCTCTCTGGCTATAATCATGATTTTTGTTTTTGCTCAATTTGGTAGATCAGTTGGCAAGTTCTTGTTTGAAAAAATACACTTTAAGGATCAGTTACAATTCCCAACAACTGATTTTCTTTTGTATCAAAATGATAAATTGAGTAAAGAATATAAAGAAAAAATCAGACAACAAATTGAGAATGATTTTCAAATAAAGCTTCTGGATCAAAAAGAAGAGAATGCTGATATTGATTCAGCAAGAAAGAAAATAGTAGAAGCAGTTGGCTTGGTTAGAAATAAAGTAAAGGACGGGAGGTTATTATTACAGCATAATATAGAGTATGGTTTTTATAGAAATGTTGTTGGTGGATCGGTAATTGCCACTGCTATCTCGATATTGAATATGCTTCTTTTTTTAATTTATTTGCCAAATGAAATTGCGCTTACCTTATCAGTGATTTTGTTTGTAGTTTATTTAATGCCAATAATATTTAGTAAAAAAATTTTAAATACGCATGGACATAAATACGCAGAACTACTTTTTCAAGAATATCTTTCTAACACAAATTAATATTAATTAATATGACAAGGATACACTTTTTAAATGTTGGGGCCGGAGACTGTGCAATTATACACTTTCCTCCAAGAGAAATAACTGATGCTAGTGGTCGTTTAATAAAAACTAAAAATGAAAGGATCATGATGATTGATATGAATCATCATGATAGCCACGATGAATACGAAGACGTTATTAGCTACTATAAGTTACATTTCGGCACAAAACCTATATTTAGGTTTATTTGCACGCACCCACATCACGATCATATATGTGGATTACATAAAATTTTTGCAGATCAGGATATAGAAATTTTAAATTTTTGGGACGTCATTCATGGCTTTGCACCCGAAAGTTTTGACGGTCATACTTGGCATAAAGCTGATTGGGACACATATCAACATTTGAGGAGTGACAGTACCCAAACTCCGAAAACGATAAATGTTCTTAGAGAGACTGCTCCTTTTGCTTTTTGGGATGATAGTGAGGATAGGATCAGTGTATTGTCGCCAACTTTAGATATGATTAAAGAGTTGCATGGACCTAAGCAGGATGGAAGTAAGCGTGAAGCTCACGAGGTGGATATTGATGATTTATCTTATGCTCTATTGCTTAAGATTGGTCCTATTAAGGTGGTTTTTGCCGGAGACGGACGTGAACAGGTTTGGAATGATATAGTTGAGAATTGCGGCTCTTTAATACAAAATACTCATATATTAAAGGCTGGTCATCATGGACATGAGTCAGGTTTTCATGAGGAAGCTATTAAGTTAATGGATCCAGAATTTATTATTTTTTCGAATAGTGCTAATGAAGATGGTAAAAACGGGGCTAGTTCATTGTATGAAACAGCTGTGCCAGGAGTTGATGTATATAAGACGTTCGAACTAGGTAATATCATTGCTAACTGTGATTACGACGGATCAATAGAGTTTGAATATAGTTAAGACATATACTTAAAAAAATTTTGACCAGTATGGCAATTTTTATACCAGATAAAAACATAAAATCTAATGATAGCTTTGGTCAAGCTGTTAATAAAGCGCATTTAGACTATATAAATTCAGAGCTCAAAAACAGGAAACTGAAAGGTTTCACAGTTGCTGGTGTTGAAATAATTTTGAGCGGTAAGCATAAAGTTTACTTTGATGGGGAAGTACAAATGTCAATTGAGTTCAAAGATAAAAAACTCAAACCGTCGGATAAGGGGAAAAACATTAGCTTAAATTTACATGATATTAAAGATATTAAATGGCAGGACCCTAAGTTAAAAAAGAATGCTGCTAGAATACTCATCTGGCGCTTTAATAACGACTGGTGGATTTGGGATGCTGATTTTAAGCAAAACAAAAAGCTTGAGGAAAGTTTTAAAATTTCTAGAAGTTTTGCTGTGCGAGGTGGAGGTTACATGCCTCTGAGTTTACGACGAAAAGAAAGACCTGATTTCATCAGTGGGTGGAAAGATGGATTGGATAAAGAGCTCTCAGCAATGTGGAGGCGACATATAACGGTTTCGCAGCGCTATCGAGGGGTAATAGTATATGATGGTAACTATTTCGATCTATTTTCTCATGCCCAAGAACTTTATGTATTAGGTTATTATTATTCGTCGATAGTGATATGTCGTACTGCTGCAGAGCAGGCGTTAATTCAGATATTACGAAAATCTGGAAAGGGATTTGAGATATACAAAAGAAATAAAGGAAAGAAAAAGTTAAAAAGTATTGAGCAGTTAACCACGGCTTGTCGTAGTTATGCCTTATTTCATAAAAAATATCCAATTAATAAAACGGCTGCACGTAAAGCGAATGAGATATCTGTAATAGCAGGAAATTTAGTACATCCTAAGACCGGTTTAAAAGAATTGGATGTGTATAAAGAGGACGCATTAAAGTGCATGGATAACTTGCAGTATATAATAAAGAACCATTTAAATTTTATCAAAGATACTGGAGTTGTATCTGGTTATAAAATAACAGGTTCTTCTAAGCGATTAAAATAGGTATTTTTTAATTAATAACATGAAACCTCATCTCAAAGAACATCAATATTACTCCGACCTATACGACCGTCATACAGTCGAAAATTGTCGCGGGATAGAATCAAGATATAACGAATCTATCAAGAACAGAGTTGGCAAGAAAATGACAGAGAAAGACAGTGCTAACCTAACAGCTCATAGGCTGATAATGTACTTTGAAACTGGAGAGCGATACATCAAGAAACAAAAAACTATAGATGAATGGATAGCTAGAGATACAGCCAGAGATGATTTATATAATTCAGCTCAAGCCTCAGAGGAAATACGCTGTTTAACGTGCAGTACATTAATGACAGTTACTTTAAAAGATTTACAGATTTCAATACTTGAAGATTCTAAAGATAGAATACTATTCATGTATGATTGTCCTAACAAATGCCTACCCAGACGGGCTTTTTTTGATAATGGTGAAGAATGGAAACCAAAAGTACATTTATGCCCTAAATGTAATACTGAACTAGAATCTTCTAATGAAAGAAAGGGAGATAAAGTAATAACTACCGAGACTTGTAATCAATGCGATTATTCAAATGTAGATGAATTAGATTTGTCTGCTAAAAAAGAAAAACCCAAAATAGATAAAGATTTTGAAAAAGATAGAGCTAGGTTTTGTTTAAGTGAAGAAGAAGGGCAGAAGTATATTCAAGCAAAAACAAATATGGAGCAAATGAAGCACTTGGTTGATGAAATGAAAGAACGAGAAAAGAATAAGGATACTTATGATAAAGTCGCCAAGCTCAAAAAACTCACCTTAGTTCAATTAGAAAACACTCTGACCCCAGAGCTTGAAAAGAATGGCTATATAAAATTAGAATTAGCCACTCCAGAAATGGATAAAGATGTAATAGTAGGTTTTACGGTCAGGGAAAGCAAAGATGATCGAGAAGAATATGATAGCAAAAATCAACTTAAGAAGTTGGTCCAGAATTTACTCAAAGATACCAACTGGCGATTGATGAGTGATGGGATTCATTATAGATTAGGTATCCTCCAGGGGAGACTCAGGGCTTACGAGAGGGAAGGAGATTTGAAGAAACTTGTTTTATCACAACTGCGACAGAAGAGTAAAGAAGTTGTATAATATATTCATGAAGTCAAGAGAAATATTAAAACTTATTCTTGCCATAGGTATTTCACAGCTCGCAGGAATTATAGGATCGCTCTTTACCGCATCATCAATTCCTAACTGGTATGCAACTATTGAGAGGCCAGCACTGAATCCGCCGAGTTGGGTATTCGGTCCTGTCTGGACAACGCTTTATGCCCTCATGGGAATTGCTGCTTTTTTAGTCTGGAAGCAAGGCTGGGAGAAAAAGAAAGTGAAAATAGCTCTTGGAATGTTTGGTGTCCAGCTATTTTTAAACTCTATATGGTCTATTATCTTTTTCGGGTTAAATAATCCTGGTTGGGCGTTGGTTGATATCGTACTCCTGTGGTTTGCAATTGTCTGGACTATGGTTGTTTTCTATAAGATCTCAAAACCAGCTATGTATCTCCTTGTTCCATACATCCTCTGGGTATCATTTGCAACCTACTTAAACTATGCTATTTGGGCTCTCAATTAATTGGCTTGATGTTATGGGGCTATTTGTATTCCTCGCTGGATTTGTAATTGGTCTAGGTGCAGTCACCGTAATTGACATTCACGGATTCCTCGGAAGAAAATCATCGTACTGGACCGAAGCAACTACAAGGACGCACAAAGTCACCAAGCCCATGATCTGGGCTGGCATATTTCTTGCCATAATCGGTGGGCTTATATTTTATCGGGGTGAATCGTTTACAGGCATACCATTAATTCACACAATAATAGCTATCGTCCTTATCCTCAACGGCATTTTCCTATCATCCAAAGTCAGTCCATATCTTCTAAAGCGAGAACAAGAAGGTAAAGAGAAAGAACTGTTGCCACAATCGTGGCAAAACAAGATCATGGTCAGTCTCATAGTATCAGATATTGGTTGGTGGGGTGGGTTATTTCTTTTAGTAATCTATTTGATTACTCGTAATTTGTAATATTACTAGCATGATACTCTTAACAAGTTTAGGTATAGCACTTGGTATCAACATGCTCATGTTTATACCTGCGTATATTTTCCGTACTGACAAACTGACAGATATTTCGTATGCAATTACGTTTGTAGTATTAGCTCTCTATGGATTTATCCTCAGTGCGGGGAATATATTTACAGGGATTCTCTTGGCTATAATTAGTATTTGGGCAGCGAGATTGGGTGGGTATTTGCTAATACGAATTAGAAAGACGGGAAAAGATAAACGATTCGATACGATGCGGAATAACTTCTGGAAGTTTATTCGCTTTTGGATCTTGCAAGGATTTACGGTATGGGCAGTGCTTATACCAAGCATTTTATTTTTTGGTAATCATCCAAAACAGATATCGTCATTCGCATATATAGGAATAGGTGCTTGGATGATTGGATTGCTCATAGAAGCATTTGCAGATATACAGAAGTACCGATTCATAAATGATCTGAACAACAAAGGTAAGTGGATTGACACTGGATTGTGGAAATACTCCAGGCATCCAAACTATTTTGGCGAAATACTACTCTGGGTTGGAGTGTATGTATATACGGTTTTTGGATTATCAACCGGACAGGCAGTACTTGGCTTAATTGGACCTCTGTATATCGCTTGTCTGATTATTTTTGTAAGCGGAATACCATTACTTGAAAAAGCGGCTGACAAGCGATGGGGTAGTGATCAAAACTACCAGCAGTACAAAAAAAGAACGAGCGTGCTTATACCGCTTCCACCTAAAAACATTTCTTAAGTTTTATGCGAAAGAAAACAATCACTGTGAATGACAAGATGCAGAAGAATTATAAATATCAACTCACTGAACCTGTGGGCAAAAATTTTGATCCTGTGTTTAAGCCAGAACTTACGCCAAAGCAGATGCTTGACTTAGGGGTATTTGGTGGACACTATATGTCTGACTGCAAAAAGGAGTTTCCTAAAGACTGGTTTACAAAAGCCAAGATGAATCCGGAAAAGCACGATGATTCACTCAACTATTTCCACAAACATGCATCTCAACCACTCAAGATATGGCAGAAAAAAGGCTGGATTAATGAAAAGCATGATCCCAGAGGCTGGTTTCAGTGGTACTGTAGGTACTACATGGGTAGGCGCTTGCCGGAAGAAGATGCTAGGCAGATCAAACGTTGGAAAGCTATCCAAAGGCATGTTGCTCAGGTCAAGAAGAACTGCAAGAAAGGTGATATGACCTGTCGTCCGCGACAACGACAAGTGCTTCTACATTGGGCGTATGATGCGAGGAAGATATAGGGAAGTTAGAGTTCTAGACCGAGGTATGAATGAGACATCGAATACTCTCTTTTTATAGCGTCTCATTTGTCTCATTTACCCCGACCGAGAAGGGTTGTTTACCTGCTTGAAATCCTTCTAGATTTGCCCTAAGGTTACTGTAGGGGACAGGTTCTAGACCGAACTGTCCTGCCATAGAAATAACCCTTACCTTAGGGGTTATTTTTAGTTGGGGAGGTGGGATGATAGAACTGAGTAGTGTATAATTAAATCATGCTAGAAAAGAAACAGTCAGGCGACTATATAATATTTTGTGTAAGAAGTTAAGTGGGGTATTTGTTATGTCTCGTAAGTATATTGTTAATACCAAAAGTTCTCCATGGATTCCACGTGGGTGGCGAGTAAAAGAGCATCAAAAAGGACTGGGAATTTTGGATTTACAAAGAGTTACTATCAAGCAGATAATTCTCTTTAAGTAAAGAAACAGTATTGTCTATGGTAAGGCTATGATTGAAATGTTGAATAACTGGGACTGTTTAAATGCGAATGTATTGGATTTTTTGCTAGAGCACCCACACTTGATTCCTAATGGATGGAAAAAGAAAAATGTCTGTTTTTGGGGCACCATCTATAAAGACATAAATCCACTGCCTTCAGTTCGTTATTTGTATTGGAAATGTGAACAATGGCACTGGACTCATTCATGGCTACATCGAAGTTTTAATACAAGTTTTTCAGCCGCAGTTTTGAAAAAATAGGTAGTTTCCATAAATGTCCATTTATTTTTTCTATTAACACAGCACAGCTCACGTTTAATACCAACCTTGCGTGAGTTTTTTATTGGAGATTTTTAGTAGAGGAGTGTAGGGTGCTGCGTTTTAGGGGTTGACATTTTTTGACAAATCATATATTATATGGCTTTATATAGAACATTAAAAGTATAGTTTAAGTCAGTAGTACAATAGGTATTCAGTTTATATAAATTGTTAAATTCAAAAAAGCGGAATCTATCCGCAGGGAGTCAGTCATGAAACAAGTTATGTTTTTGGTTGCAATTATGATGTTGTTATTTTTTGCTTTCAGTTGCAACAATCAGGCAAGCCAAGACGTGAGTGCTGAAATTGCAGGTGGTGCAGCTGAAACTACGCTCGCACAAGTTTTTTATAACGGCAGGTATTTGCGACTTGCTGGTAATGTCGGGCCAGATGTTGTAAATAAGTTTTTTCATGAAATTAGAAAAAGACAAGTGCAGCTTCCTGATAGTACGGAAATTGTTTACCTGGGGCTCTGGCCTGTAAACAGCCTGACTTCTTATAGAAAGTCATTGACGTTTATGTGCTTGCAGGATCAGCCCTCTCGTTGGGGAGATCGCACTTCGTACACTTTAATCTCTCCTAGTGGAGATGAGAGAGATTGCCGGGTTTTGCTCGAGTTTAGTGCATCTCGAAGTTATGTCGGGTACTGGATTGATGAAAAAATTGATGACATGGCAACAGAAATTGCCAACAAACTCTAGGGGTGTTTGACCGTTTTATCCCCACTGCATTGTTCACTTAATTTGGACAATGTAGTGGGGTTATTTTTTTTGTCCATTATTTTATTGCTTGATTTTCATTATATATAGTTCTGTACATGATTTAACAAAAAATTAATTAAAAAATGTGTTATAATACAATAAATACTATTAGAATATCATTATGCCAGATCTGAATAAGACAATCCTTATTGCGGAGGATGAGGTGCCTATGGCACGAGCGCTTGATTTGAAGCTGTCTTCTGAAGGGTTTACTGTTCATGTAGCCCATAATGGCGAGGAGGCGATTGAGCTTTATAAGGAACACAAGCCAGACCTAATCTTACTTGATTTGATCATGCCTAAAAAGGATGGTTTTATGGTACTTGATGAGCTTAAAGAGCTTGGTAATACAGCGCCAGTGCTTGTAGCGAGTAATTTAAGTCAAAAAGTTGATCAAATGAAAGCTGAAGAAAAAGGCGCAAAAGAGTATTATGTAAAATCAGATACTCCGCTGGTAAAAATTGTAGAAAAAGTACGCGGAAATTTGGGACTATAAATATCCCTTTTCAATCTCATGCCACTTAACAATCAGACAATAAAAGATATTTTGGTACGCCAAAATTATATTACAGCAGAGGATGCTGAAGCAGCTGAGCGACATGCTGCTGAACAAGGCGGAAGCATTGATAGCTACCTTTTATCTAATAATATTATTTCAAAACAACTACTCGGCCAGGCAATAGCCGAGCATTTTGGGGTGAAATACCAAAATCTAGAAAAGCAAAAAGTAGATGATGATATATTTTTCAAAGTTCCAGAGATAGTTGCGCGCAATCAGCATGTAGCGGCAATTGAGCATAAGGGTGATGTTATTAAAGTTGTTACCTCAGATCCTGAAAATATTAACACTCAGTATGCGCTGGAGAAGGTTTTTGGTGTGCCTGTTGATGTGCACTATACCGGAGACGATGATTTGGAAGAATTACTTCGAAAGTACCAAACTGATATTCGTTCTGAAATAGAAAAGCTTGATGCTGCGTGGGAGAATGGCGATGATGATATTAGGGATGAAACAATTATCGATATTGTAAAACTTATTTTCAATACAGCCATTACAAACAAAGCCTCTGATATTCACCTAGAACCAGAACGTGAGACAGTGCAAGTGCGCTTTCGTATTGATGGTATTTTGCATGATGTGGTTGAACTTCGTTCTGATATCTACGCTTCTGTTTTGTCTCGTATAAAGATTTTGGGAAAACTTCGGACTGATGAACATCGTGCAGCCCAAGATGGTAAGTATCGTTTTTCTGATGATAGTGACGAATTTTATGACATCCGTATTTCAGTAGTGCCTACAAAAAATACCGAAAATGTTGTTATGCGTGTGCTTTCTGCGCATAACCGTCAGCTGGGGCTTCGTGATGTTGGTTTTTCTGAAGGTGATTTGAAAAAGGTAGAAAAAGCAATAAAAAACCCGCATGGCATGATTTTGGTTACAGGTCCTACAGGAAGTGGTAAAACAACAACCGTTTATGCCATGATGAATAAACTAAACAGGCGCGAAGTGCACGTGGCAACTATTGAGGATCCAATTGAATATGATATTCATGGTGTTACGCAGATTCAAGTAAACGAGAGAACAAATTTAACATTCTCTGAAGGATTACGTGCAATTGTCAGGCAAGATCCAGACATTATTATGGTAGGTGAGATTCGCGATCAAGAAACAGCAGGTATTGCTGTTAACTCTGCATTGACCGGTCACTTGGTGTTATCAACGCTTCATACTAATGACGCGCCTACCACACTTCCTCGTCTTCGCGATATGGGAGTTGAGCCGTTCTTGATTGCATCAACTGTTGAGATAATTATTGCACAGCGCTTGGTAAGAAAGATTTGTAGCAACTGCGTGAGTAGCTATACTTTGACTGATGCTGAGCGCAATACATTGAAAGACAATGAAGCGTTTTTGCAAGTACTTGAAAAACAAAAAGTTACACTTGATGATCTTCATTTGTATAAGGGCAGCGGATGTTCAGTGTGCGGTGATACAGGATACGCAGGGCGTGCTGGTATATTTGAGACACTTCATATGGATGATGAAATAAGAAAGGCAGTAATGCAGCACGCACATGCTGATGACATACGGGAGCTGGCTATCAAAAATGGCATGAATACTATGTTTGAAGATGGCGTGCAAAAAGCCCTTAGCGGGGTTACTACTCTTGAGGAGGTTATGCGTGTAACTATCGCATAAAATAATATGAAAAAAGGTAAAGTAAAAAAATCATCATTATCAACAGAAATTGCACTGGGAGGTGTGAAGCTTCTTGATAAAGCAACATTTGCCAAGCACTTAGCAACGCTTTTGAAAGCTGGTATTGGTATTGTTGAGGCTCTTGATATTACTTATGGTGCAGCAAGTGGAAAGATGAAAAAGGTAATAGGCGAAGTGCGTGAGTCAGTTGCCGCGGGTAACGGCTTAGCTGCTTCGTTTGCGGAGCATCCGAAGGTTTTTACGAATTTACTTGTTCATGTGACTGAGGCGGGTGAGCTTTCTGGTACATTGGTTGAAAATCTAGAAAATATTGCAACACAATTGCAAAAAGAGTATGACCTTCATGCCAAGATCAAGAGCGCTATGACATATCCTATAGTGGTATTGGTTGCAGCTATTATCTTAGCTTTAGCAATGGCGTATTATGTGCTTCCGCAAATTACACCACTTTTTGCCGGTCTAAAAGTAGAGCTTCCGCTAACAACTCGTATTGTTCTATGGTTTTCTGATGTCATGCGAGCACATGGCGGCATTATTGCAAGTGTAGTGGTGGCTCTTTTGATAGCTATTCCTTGGGTTATTCGTAAGCCATTTGTTTATCCATTTACACATTGGGTGCTATTGAGAATGCCACTTTTTAAGACAATTGTACGTGATGCTAATATCACTAGGTATACTCTCACACTTGGGCTTTTATTAAAAAGTGGTTTGAATGTAGATGAAGCTCTTCGTATTACACAGTCAACTGTACCAAACTACTATTATCAAAAACACTTGCATGATGTTCTTGACCGTGTGCAACACGGCGGAACCATCTCTGAAGTACACAAACATGACACACGTTTATTTACTAGGCTTGTTATTAGTATGATTCGTGTCGGTGAAGAGTCAGGTACGCTTGATGAAACACTCTTGTACTTGGCTACGTTTTATGACAGTGAGGTAGAGGGAAACACCAAGCGCCTCACAACAGCACTCGAACCGATCATGCTTGTTATTATCGGCGCTGTTGTTGCAACACTTGCACTAGCTATTATTACTCCAATATATGAAATCACCGGTAACATCCGGCGCTAGCCGGTATTCCCGGTTTAACGCGTTTTATAAAATATATATACATAACCGCGGGGTGACCATGCTCGAAGTACTTATTGTTATGGGTATTTTGTCCATTGTACTTGGTAGTAGCTTGGCAATTAGCGGTAATACAGACCTGGTGAGCCAGCGGCAAGATGTACGTGACCAAGTGAAAAGTCATATTTATACAGCTCAGATTAGGGCTAGGGCTGGGGTAAACAGCACTTCGCATGGTGTATATATAGCACCGCATGCTATTACGGTTTTTCAGGGTGGGTCATATGCAACTCGTGATACTGACTATGACCTAGTAACTACATTTCCTGATGCTGTGACACTTACTGCTGAGGAAAGTGAAGTTATTTTTTCATATGGGCGTGGTTTGCCAAGTGCAACAACCACGTTGGTTATAAGTCATGCTATTTCCGGGCGTCATGATTTGTATATTAATGAACATGGAGCTGTAGAGCACAATGATTAGTTTTTCTGATATACAAAAAAATAAATACGGAGTTTCATTGTTTGAGGCTGTTATTGCAATGGCGCTATTTGCGCTTGTGGCTGCAAGTTTAGTTAGTCTTGGGCTTGGTGGTTTTCAAGGGCTGCAGTATGCAGGTAATTATGCACAGGCTGAAGGAATTGCGACTGAAGGATTTGAAGTACTTCGTGCTCTTCGGCATGAAGCTATGAATCAGTTTACATATACGACAAGTTCAGTTAGTTTTTCTGCAAGCGATTGGGATTTTGATGGTGAAGGAACAACAGAAGTGATTGGGCCTTATACACGTATTATAGCTATAGAAGATGTTTGTCGAGATGGGTCTGATGATATTACTACGTGTCCGGGTACATATACTGACGAGACAAGTAAGTTTGTAACTGTCACGGTTACATGGAATTCATTTTTTGGTAAATCTCAGACGGTTGTTAGGCAGGCGCTTATTACAAACTGGGATTCAAATGATTGGACACAAACAGACTGGTCAGGTGGGTCAGGACAGGCTATTTGGAGTAGTAGTGATGAGTATGATAGTGATGATACTAATGTAGATGTAAGCACTGCAGGGGAGGTATCACTGGTTAACAATGGTGTTGGGTGCGGAGATTATTCATGGCGATTTGACTCATCAGGAGATTACTCATTTGATAATGACTTTATTGAGGTGACTGGCAGCAACGCGCAACTTGTCTCGTCTAGCGGAGGTGGTAATAGTGATAGCTACCCATACACAAGTGATAGTGAAGGTTGGGTGTATGCTGATTGGGATGAAGGTGGTGGAGAGGTGAATGTAACTGGCACACATAATGCTTCAGGTGGCAATCCATCTGGATGGCTTGATATAAATGTACCATCAGGTAAGAACGATGAGGTTGGTGGATACTGGTATGATGCCCTTGTCACCACCTCAACAGCAAGTAGCGCAACACTTTCTTTTGATTATACTGTGACTCAATATGATACAACGCCTGAGACATTTCAAATATATGCATTTATTGATGCTGGTTCAGGAGAGCCGACTATAGGACAAGAAGTATGGTCATCTGGTGAACTTACAACTACAGCTAGCTGGACTGGAAGTGGCAGCATTGATGTGTCTTCAGACATTACAGCTGCTGGTACGTATTATATAAAACTTGCGGTATGGGTTGAGACTCCAGGTGGTCCTGGTACTGGGCCATTTGAAATAGGTTTTGATAATACTGATATTTCTTGGATAGGAGCAGCGAGTTATCCTACCTCTAACCCATCTGTTAACCCGGTTTCTGGTTACATACCATCTGGTGTAGACACATGGACTGGTTTTACTGAGACAGCCTCCAAAGATAGTGGAGAAATATATTACCAACTATCTAATGACTCTGGGTCTACCTGGGAATATTGGAGCGGCAGTGCATGGGTGACAGCAGGTGCATCAAACTACAACACTGCATCAACAATCAATACAAATATAAGCAGTTTTGCAACATCATCTGGCTCAATACTGTTCAGGGCGTTTTTAGAAAGTGACGGCACCCAATTTGTGCAGCTTGATGAAGTAAGTATATCGTGTGAGCAGTCATATGCCTGGCCATTTACTACACCTAGTAATTACACTTATGATCCAGGAGATATAGAAGTCACAGGGGGTGTTGCACAGCTTATAGCATCAGGCGGAGGAGGAGAGGTGTTCAGAGTTCAAGAATATTATATTGGATCTGGTCAGTTTACCGGGAACACGTATACACTGCAGCTCAACCAAGATTTGGTATCAAATTATTTCACCCTTGTGCAAGGTAGTGATGGTAATGGAACAAATGGAAGTAACCGTGGTCCAGATGAAAACTACGCTATGATTGTGTCTGATCCATTTGGCACTGGTGACCTGAGTACATCAGGAGTGAGTAATGAGATAGTATTACAACGGGGAAATAGTGTTGATGATTGGATCGGAGTTGTGACAGTTATTGAGTGCATTAGTAATTGCACAACAGATGGTTTTCAGCTACACGATATTCAACGAGTAACACATGGCACAGGAAATGCTACAGGCAGTGATACGAGTGGTACTGCATGGAGTGATATTAATCAAGTCATGCTATTTGGTGGGTTTAATGGTCCTGGGTGTTTGACTGCTGAAAACTCAAATGGTGAACATGATGTATGTCATGTGCGTATCTACCCATCAGGTAGTGACACCATAGAATGGGCACGGAATTTTACTGCCAATTCATCAGAAAGTGCAGTGCAAGTACTTGAGTGGGGTAGTAACTGGACAGTACAGCGAGAAACAGTCACAGGTACCAATGGTGGTAACGGGGTAAATGCAACAGGAGAGTATAACACAGCTAGTATAACGTCGGTAGCGCGAGACAATACTTGGGTTTGGGGTGTCGGGTACACGTCAGATGATGGTATTGGTGATTCATCAGAGGGTGTTGTGATTACGCTTGGTGATGGGGTAAATCAAAATGCATCTGAAACCAGTGTAGCAGTAGGTATGGAGTATACGGATAGTAAGTTTTTTGAAGTATACGCACTTACACACGATAGCCTTGCAGTTGATTATCGGTTTAAAACTGATGGTGATAGCGGCAACTTAACAGTAGACGTGACTGTTGATACAGCAGCATCATCTACGGCGCGTATGGCACTTTCCTACAATACTCAAAATGGTACTGGTGGAGCATTTCCACGACCCATGATGTCAGCAAGGTATACTGCAGATACAACCGTAAGACTTGAGCGTCGGCGCTCTGGTCAAAATTTTGCCGCTTGGGTGCAGGGTATTGATTTCTCTGGGTTTAATTCGTATGCATCGTATCCAACTGATCTGCCAACCGTCCAACCAGCAAGTTCATACACACAAGGTGCTGTTGATACTTGGAATAGTTTTACAGAAATCTCTACAAAAAATGGTGGAGAGATTTATTATCAATTATCAAACGATGATGGCTCTACCTGGCAGTACTGGAACGGTGGTGCATGGGCTACGGCTGGTGCGTCAAATTACAATACCGCAAGTACGGTAAATACTAACATTAGTGGCTTCGCTACATCTAGTGGAGACCTACTTTTCAGAGCATTTTTAGAAAGTGATGGTACACAGCTTGTGCAACTAGATAACATCTCAGTGACATGGGGTGAGGGCTTGGGTGGTGGAAGTGGATATGAAACTAGCGGGTATCTTGTTTCATCGGCATTTAATATGAGTAATGCATCACCAGTGCAATTTATTTCCTGGTCAGAAGATGTGTCATGTAGTCCAAGCTGTGATATCCAACTACAGTTAAGGACTGCGCCTGATAGTGGTGGTTCCCCTGGTACCTGGACGAGCTGGACGGGTGCTGATGGTGTTGGTACGTATTTTGCAACATCAACTACGACTATGGTGCCTACATCGCTGAATGATAACCAATGGGTCCAGTATCGTGCTGAACTATCTGGCGATGGGTCTGTTACGCCAATTCTATATGACGTAACCGTAAATTATAAATAACGCATGAAGAGCAAAAGTAAAAATCAAGGATTTACACTTATCGAGGTAATTATCTATGTCGCTATTGCGGGTATTATTGCGTCAACTTTGATTCAGTATTCAGTAACTATTTCACAATCCCGTAACAAGCAGTTTGTTATGCGTGAGGTTGAGCATAATACGCGTGCAGTAATTGGTTTTCTTGAGCAATATATTCGTGAGTCAGATAGCATAGCGACCTCAACTTCAGTATTTGGTTCAGATCCTGCAACTTTGGTACTTAATAGAGCTGCTGTAGCAGAGCAGCCTACAACCATTACGCTTACTGAAGACAATGGCGTGGTAACTATATTACAAGGAAGTGGTACAACCACGGCTATTATGAGCGATACAGTGAGTGTGCCAGATTTTCGTATGGAATACGTTACAGCAGGCGATAGAGAAGGTGTGCGCATTTTTATGACTGTAGCTGGCGCGAGAGCGTCTGATGTATATTTTGAGTATACATTGACTACAACATCAACAATTTTACTGAGACAATGAGAAAAACACCTGACAACCAAAATGGACTAGCTTTACTTGTAGTGGTTATTATTATTGCATTTACAGCATTAACATATTCACTTGGTACAAGCTTGCTTGGTATAGCAGCCCTTGAGCATGGTGTTCGTAGTGATGCTGCGGCAGAGGTCCATGGATATACAGAAAGTTGCATTGAAGAAGGCCTAGGACGTCTTCGTACGGACAATTCATACAGTGGAGGTTCGTTGAGTATCGGCTCTGGTTCTTGTATACTAAGTGTAACGGGCGCTGGTTCCACGCGTACACTAGTCGCAACAGGAACAATTGATATTTTTTCTCGTGTTCTTGAGGTAGATGTAACACTTGGCGCTTCAACTATAACTGTTGATTCTTGGAACGTACAGTAATATGCGTATGTCTATGAAATCATTATCAATAGGTTTAGACATCTCTGATGATACTATAGAGCTAGTAGCAGCACGTCGCAAGGGAAAGGACGTGTCTTTTGAGGTGGCGCTTCACAAAGCAGTGCCAAAGGGAAGTATAAAGCAAGGTCGTATAAAAAAACCTGAAATAGTAAAAAAGTTTTTACATGATGTTTTTAGTGAAGCTGAGCGCTTAGGCGAAATAAAAATAAAAGATATAAATCTTATTTTGCCAGATAGTGCAGTTTTTACTCATGTTTTTCGTTATGACCATGCGTATATAGAAAAAGAATCACTTGAAGAGGCAGTACCAAAAAGTATTCAGAAAATAGTACCACTACGTCCACAAGAGCTAAGGTACATGTATACTGTGCAGAAAGAGACAAAAGAGATGACCGATGTGCTTGTCATTGCAACTAGTAGCAAGGTACTTGATCAGTGGCAGTCAATGCTAGCATCACTGCATGTGAGTATAAAGTATTTAGACACAGTATCACTCGCGCATGCACGGGAGTTGTTTCCGAAAGTAACTGAGCCAACAGCTGTGATTGACTGTGGTGCAAGCTCTACGACATTGACTATACTCGATTCATCTGGACTGCGGTATAGCCAGCAAATATATATGGCTGGTAACGCAATAACTGATGGTATAGCAAGTGCGCTTGGGATGTCTGTTGATGAAGCTGAACAACTAAAAGTATCACAGGGTATGACTAGTGGTGCAGATGACTATAAAACAGCTGTAGCTGATGTAGTACAAAAGATAGGCGCAGAACTTCAAAAAAATCTTATTCATTTTGAGCAGTTTTATACAGAGGAGATAACATCAACACATGTGACAGGTGGAACAGCCTACCTAACAGGCTTTACAGAATACTTAGATAGTATTCTGAAGCGCTCTCTTAAGCTGGCAACTCCGCGATTTTCTGTTGGTCATGTTGATTTGTTGTATGTAGCTGCTGCTGGCTCTGCGCGAAGAGGGCTAGAGTCTACATATGGATTATCATTGTCATTTAAGCAGTTAGATGAAGTAGCAGAAAAGCAGCCAAAGAAAAAAAGAAAATCAACAAAACGCATGGATGACCAAGAAGGAAAGTCAGTTAAGAAGCAAATCATTATTTTAGTAACTATACTAGTGCTTGGTGCATTGCTTATTGTTGCTGCATGGAGCGCTAAAAATAACGACGCTGTTTCTGAAAGCGATGCTGCTCGGCAACAATCACTTGATCAGCTTGAACAGTTACCTGAGTAAAAAAGTATGATATAATATTCATATAGAAAAATCCCATGTCTATACACACAAAAAAAGGTTTTACCCTCATAGAACTACTTTTGGTTATCGCTATTATTGCGATTTTAGCGGCAGTAGTTTTTGTTGCGCTCGATCCTTTGCGTCGTTTTCAAGATTCACGTGACTCTTCACGCTGGCAAGATGTTGCTGCGGTTGTCTCAGCCATCAAGGTGGATCAGGTTGATAACGGAGGGGAATACTTGAGTGACATTGATTCACTTACATATGGCAGTGTTTATATGATTGTTGATGGTAGTACCTCGAGTGGATGTGATGATCAAAATGCTTTTTGTGACGAAAATGTCTCTGGTGATAGTTATTGTGTAGATTTGTCAGGGCTGGTTGATCAGGGGTACTTAAGTGATGTGCCTGTTAGTCCAGAAGGTGATGGTACATGGACGAGTGATATTAGTGGTTATACATTAACTGCTTCGTCCACAGGGCAGATAACAGTCCGTGCGTGCGAATCAGAAAATAGTACAGATATTTATATAACAAGATAATTAAAAAATATACGTGTATATGAAACACACTAAAGGTTTTACGCTCATTGAGCTTCTTATCATTATCGCGATCATCGCAATTTTGGCTGCTGTTGCATTTGTATCACTGGATCCTTTGACTCGTTTTCGTGATTCGCGTGATGCAGCTCGCTGGTCAGATATTTCTGCTGTTTTGACTGCATCTAAAGTTGATCAGGTTGATAATGAAGGTAGTTATTTATCAGCTATTGATAGTTTGACAACTAGCACTAACTACATGATCGGTACTGCAGGTAGTGGCTGTGATGCAACGCCGTGTGATGTGTCTATCAGTGGTAGTAACTGCGTTGATCTTACAGGTCTTGTAACTGAGGGGTATCTTGCGTCTGTACCTATTAGTCCGAATGGTAGTGGTAGTTGGGATGCTACACTAACTGGATATTATATGGTGAAATCAACTACAGGCGCATTGACAGTTGGAGCATGCGAGTCAGAAAATACTACATCTATTAGTATACAGCGTTAATATTGTATGGAGGATGACAGACAATCATACTGATTTACAAAAAAAGTACTTAGAAAGTGAGCAGCGGTTTCAGGGAGCATTTGAAACCGCTGCTATTGGTATGGCGCTAGTTGCGCCAGATGGTGCGTGGCTTGAGGTGAATAAGTCGCTTTGTGATATGGTTGGATATTCTAAGGACGAGCTTATGAACAAAACATTTCAAGATATCACGCACCCAGATGATCTAGATGCAGATCTTGAGTATGTAAAGCAAATGCTAGATGATAAGATCCAAACATATCAGATGGAAAAGAGATATTTTCATAAAAGTGGGAGAATTGTTTGGATTCTTTTGAGCGTGTCTCTTGTACGTGATGAAAATAATAAACCCCTTTACTTTGTTTCGCAGATTTCTAACATTACAAAACGAAAATTGCTTGAGTATGAGATGGAGGTTAAGCTTGAAGAGTTTCAATTGTTGGTTGGAAATCTAACTGATGTTGTCTCGCGTCACGATTCTTTTGCAGTGTATACATATGTTACCCCTTCGGTTAAAGCAGTGCTTGGATATAAGCCAAGTGAGCTTATAGGTAAATCAGCATACGATTTGTTTCATAAAGATGACATACCAAATGTACAAAAGTCACACGCTGCTGACCTGAAGGCTAATGAAGTCAATACGGTTGTGTACCGCATACGCCGTAAAGATGGTGAATATATATGGTTTGAATCAACACATCGTGCTGTCTATGATGATGAAGGTAAGATCCGAGAGATTATAGTAGTATCTCGTGATATAACTGAGCGTAAGAATCTGGAAGAGCGTCTTGAGTATGCACTGCAGGGCGCACGTGATGGGTTGTGGGACTGGCTTATCCAAGACGATAAGGTGTTTTTTTCTCCTAGATGGAAGGAAATGCTTGGGTATAAGGACAAAGAAATCAATAACGTTTTTGCTGAGTGGGAAAAATTACTTCACCCAGATGATTTGGTAACTGCAAAAAAATATATTGATGATTTTTTCAAAAATAGTGACAGCGATGATTACGAGCAGATATTTCGCATGCGAAGAAAAGATGGTGACTATGCAACAATTTTATCTCGTGGTCACTTGATACGGGATGTAAAGGGTAAGCCTTATCGTATGGTAGGTACCCATACAGATATTTCTGCCCAGAAGAAGCTAGAGTTCACTTTAAAAGCAAAGATCGACGAGTTAGAAAAAATTAACTCTGTTGCAGTTGAACGGGAGCTTAAAATGATCGAGCTCAAAAAAGAGATAGAGGTATTTAAAAAAACTCAGACTAGGTAGTATATGCATATATCAAAAATGGGATTACATACAAAAATAGTTATCCTGGGCATTGTGTCTGTCATTGGTATTTTTGTTATCCTTTCTTTTTTTGTTAATTACACATTTTCAAATGTTATTATTTCGCGGGAGCTAGATAATTATCAGCAAAGAGTATTGTTGACAAGGGACGTTTTTGAGCTCAGGCTGTCTCAAATCAGAAATGATATCAAGATTATCAGTGGCTTACCGCCGATTCAAGGGATTATCAGAGCCCAAGACAATGGCGGTGTAGATCCACTTGATGGTTCTAGTCTTACTTTGTGGCGAGGCCGATTAGAGCAAATATTTTACCAATATGCCACTGAGCACACGGATTATGTTCAGATGCGTATGATTGATGAGACAGGGAAAGAGTTAGTTCGTGTAGATCATAATGGTGTTATACAAATAGTGCAAGGTAATGACTTACAGGACAAGTCTGATAGACATTACTTTATTGAGAGTATGGCGCGTGAGCCTAGCTCACATTATATTTCAGCAATTGACCTGAATAAAGAGGGTTCGCCTCCGTTGATTGAGATACCGCACAAGCCAGTTATCAGGTATGGAATGCCAGTAAATGATGCTAAGGGACTTAAGAATAGGGCTGTGGTGTTTATTAATGTGGCATTGGGTAATTTTTTGGAAAATGTTAAAAAAGATAATAACGAAACTTTATTCTTTATAATCGACCAGGATGGGTATTATATTTCTCATTCAGTGGCGACAAAAGAGTGGGGTAGTCCAAGAGATCTCAATACAGAAGAGAATGTTTATAATGATTACCCAGAATTGGCAAGAGATTTGTTAACAGCAAATAGGCAGGTCATTGAGTCGGCGGATAACTATTTTATAAAGGCCAAGGTATCGCTTGATGGGGTGGATGATAAGCACTTTCATTTAGTAAAAGTGGTACCAAAAAGTGTGATCCAGTATCAGACAAATACCATAGTATATATTATTTTGTATGCCATTGGAATATTCTTATTGATGTTTCTTTTGATGTTAACTTACCTGCTCAATACATTTACAAAACCACTGAAGCTTATAACAAATGCTGCTGTACAAATTGAAGAAGGGAATTTTGAAACACAACTACCCCATAGCGGTGATAAAGACACCCATAAGCTGGTCGATGCATTTACACTTATGCAAAAAAGTTTGAAAAAGAAGCAGCAAGAGTTAGAGGATCAAATTGTACATCAACAAGAGCGTATTGAAGTTGCAAAAGAAGAACTGAAAGAGCAATATCAAGAGTCAGAAAAGATGAACGAGCTTATGGTTAATCGTGAAATTAAGATGACAGAACTCAAGAATCAACTCCAAGAGCTTGAGACTAAGTTAGCTTCATTAAACAATAACAACACAGACGGTGACGGTGCGTAAGACCATCTCAATATATGCTATTATCCTCTTGATTTTTGGAGTGGGTGTTTGGTATGTGGTTGATGTTGCATTCAGAGAGATTGGGCGTGAAAATAGAGTTCAAAATATTACATATCAGATTAAAAATAAATTATTTGAGGAGTAATTCTTGAGATCTTTTCTTTTTGAATGGTGGATATCTAAGCGTTATTTAAAACCAAAAAATAAAGAACGTTTT